>NZ_JAVDUI010000001.1:1863643-2195465 GCF_031456275.1 Falsarthrobacter nasiphocae
GGATCAGGACTTGCGAAGAGCTGGAAGACCTGGTAAGCTTGAAAAGTTGCTTCGGAGCGAGCGGCCAACGATGAGGAGCCTGAGGGTTTCGGGTTGGTTGTGGTGCCGGACTAGTGATTGTTGTTTGAGAACTCAATAGTGTGCCAAGTTTGTTGAGACCGAATTATTTACATTTGGTTGTAGACAATAGTTGTCTGGCTGGTCCGCACCCCGTGGGCTGGTCAGTGACAAAAGTTTTATAGCCATGGTGAAAACCAATTTTGATTGGCATCAGTGCTGTGACCGTTTTCCCGGTCTGGTTGCTGGTGTTCTTTCGTATGTTTTTTACGGAGAGTTTGATCCTGGCTCAGGATGAACGCTGGCGGCGTGCTTAACACATGCAAGTCGAACGCTGAAGCACCAGCTTGCTGGTGTGGATGAGTGGCGAACGGGTGAGTAACACGTGAGTAACCTGCCCTTAACTCTGGGATAAGCCTGGGAAACTGGGTCTAATACCGGATACGACTTCCTGCCGCATGGCATGGGAGTGGAAAACGTTTGTAGTGGTTTTGGATGGACTCGCGGCCTATCAGCTTGTTGGTGAGGTAATGGCTCACCAAGGCGACGACGGGTAGCCGGCCTGAGAGGGTGACCGGCCACACTGGGACTGAGACACGGCCCAGACTCCTACGGGAGGCAGCAGTGGGGAATATTGCACAATGGGCGCAAGCCTGATGCAGCGACGCCGCGTGAGGGATGACGGCCTTCGGGTTGTAAACCTCTTTCAGTAGGGAAGAAGCGAAAGTGACGGTACCTGCAGAAGAAGCGCCGGCTAACTACGTGCCAGCAGCCGCGGTAATACGTAGGGCGCAAGCGTTATCCGGAATTATTGGGCGTAAAGAGCTCGTAGGCGGTTTGTCGCGTCTGCTGTGAAAGCCCGGGGCTCAACCCCGGGTCTGCAGTGGGTACGGGCAGACTAGAGTGCAGTAGGGGAGACTGGAATTCCTGGTGTAGCGGTGAAATGCGCAGATATCAGGAGGAACACCGATGGCGAAGGCAGGTCTCTGGGCTGTAACTGACGCTGAGGAGCGAAAGCATGGGGAGCAAACAGGATTAGATACCCTGGTAGTCCATGCCGTAAACGTTGGGCACTAGGTGTGGGGGACATTCCACGTTTTCCGCGCCGTAGCTAACGCATTAAGTGCCCCGCCTGGGGAGTACGGCCGCAAGGCTAAAACTCAAAGGAATTGACGGGGGCCCGCACAAGCGGCGGAGCATGCGGATTAATTCGATGCAACGCGAAGAACCTTACCAAGGCTTGACATGGACTAGTAACGGCCAGAGATGGTCGCCCCTCTTTGAGGCTGGTTCACAGGTGGTGCATGGTTGTCGTCAGCTCGTGTCGTGAGATGTTGGGTTAAGTCCCGCAACGAGCGCAACCCTCGTTCCATGTTGCCAGCACGTAATGGTGGGGACTCGTGGGAGACTGCCGGGGTCAACTCGGAGGAAGGTGGGGACGACGTCAAATCATCATGCCCCTTATGTCTTGGGCTTCACGCATGCTACAATGGCCGGTACAATGGGTTGCGATACTGTGAGGTGGAGCTAATCCCAAAAAGCCGGTCTCAGTTCGGATCGTGGTCTGCAACTCGACCACGTGAAGTCGGAGTCGCTAGTAATCGCAGATCAGCAACGCTGCGGTGAATACGTTCCCGGGCCTTGTACACACCGCCCGTCAAGTCACGAAAGTTGGTAACACCCGAAGCCGATGGCCTAACCCCTTGTGGGAGGGAGTCGTCGAAGGTGGGACGAGCGATTGGGACTAAGTCGTAACAAGGTAGCCGTACCGGAAGGTGCGGCTGGATCACCTCCTTTCTAAGGAGCTACTACACATGGCCTGTCACCGCGATTGTGGTGGTGGGTGTGTGTCAGTGTTACTCATTGCACGGCCGAGTGTGTCGTGGTGAGTGCTCATGGGTGGAATCTCAACGAATTGTGGCTGGTCATGTTTCTGGCGTGTCCTGAGTACTTCTGATGGGTTTCCTGCTTCGGTGGGGGCCTGGTTGGGATGGAAAGGGGTGTGTTGGGGTGTGTGGCTGGTCTTTGGTGCACTATTGGGTCCTGAAGCAACAATCTGGGCTGTCCTGTTGGATGGTCGGGTTGTGTGTTTCTGGTTGTCCTGCCTGCAGCTGGGCTGATCGCACTGTGTGTGGTTGGTTGGTGTGGAGTGGGTTGTTGTTTGAGAACTGCATAGTGGACGCGAGCATCAATTTTATTGCAATGTTCGAGAATTTTTTCTTGATTGTTCTGTGTGCGATCATCCATGCGGCATCCTTGTGGGTGTTGTGTGGTGTGGTCAAGTTTTTAAGGGCGCACGGTGGATGCCTTGGCATCAGGAGCCGATGAAGGACGTGGGAATCTGCGAAAAGCCTGGGGGAGTTGATAACCGAGCGTTGATCCCAGGATGTCCGAATGGGGGAACCCCGCCGCACTTGATGCGGTGACCCATGGCTGAACGCATAGGCCATGTGGAGGGAACGTGGGGAAGTGAAACATCTCAGTACCCATAGGAAGAGAAAACAAAAGTGATTCCGTGAGTAGTGGCGAGCGAAAGCGGATGAGGCTAAACCGTTGGTGTGTGATACCGAGCAGGGGTTGCATCAGCGGGGTTGTGGGAGCAACCGTCACAGGGCTGCTTTTCTGTGGCAAGGATGGCATGGCGTGAGGTGAACGGTTTTGAATGGCCGACCAGAGAGGGTGTGAGTCCCGTAACCGGTTACGTGCGTGCGCTTGTGTGTTGTTTCCCAAGTAGGACGGGGCCCGAGAAATCCCGTGTGAATCTGCCAGGACCACCTGGTAAGCCTAAATACTTCCTGATGACCGATAGCGGACAAGTACCGTGAGGGAAAGGTGAAAAGTACCCCGGGAGGGGAGTGAAATAGTACCTGAAACCGTGTGCCTACAATCCGTTAAAGCCCTTTTTGTGGGGTGATAGCGTGCCTTTTGAAGAATGAGCCTGCGAGTTAGTGCTGTGTCGCGAGGTTAACCCGTGTGGGGAAGCCGTAGCGAAAGCGAGTCTGAATAGGGCGTTTGAGTGGCACGGTCTAGACCCGAAGCGAAGTGATCTACCCATGGCCAGGTTGAAGCGACGGTAAGACGTCGTGGAGGACCGAACCCACTTCAGTTGAAAATGGAGGGGATGAGCTGTGGGTAGGGGTGAAAGGCCAATCAAACTTCGTGATAGCTGGTTCTCCCCGAAATGCATTTAGGTGCAGCGTTACGTGTTTCTTGCCGGAGGTAGAGCTACTGGATGGCCGATGGGCCCTACAAGGTTACTGACGTCAGCCAAACTCCGAATGCCGGTAAGTGAGAGCGTAGCAGTGAGACTGTGGGGGATAAGCTTCATAGTCGAGAGGGAAACAGCCCAGACCACCAACTAAGGCCCCTAAGCGTGTGCTAAGTGGGAAAGGATGTGGAGTTGCTGTGACAACCAGGAGGTTGGCTTAGAAGCAGCCACCCTTGAAAGAGTGCGTAATAGCTCACTGGTCAAGTGATTCCGCGCCGACAATGTAGCGGGGCTCAAGTACACCGCCGAAGTTGTGGCATTCAGATATTCGACTAGCCTTCGTGGTTCAGTTGTCTGGATGGGTAGGGGAGCGTCGTGTGGGCAGTGAAGCGGCAGTGTGAACTAGTCGTGGAGCCCACACGAGTGAGAATGCAGGCATGAGTAGCGAAAGACGGGTGAGAAACCCGTCCGCCGGATGATCAAGGGTTCCAGGGTCAAGCTAATCTGCCCTGGGTTAGTCGGGACCTAAGGCGAGGCCGACAGGCGTAGTCGATGGACAACGGGTTAATATTCCCGTACCAGTGGTCAACCGCCCATACTGAGCTGGTGATACTAACCGCCCGAACCGTCCGTGATTGTTGCAAGGCCTTTGGTTTTGTGATGACTGTGACGGGGAGCGCGGGACCTGAACTGGGGAGGTAAGCGTATTAACAGGTGTGACGCAGGAAGGTAGCTCAGCCAACGATTGGAAGAGTTGGTCTAAGGATGTAGGGTGCGTGATTGGCAAATCCGTCACGTGTGAGCCTGAGATCTGATGGGACCCCCGTTTGGGGGGATTGAGTGATCCTATGCTGCCGAGAAAAGCATCGACGCGAGGTTGGCTGTTGCCCGTACCCCAAACCGACACAGGTGATCAGGTAGAGAATACTAAGGCGATCGAGAGAATTATGGTTAAGGAACTCGGCAAAATGCCCCCGTAACTTCGGGAGAAGGGGGACCCCAACTGTGATCCACACATGCTGTGGTGAGCGGGTCAGGGTCGCAGAGACCAGGGGGAAGCGACTGTTTACTAAAAACACAGGTCCGTGCGAAGTCGCAAGACGATGTATACGGACTGACTCCTGCCCGGTGCTGGAAGGTTAAGAGGACCGGTTAACATCCTTTGGGTGTGAAGCTGAGAATTTAAGCCCCAGTAAACGGCGGTGGTAACTATAACCATCCTAAGGTAGCGAAATTCCTTGTCGGGTAAGTTCCGACCTGCACGAATGGAGTAACGACTTCCCCGCTGTCTCAACCATAAACTCGGCGAAATTGCAGTACGAGTAAAGATGCTCGTTACGCGCAGCAGGACGGAAAGACCCCGAGACCTTTACTATAGTTTGGTATTGGTATTCGCTGTAGCTTGTGTAGGATAGGTGGGAGACTGTGAAGCGGGCACGCTAGTGTTCGTGGAGTCATCGTTGAAATACCACTCTGGCTATCGTGGATATCTAACTTCGGCCCATGATCTGGGTCAGGGACAGTGCCTGATGGGTAGTTTAACTGGGGCGGTTGCCTCCTAAAGAGTAACGGAGGCGCCCAAAGGTTCCCTCAGCCTGGTTGGCAATCAGGTGTCGAGTGTAAGTGCACAAGGGAGCTTGACTGTGAGAGAGACATCTCGAGCAGGGACGAAAGTCGGGACTAGTGATCCGGCGGTACATTGTGGAATGGCCGTCGCTCAACGGATAAAAGGTACCTCGGGGATAACAGGCTGATCTTGCCCAAGAGTCCATATCGACGGCATGGTTTGGCACCTCGATGTCGGCTCGTCGCATCCTGGGGCTGGAGTAGGTCCCAAGGGTTGGGCTGTTCGCCCATTAAAGCGGTACGCGAGCTGGGTTTAGAACGTCGTGAGACAGTTCGGTCCCTATCCGCTGCGCGCGCAGGAAATTTGAGAAGATCTGTCCTTAGTACGAGAGGACCGGGACGGACGAACCTCTGGTATGTCAGTTGTACCGCCAGGTGCACCGCTGATTCGCTACGTTCGGAAGGGATAACCGCTGAAAGCATCTAAGCGGGAAGCCCACTTCGAGATGAGATTTCCATGCACCTTTTGGTGTGAGAGGCTCCCACCTAGACCAGTGGGTTGATAGGCCGGATGTGGAAGCGGGGACTAAAGACCCGTGGAGCTGACCGGTACTAATAAGCCGATAACTTACACCACCCCCCACACCGTTTGTGTGTGGGTGTTGATTGTGCACGTCGCAATGACTGTTGTGTTCGCGTCCCTATGCGGTTCTTGATCAAGAACCCCACCACCCCCCCTTTGTGGTCTGTCTTTTGTGGATTGGCTGTGGGTTGTGGTAGGATATGTTTTGATCATAGGTTTCCCAGCCCGCCATGTGTGTGTGGGTGTTGGGTATAGTGTTACGGCTGTCATAGCGTGGGGGAAACGCCCGGTCCCATCCCGAACCCGGAAGCTAAGGCCCACAGCGCCCATGGTACTGCACTCGTGAGGGTGTGGGAGAGTAGGTCGCAGCCGGACAATTTTTCCTGAGAGGGAAGAAAAAGAACATACACTGTTCTTTTTCTTCCCTCTCTTTTTTATGCCCAGAATCTGCACCCCGGGCCGCCCGCATTCGCCCTGCCCGCGCCTGTCACCGTTGCCGAACCCGGTCAACGTAACGGGCGCGGGCGCACCGCTGGGCCCCAAGAGGGGCCTCGCTCGTGCCTCGTCGTTTCTCAGTCCTCTTCCGGGAGAAGCACTTGGTCCACGGCGTGCATGAAATGCTGGACGACGTCGATATCAGGCGTGTACGCACGCTGAAGCTGTAGCCCGTACCAGGTCGCCATGAGGTTGGCAGCAGTGGCCGGGATGTCAACGTACGGACGCAGCCGCCCGGCTTGACGCTCCCGTTCGAGGGCGCGCTCCAGCACGTTTCGACTGACATTGAAGCGTTCCTTGAAGTGTGGATGCGCTGGGTGCTGAGGATGGATGGCTTCGGAGGCCAGGATGCAATACAGGGTGCGCAGCTCCGGAGTGGACTCGTAAGACTCACAGACCGGCTTGATGGCTTCCCGCATGGGCGGGGCATGTTGCCCAAGGAGAACGCTTTCGGCCTTTGAGGTGCGGTCGTTCTTCAGCTCAAGGACGCTCTCCAACAGATGCTTCTTCGAGGGGAAGTGGTGCAGCAATGTGGCAGGCGAGATCTTCGCTGCCGCGGCGATCGCCTGGACCGACCCGCCATGGAATCCGTGCACGGAGAAGACACGCATGGCAGCCTGCGCTATGGCAGCGCGGCGGCGTCCGCTCTTCTTGTAGGGGCCGCGGCGCGTGGGCCCGGTTGAGTGTTCGTCGTTCTGAGGCCTTGTTCGTTCTTGCACGCATTCAAGCCTATTGATCGGGCGAGGCCGTTGCCTGGACGTTCGTCATGAGTCTGCCCACATTGGAGGTTTTGGTCCGCGCGGCGTTCGTGCTTGCATGTCCAGACCGCGTTGACAGTGCTTGGCTGAAGCGCCACCTAGAGCGCCGTTCGGTCTCCTACACGGTGCTGAATTGGTGAATGGTCTCGTCGCGGTTGAGGACCTCACTGTAGAAGCCATGGTCGCCGTGCTCCCACGCCCACTCAAGGCTACGGAAATACTGTGCGAGCAGGTACAGCTGGCACGAGGCCCGCTCGTGCTCATCCCACGCAGCAAGGTCGGTGGGGACGCCGAGTCCGTTCATGAATGCCTCCCTGCACGGTCCTGGGGCACCCCACGCGAAGTCGAGTTCCGTGTATCGGGGCCTTATCCCTGCGCGGCCAAAGTCGATGAGCCGGAATCCCTGGGGTGTCATCATCCAGTTGCGCGGCGAGTTGTCCGCGTGGGTCGGGTAGAGAGGGAGTTCGCGAGGTATCGCGGTCCGGAGGAATGCGCGGGCTGTCTCGGCCACGGCCATGACGCGTGAACGCAAGTTGGGGTCCGTCGGCAGCCATTCCGCCCCCTTCTCAGCTGCGTCGACCCGGTTTGGCAGGAGCGAGAGATTCCCGCCGTCGAATGAGCTTGTGACGCGTCGAGCTTCGCCATGGAAGCGCCGCGTCGTTTCACCAGCGGCCTGCCACACCTCGGGGTTTTCGACCTGCGCGGAGCCCAAGACGAGATCTCCGTCAAGGAACGAGATGGCGAGAATCCCGAGCCGAGGTTCCGCCGCAATCAGCTGCGGGGCGAGGTCATTGTGTTGAGGCATCCACTGGGTATAGGCGCGGATCTCACGAAGATTGTGCGGATTGGGTTCGGGGTCCAATGCGCGCTGCTCGCCTTCGGCGTCCGGCCGCACCCACTTCTTCCCGGATTTCACGACGACGGGGCCGCGGGTCGTGTCGATTTTCGTCACCTGAATTCCCTGGATGCCCCAGGACAGATCTGCCTCGACGGAGAAGGATCCGAAGACGTCCTTGAGCCAGGCCATTTCGGCCCGGTCCCAGATGTCGGTGGGGGAGGGCAGGGGTGGATTCATGGGGCCATTCTATGGGTCGCCGCTCGGCGGCGCAGTGTGGGGCGATAGACTGACAGCTCCGTGCGGGGCACCCGCACACACAGACTTTTCACTACGGAGGACAGCACCCATGGCTGGTTCAGGCGACCGATTCAACGACGCGCGATCGGATCGTGGTGGCTTCAAGGGTCGCGATGACCGCGGTGGATTCCGTGGGCCGCGTGAGGACCGTGGCGGGTTCCAGGGTCGTGAGGATCGCGGCGGGTTCCGGGGCAACCGGGACGAGCGTCCCCGTGAGGATCGCGGTGGATTCCGTGGACCCCGTGAGGATCGTGGCGGGTTCCAGGGTCGTGAGGATCGTGGCGGGTTCCGGGGCAACCGGGACGAGCGTCCCCGTGAGGATCGCGGTGGATTCCGTGGACCGCGTGAGGATCGTGGCGGGTTCCAGGGTCGCGAAGATCGCGGTGGCTTCCAGAAGCGTGAAGACCGTGGTGGATTCCGTGGGCCGCGTGAGGATCGTGGTGGGTTCCAGGGTCGGGAAGACCGTGGTGGATTCCGTGGGCCGCGTGAGGATCGTGGTGGGTTCCAGGGTCGGGAAGACCGTGGTGGATTCCGTGGGCCGCGTGAGGATCGTGGCGGGTTCCAGGGTCGCGATGACCGTGGCGGGTTCCGTGGCAACCGGGACGAGCGTCCCCGTGAGGATCGTGGCGGGTTCCAGGGTCGCGATGACCGCGGTGGATTCCGTGGCAACCGGGACGAGCGTCCCCGTGAGGATCGTGGCGGGTTCCAGGGTCGCGAAGATCGCGGCGGCTTCCAGAAGCGTGAGGACCGTGGTGGATTCCGTGGACCCCGTGAGGACCGTGGTGGTTTCCGGGGCAACCGGGATGAGCGTCCCCGTGAGGATCGCGGTGGTTTCCAGAAGCGTGAGGAGCGCGGCGGTTTTGAGCGTCGCGAGGATCGCGGTGGCTTCCAGAAGCGTGAAGACCGCGGTGGCTTCCGTGGCAGCCGGGATGAGCGTCCCCGCGAGGACCGCGGTGGGTTCCGAGGCCCCCGTGAGGACCGCGGCGGCCGCCCGGCCGGGCGCGGTCCGGCCTCTCGCGACGGTGATGCACACGCCATGGGGGACCGTCGTCGCCCGGCAGGCCCCAAGGCGCCGCCCATCGACAAGGATGTGACGGGCAAGGAGCTCGACAAGGGCACCCTCGCTGAGCTCCGCACCCTCGAGGCGAAGAACGCAGAGCGTGTGGCCCAGCACCTCGTCATGGCGGGGCGCTACCTGGATGAGGACCCGCGCCGCGCGTTTGAGCACGCCTCTGCGGCTGCCCAGTCCGGCGGGCGGGTCTCCCTGGTCCGGGAGGCCGTGGGCGTGGCCGCCTACGCCGCCGGCGAGTACGCGGCGGCTCTGCGCGAGCTGCGGACGTTCCGCCGCATCAGCGGCTCCAACATTCACCTGCCGCTCATGGCCGATTCTGAGCGGGGCCTCGGCCGCCCCGAGAAGGCCCTGGAGCTGGCGCGCAGCGAGGAGGCGTCCTCGCTGGACACCTCCGGCAAGGTCGAGATGGCGATTGTCGCCGCCGGCGCCCTCGGGGACCTCGAGCGATTCGATGAGGCCCTGGCCGCCCTCGAGGTGCCGCAGCTGGACCTGACCAAGGGCTTCAGCTTCTCGCCGCGCCTGTTCCGCGCATACGGCGAGGCGCTGACGAACGTTGGGCGTGAGGGCGAGGCGGACACCTGGTTCGCGCAGGCGGTTGTCGCTGAGCGCGCGCTGGGGATCGCCGATGACGAGGACGACGTCGAGTTCTATGACGTGGAGGAGGACCTCGAGGACGAGGAGACCTCGCTGGACGGCGGCTACGCGGACGACGACGTTGACCGCGGGGCGCGGACGGACGCGGACGACGACGAGGCCAGCCGCGCGGGCACCGAGTCCGACGACGAGACGCCCAGCAGCGCCGATGACGCCGAGACCGGATCCACCGCCGTCGACCCGAGCGCGCCGGAGGCTGAGGCACCCGTCGTGTCCGAGGCGCGCGAGGGCGCCGACGACGCTGGCCGCAACGATGCTGACGGCGCCAGCGCAGACCGTGACGACGCCGACCAGGACCGCGCAGACCGGGAGGACGCGGGACAGTGACCTTCATTGAGGAGTTCGACGGTTTCTTGTTCGACCTGGACGGCGTCGTGTACGCCGGCCAGGGGGCCATTGACGGCGCCCCGGAGTCCATCACGGCGCTCCGGGACGCGGGGCGGCCCGTGGGCTTCGTGACGAACAACGCCTCCCGCTCGGAAGCGGACGTCGCGGCACACCTGCGCGAGCTCGGCGTGCCCGCGGAGGAGAGCACCGTCTTCGGGTCCGCCCGGACAGCCATGTCACTCCTCGATGACCGCGCTGAGAAGGGCGCACGTGTCTTCGTCGTGGGGAGCCCGTCCCTGGCGGACCTCGTGACGGACGCTGGTTTCACGGTCGTGGGCCTTGACGCCATGGAGGCGGGGGAGGGCTGCGACGTCGTCGTCCAGGGCTTCAGCCCCGAGACGGGGTGGCGCCACCTGGCCGCGGCGAGCTACGCGATCGAGGCGGGGGCGGACTGGATCGCCACGAACATGGACGCGACGATCCCGCGGGCAGAGGGCATCGCCCCCGGCAACGGCTCCCTCGTCGAGGGCGTCCGGCGCGCAACCGGCCGGGACCCAGTCGTGGCGGGCAAGCCGGAGCCTGCAATTTTCCACCGGGCAGCCAAGGCACTGGGGTGCAGCCGGCCGCTCGTGGTGGGGGACCGTCTCGACACGGACATCGCGGGGGGCAGGGCGTCTGGCTTCGCCTCGGCCCTCGTGCTCACGGGCATCGACTCCCGCGAGTCGGCGGAGGCCGCCAGCGCGGACCAGCGCCCGGACTTCGTCATCGGGTCGCTCCGGGACTTGGTGAACGGGGAGGCGTCGTCGTTCTCTCTGGACGCACGGTGACGGGCGCGCAACGCAGCGCAGCCGGCAACCCGGCGGCGGAGGATGCCGCCTGGCAGGCGAGGGCCGCGCGACTTGAGGAGCGCATGCTCGCAGGCGAGGTGAGCGTGCAGGACATGGAGCCCGAGCTCCGCCGCCTCCTCGAGGACGAGCGCATTCCTGACGCCCCCGCGGCGGGCCAGGCCGCCCCGCAACCCGATGACGCCGCGGGCCACGCGCCGCGCACCCCCGAGGGACGGGTATGAGCGGCACCCGCCTGGACGTCGCCCTCGCGGAGCGGGGCCTCGCCTCCTCTCGCACGCACGCTGCGGCCCTCGTCGCGGAGGGGCGGGTGCGGGTCAACGGCCGTGCCGCCGCCAAACCGGGGGCCAGGGTCTCGCCGGAGGACGTTGTGGAGGTCGTGGAGGGCGCCACGCCGGACTTCGTCTCGAGGGCGGGCCAGAAGCTCTACGGGGCGCTGGGAGCGCTTCCGGGTGTCTCGGTGGCTGGGCGGCGCTGTCTCGACGCGGGCGCGTCGACAGGCGGCTTCACGGATGTCCTGCTGCGCGCGGGCGCGGGTCGCGTGGTAGCCGTCGATGTGGGGCACGGGCAGCTCGTGGACTCTCTGCGGGCGGACTCGCGCGTGGACGTGCACGAGGGCCTCAACGTGCGGGCCCTGACACCGGAGATGATCGGCGGCCCAGTGGACGTCACGGTGGGGGATCTCTCCTTCATCTCGTTGACGCTCGTGCTGGGTCCTCTCGCCGGGGCCACCGTGCCGGGCGGGGACCTGGTTCTCATGATCAAGCCGCAGTTCGAGGCGGGGCGAGAGCGGGTCCGTGGCGGCGTGGTCCGCGATCCGCTGGCCCGCGAGGCCGCGGTGCGCCGGGTCCTTGAGGCTGGGGAGCGGCATGGGCTGGCGCTGAGCGCGGTGGCCCCCTCGCCCCTGCCGGGGCAGGACGGCAACCGTGAGTACTTCGCGCACTGGGTGCGCGGGACCGCAGGGGTGGACGACGACGCCCCGGCCGCCGCCGACACGCGCCCCGCGGCGGAGGCAGGGCCCCGCACCCCTGGGAACGCTCAGGGGGCGGGCCGTATGATCGACGTGACCGAGGCGCTCGCTCAGCTTCGCTCGGCGGGGGCCTTCGACGCGCCGCCGGGGTGACGCCGGCCCAGGAGCCGTGTCTCATCGGGATGACCAGGCGGCCCGTGTCGGGTGACGCTGCCACATCGGGATGCCGGACAGTGGGCGAGCCGAGGAACGCCGTGAGGAACGAGGAGGGGACCGACCATGACACGCTCCGAGGAGAGGCGCGTCCTTGTGCGGGCCCACTTGGGCCGGGAGGACGCCGTGCGGGCCGCCCGCGAGGCACTCGTCCAGCTGGCGGCGTCCCACATCACTCCTGTCCTGCTCGCCGCGGACGCGGAGGAGCACCCGGCGCTCCTTGAGGCCGCGCCCGGCATCCTCGTGGTTGAGGCCCTGGAGGACGCCCAGCCGGTTGAGCTGTGCATGGTCCTCGGCGGGGACGGGTCGATCCTCCGGGCTGCCGCGGTCGTCCGCGAGGCCGACGTGCCGCTGCTCGGCGTGAACCTCGGCCACGTGGGCTTCCTCGCGGAGAGCGAGCGGGCGGATCTCGCGGACACGGTCCGCGCCGTCGTCGAGCGCCGGTACACGGTGGAGGAGCGTTTGGCCCTGCAGGTGACGGTCGTTGACGGGGACCAGACGGTGCACCGCACGTGGGCCCTCAACGAGGCGGCCATCGAGAAGGAGAACCGGGCCCGGATGATCGAGGTCGTCCTCGGCGTCGATGACCGCCCGGTCTCCTCGTACGGCTGCGACGGCATCTGCATCTCCACGCCGACGGGCTCCACCGCGTACTCGTTCTCTGCTGGCGGCCCGGTCGTCTGGCCGGAGGTCGAGGCGATCGTCGTGACGCCCATCGCCGCGCACGCGCTCTTCGCGAGGCCTCTCGTCATCTCGCCTCGCTCGCATGTGTCGGTGCAGCTGCTGCACCGCACGGACGCCCGGGGCGTGCTGTGGAGCGACGGCCGGGAGGAGATCGAGCTCGGTCCCGGCGCCCGCGTGGACATCGAGCGCGCGGAGCGGTCCGTGCGGATCGCCCGCCTGAACCGGACGCCCTTCTCCGAGCGCCTGGTCCGCAAGTTTCATCTGCCCACCCAGGGGTGGCGGGGCGCGGACAGTGTCCCGGGCGCCCCGCCGTCCCTCGCCTCGGACGGCTGCCCTCCGGGGGCCTTGGCCGACGACGGGGGCCTGGCGGCGGGCGAGTCGAGTTCTGAAAGGGAGCACTCGTGATTGAAGAGATCCGCATCAGCGACATCGGGGTGATCGAGGAGGCGAGCCTCGAGCTCTCGCCTGGCCTGACCGTCCTCACGGGCGAGACGGGCGCGGGAAAGACGATGATCCTCACGGCCCTCTCGATGATCCTCGGCGACAAGGTCGAGGCGGCCCGCGTGCGGGTCGGCAGCTCCAAGGCGGGGGCCGAGGCGATCATCGCTGTCCCCGCGGAGTCCCCTGCGTGGGACGTCGCCGTCGAGGCTGGTGCGGCGGAGGAGGACGGCCCCCGCGAGGAGCTCATTCTGGCCCGGACGCTCTCAGCGAGCGGCCGCTCCCGGGCCATCGTCTCGGGCCGGACCGTCCCGGCGGCGACCCTCGGGGAGATCGGCCGCTCCCTCGTGGCCGTCCACGGGCAGACGGCGCAGCTCAGGCTCGCGACCGCCTCAGCCCAGCGCCGCGCCCTCGACCGCTTCGGCGGCGAGGAGCTGGCCCGCGTCAAGGCCCAGTACAAGGCGGCGTTCCGCGCCTACGAGACGGCCCGCGCCCTCCACGAGGAGATCTCGGCGACGGCCCGGGAGCGTCTCCTTGAGGCCGAGCAGCTGCGGGCGGCGCTGAAGGAGATCGACGCGCTCGACGTCCAGCCCGGCGAGGACGAGGCCCTCAAGGAGGCCGCCCTCCGCCTCGAGAACGTCGAGGGCCTGCGCCGCGCGGGCGCCCTCGCGGGCGAGGCCCTCACCGGCACGGAAGACGCGAGCGACGCGCCCACGGCCCTGGGCCTCGTCGAGGCAGCCAAGCGCGCACTCGAGTCCGAGGAGGACCCGGTGCTCAGCCGGCTCGCCGCCCGCCTCGAGACGGTCTCCGCGGACCTCAACGACGTCGCTGTCGAGGCCGCGGCGTTCGTCACGGACCTCGACACCGAGGGGCCGCAGCGGCTCGACGAGATCCAGGAGCGCCGCGCCGCGATCGCCCACGTCACCCGGCGCTACGGGCCCACCCCTGAGGCGGTCCTCGCCTGGGCGGAGGAGAAGCGGCCGCGGCTCGAGGAGATCGGCAACGACGACGCCACACTCGAGCGGCTCGCCGCCGAGCGGGACGCGGCCCACGCGGAGGCGACGAGCCTCGCGTCCGAGCTCACGGCGCTGCGCACGCAGGCGGGCGCGGAGCTCGCCCGGCGGGTCTCGGAGGAGCTCGCGGCGCTCGCGATGCCGTCGGCCCGCCTCACGGTCGAGGTCACCGAGGCCGGGGCGCTCACCCCGCACGGCGCGGACGTCGTCGCCCTCCTCCTGGCGCCGCACCCCGGCGCCCCCGCACTCAACCTCGGGAAGGGCGCCTCGGGAGGTGAGCTCTCGCGCGTCATGCTCGCGCTCGAGGTCGTCCTCGGGACCGCGGACCCCGTGCCGACGTTCGTCTTCGACGAGGTCGACGCGGGCGTCGGCGGAAAGGCCGCCGTCGCGGTGGGGCAGCGGCTCGCGATGCTCGCCGAGCACGTGCAGGTCATTGTCGTGACGCACTTGCCGCAGGTCGCCGCGTTCGCGCAGACCCACGTGCGGATCCTCAAGGGGGAGAGCGAGGGAGTGACGAGCTCCGACGTCCGGGTTCTGCCTGCCGCTGAACGCGTCACGGAGCTCGCCCGCATGCTCGCCGGCCACGAGACCTCGGACGCCGCCCAGGCGCACGCTCAGGAACTGCTCGACGACGCCGCGGCCTTCGCCGCGCGCTCGCGAGAGGCAACGAAGAAGGGACAGCACCGCCGTGCATGAGGTGATAGGCTCGAATTCCGTGGTGCATCGAACAAAGAACACGTCAAAGTCCCCTCAAGCCGTCAAGCAGATCTTCGTGACGGGCGGTGTCGCCTCGTCGCTCGGCAAGGGACTGACTGCCTCGAGCCTGGGTCACCTCCTTCGCGCTCGCGGCCTCGCCGTGACGATGCAGAAGCTGGATCCCTATCTCAACGTGGATCCCGGCACGATGAATCCCTTCCAGCACGGCGAAGTCTTCGTCACCGAGGACGGCGCCGAGACCGACCTCGACATCGGACACTACGAGCGCTTCCTCGATGAGGCCCTCTCCGGTGACGCCAACGTGACCACGGGCCAGGTGTACTCCACCGTCATCGCCAAGGAGCGCCGCGGCGAGTACCTCGGCGACACGGTCCAGGTCATCCCGCACATCACGGACGAGATCAAGCGCCGCATGCGCCTGCCCGCCGAGAAGGTAGCAGGGCGCCCCCAGCCGGACGTCATCATCACCGAGATCGGCGGCACGGTCGGCGACATCGAGTCCCAGCCGTTCCTCGAGGCCGCCCGCCAGGTCCGCCAGGATGTCGGCCGCGGCAACGTCTTCTTCCTCCACGTCTCGCTCGTGCCCTACATCGGCCCGTCGCAGGAGCTCAAGACGAAGCCCACGCAGCACTCCGTCGCTGCCCTCCGCTCCATCGGCATTCAGCCGGACGCCATCGTCATCCGCTCGGACCGCGAGGTCCCGGACGCGATGCGCGAGAAGATCGGCCGCATGTGCGACGTCGACTCGGACGCCGTGGTCAACGCCGCCGACGCCCCGAGCATCTACGACATCCCGAAGAAGCTCCACGCGCAGAACCTCGACGCGTACATCGTCCAGCACCTGGGCCTGAAGTTCCAGGACGTGGACTGGACCAAGTGGGACGCGCTCCTCGAGAGCGTCCACAACCCGCGTCACAACGTCACCGTGGCGCTCGTCGGCAAGTACATCGACCTCCCGGACGCCTACCTGTCCGTGACGGAGGCCCTCCGCGCGGGCGGCTTCGCCAACAGCGCCAGGGTCAACGTCAAGTGGGTCCCGTCCGACCTCTGCGAGACGGAGGAGGGCGCCCGCCGCGAGCTCGGCGACGTCGACGCGATCTGCGTCCCGGGCGGCTTCGGCATCCGCGGCATCGAGGGCAAGCTCGGGGCCCTGCGCTTCGCCCGCGAGAACCGCATCCCGACCCTCGGCCTGTGCCTCGGTCTCCAGTCGATGGTCATCGAGTACGCGCGGAACGTCGTCGGCATTGAGGACGCCTCCTCCACGGAGTTCGATCCGCAGGCCAAGAGCCCGGTCATCGCGACGATGGCCGAGCAGGCCTCGATCGTCGAGGGCGAGGGCGACCTCGGCGGCACGATGCGCCTCGGCTCCTACGAGGCCAAGCTGGACGAGGGCTCTGTCGTCGCGGGCGTCTACGGCACGACGAAGGTCACCGAGCGCCACCGCCACCGCTACGAGGTCAACAACGCGTACCGGGATCAGATCGCCGAGGCCGGCCTCGTGTTCTCCGGCACGTCCCCGGACGGCAAGCTCGTCGAGTTCGTCGAGCTGCCCGCTGAGGTGCACCCGTACTACGTCGGCACGCAGGCGCACCCTGAGCTCAAGTCCCGCCCGACGAACGCGCACCCGCTCTTCGCGGCTCTCGTCGAAGCGGCCCTCGCGGCGAAGTCCTGATGACGCACGGCGCCGGGGAGCAGGCGGTCCCTCGCCTGGGCCGCGAGGAGCTCGTGGACGAGCCCAGCCAGCGCGAGGTCCTCTCCCACGAGGTGCTTCAGCGCGGGCACGTCCAGACGCTCGTCCGCGAGGAGTTCCGGCTCAGCGGGGATGTGACGCTGACGCGGGACTTCGTCCAGCACCCCGGCGCCGTCGTCGTCGCCGCGCTCAACGAGCGCAATGAGCTCCTCATGATTCGCCAGTACCGGCACCCCGCCCGCATGCTCATGTGGGAGCTCCCGGCGGGTCTTCTCGACGTTGAGGGGGAGAGCCCGTGGGACGGCGCTCCGCGCGAGCTCGCCGAAGAGGCGGACGCGGTGGCCAGCGAGTGGCACACCCTCGTGGACGTTCAGAACTCGGCGGGCGGGTCCACGGAGGCCACGCGCGTGTTCCTGGCGCGGGGGCTCACCCCGGTGCCGGACGCGGACCTTCACGAGCGGGACGCCGAGGAGGCCGAGATCGAGCGCGCCTGGGTTCCAGTCGAGGAGGCCGTCGCCGCCGTCTTCGCGGGCACCGTTCACAACGTTGGGGCCGTGCTCGGCATTCTCGCGGTGGACCGCTTCCTGGCCGGCTCCCTCGAGCTGCGCCCGGCGGACGCGCCCTGGCAGGCCCACCCCCGCCATGCCGACTGGTCCTGACCCCGCCGCCGCACCCCCCACACCCCTGAGGGCCGCCGCAGACGAGTACCTGCGGCACCTCGCCCTCGAACGCGGGCTCGCGGCCAACACCATCGCCAGCTACGGGCGGGACCTGGCCCGGTACGAGCGCTTCCTCGCCGTGCGGGGAATCGACCGTCCCGGGAACGTCACGGCGAACCTCGTCTCGGACTTCGCGGTGGCCCTGCGGAGCGGGGATGAGGGGCCCGCTCTGGCGCCTCGCTCGGCGGCGCGCATCGTCGTCGCCATCCGCGGATTCCATGCGTTCCTTCTCGCTGAGGGAACGACGACGACGGATCCCGCCGCGCGCGTGCGGCCGCCGTCGCCTCCGTCCCGCCTGCCCAAGGCGCTGACGGTGGACCAGGTGTCTCGGATGCTTGAGTCCGCGTCCGTGGAGGAGCCCCTGGGGCTGCGGGACCGGGCGCTGCTCGAGTTCCTCTATGGGACGGGAGCGCGCGTGTCCGAGGCCGTGGGGCTTGCGCTCGACGACCTCCACCAGGTGGAGGAGGACGACGGGACTGGGCTCGCGCTCGTGAGGCTCATGGGCAAGGGGAGCAAGCAGAGGCTCGTGCCGATCGGCTCCTTCGCCCTGCGTGCCCTCGACGAGTACCGGGTGCGGGGGAGGCCGGCGCTTGCCGCGAAGAACTCCGGGAAGACGGGCAACGGGGGAGCGCTCTTCCTCAACGCGCGCGGCGGGCGGCTCAGCAGGCAGTCCGCGTGGACCATCATCCAGCGCGCCGCGGAGGCCGCCGGGATCGCGGACCCCGTCTCGCCGCACACGCTGCGCCACTCGTTTGCCACGCACCTCGTGGAGGGCGGGGCGGACATCCGGGCGGTGCAGGAGCTCATGGGGCACGCCTCGATCTCCTCGACGCAGATCTACACCAAGGTCACCGTGGACACGCTGCGCGAGGTCTACGCGACGAGTCATCCGCGGGCGCGCTGACGGGCGCCCTCAGACGAGAACGAGCCGCCCGAGGGCGAGACCGAGCCCGGCACACGCGAGGCCCCCGGCTGCCTGGCCCAGAACCTGGACGAGGGCCGAGCGGCGCTCTGAGCGGCGGGTCACGGCGTCGAGGTCCCGCGCAGCCGCCCAGCGGGAGCGGGCGCCGACGATCCACGACGACCATGTCGAGAGCCCGCCCGCGAGGCCTGTCGCGAGGACGAGGTGCCATGAGGGCGCGCGCACGGCAGCGGCCGCCCCGATGACGAGGCAGGCGAGGAGATTCGCGGCCCACAGCCCCCGCGGCTGCCGCGCCCACCAGTTGCCCTGGGCGGATGCGGGGGACGACGTGTCGAGAAGGTAGCGGGCCACGCTGCCGATGCCGCCGGCCGCAGCCACGGCCGCCGCGACGAGCACGGCCGAGCCCCCCGGCGTCACGGGCGCGCCCCGCGGGCGCCGGCGAGTCGATGACCGGCCCTTGAGCCGAGGCCCGCGGCCGCCCACCCGAGCGCCAGGGAGACCACCAGCCACAGGGCCGCAGCAGCCGCGCCGAGGATGGCCGTGTCCGGGAGGCCCAGAGCCGCCAGCACGGCCCCGGGGTGCGCGAGGAGCAGCATGACGGCCGAGAACGTCGTGAACCCGCCCATGAGCCCGGGCCCAATGAAGGCCTTAACTGTGGGCCCGCTGCGGGCAGTGATCGGCCCGGACGCAGCGAGGACGGCGACTCCCAGCGTGTTGATGCACAGCGTTGCCACCGCCGCGGCAAGAGGAAAGGCCTCAAACGGCGACTGCACCGCCCACCGCGCCAGCGTGCCGAGCGCGCCGCCCGCGAAGACGGCCCCGAGGACACCCGCGCGGGGCTGTGTCACCGCGGGTCCCCGGAGTCGGCGTCGGACGCCGGGATGGTCTCAAGCGAGCACGACTCGTGCTCCAGGGCCCGCACCCACACGTCACCCGTGACCCCGCGGGCGGTCCCGCCGTCCGCCGAGACGAGCGCCGAGCCCTTGACCTGCACCCGGGAGCCAGGCTCCAGGCCCGCCTGGCTCAGGGCCCGCAGGGTTGCCGGGTTCGCGTCGGACACGCGCTCCAGCACGGCGGGATGACCGTCGTCGAGCACAGCGGCGAGGATGGCGCTCGTGTTCTCAAGGGTGCCGTCCGCGCGCGGAATGCGGTCCCCGTGTGGGTCCGCCGCGGGCCGGCCGAGCAGGGCGTCAAGCCGCTCGATGAAGAGGTCAGAGACGGCGTGCTCGAGCGCATCCGCCTCATCGTGGACTTCCTCCCACGTATAGCCGAGCTGCCGGACGAGGAAGGTCTCGAGGAGGCGGTGCCGCCGCACCACGCTCAGGGCCACCGTGTAGCCCTCGGGCGTGAAAAGGATGGGGGAGTACTTCTCGTGGGAGAGCCAGCCGCGCTGGACGAGCTTGCGGACCATGACCGTCACCGAGGAGTTCGCCACTCCGAGCTCCGCAGCCAGGTCCGACGAGGTCACGGGCGCGCTCGCCCATTCCGAGAGCGCGAAAACCGCCTTGAGGTAGTCCTCTTCGGCGGTGGTGGGACGAGGGCTCCCTGTCACGCGGGTCCTTCCATCTGGGCCGCGGATGCGCGGCGGGCTGGCTGTTACTACGGTACCTGGGCGGCTGGCAGTGGGGTCCTGCGGGGCCTCCCCGGACCATTCTTTGTGATCACGACGACGGCGGCTGGCGCCGACTCGAACACTTTGCCAAGAAGTTCGCCGATGCCCGTCAGCGGCATGAAACTGGGCACTCCCTGGCTACGGCGTGGCCGCGTCGCCAAGGTGGCTGAGGCGGAGCGCCCTGATGTGCTCTGAGAGGTCCGTCGGGATGGACTCGGGCCCCTCGGAGTCCGGGGCAATCGCCCGACCCAGGCGAGCAAGCTCCACGATGACCGGGATCGTGGCGAGCCCGAGCTCGGTCAGTGAGTACTGACCCTGCTTGCCTCGCGGGGCGCTGGCCTTGGTCAGAAACCCGGCGGTCACCAAATCGGTGAGGCGCCGGGAGAGGACCGGCGCACTGATGCCTTCGTCACTCTTCGTCAGGAGCTCGCGGAATGACCTGCGGTCCCACAGGGCAATGTCCCTCAGAATCAGCAGGCTCCACTGGTCGCCGACCATCTCCAGGGCGCGGTTGATCGGGCAGGCCGAGCGGGCGTCGACGATCATGGCACCCCTTCAGGCAGTTGCAGGTTGTGACTACTCGAGTGTAGCCTCGTCGACTAGTTACATTCTGAAACTACGTGCGGGGTCAGCCCCGCCTGAAATGGACATTCGCATGAAGGCCTTCACTCTGACCACCTACGGCGCTCCCTTTGAAGAGGCCACGCTGCCGACGCCCGTTCCCGGCCCGGGTCAGGTCCTCGTGCGCATGGCGGCCGCTGGCATCAACCACGCGGACGAGCGCAGCCGCAGCGGTCAGTTCAAGCTCCTCTACCGCCCGAAGCTGCCCGTGATCGCCGGCAGCGAGCTCTCCGGCGACATCGTCGCCATCGGGGAGGGCGTTTCCGGATTCAGCGTGGGGGACTCGGTTGTGGCCTACACCGGCGTCGTGGACCAGGGCGCGTGGGCGGAGCTCGCTCTCGTCGAGGCCGCGGCGCTCGCGCGCGCGCCTCGACGCCTCTCCCTGACCGAGGCCGCCGCGCTGCCCGTGGCTGGGCTCACCGCCTGGCAGGCGCTCGTGGCCATGGGGGATCTCCAGCCCGGCCAGCGCGTCCTCATCCACGGCGGCTCCGGGGGAGTCGGCACCATCGCCATCCAGCTCGCCAAGCACCTCGGGGCCACCGTCATCACCACGGTGTCGGCGCGCAACGCCGAGTTCGTCCGCAGCCTCGGGGCGGACCAGGTCATCGACTATGCGGCCGAGGACTTTGTCACCGTCCTGGAGCAGGCACCCGTCGACCTCGTTCTGGACACGCAGGGCGGCGACATCACCATGCGGTCCCTTGAGGTGGTTCGGCGCGGCGGGCTCGTCGTCGGCATCGCTGGCACCCCAGACCCCGCCATGGCGGATCAGGCCGGCGCACCCCGGCTCGTCAAGGCCGTCCTCGCGGTGGTCAGTGCGCGCCTGCGCCGTCGTGCCCGCCGGCTGGGCGTCACCTATCGCTTCCTCTTCATCGAGCCGGACGGCGCAGCGCTGTCGAGCCTCGCGGGCCTCGCTGACGAGGGCACGCTGCGGCCCGTCGTGGGCCGCGTCCTTCCGTTCGACCACACGCCCGAGGCCGTCCAGGCCGTCCTCGCCGGCGGCGCGCGCGGCAAGGTTCTCGTCAGCACGGACCCCGCGGCCGTCACCGCCGATTCCGCACACCCGGCCGCAGAGTAGCGCTGCCCCGCACCCATGACGACGACGACGGCTGCCGCCGTGGCTGGTCTCTAGTCCACTCGGCTGCTGCGGACAAAGGTCCAGACGAACGAGATGTAGGGCAGCTCCAGCACGTCATCCTCGCCGAATCCGAGCTCGCTGCGCAGGTAGTCGCTGAGGTTGGCCTCGGTGCGCTCCCGTTGCGCAGCTGAGGACGTTCGCCAGCTCGAGCGAGTCCGGGCGAGCTCGGTGATCTGCCCGGGCGTGGCCCGCTGCGAGAACCTCGCGACGGTGAGCTCGGGGGAGCGCCACCGCCCTCCCGGGCGCGGCGGACGCGCCGGGTCGTAGAAGACGTCTCCGGACCGCATGATGCGGCTGAGGCGGTGCACCCACGGCACCGTCACATCGAGTTGGTTCCACGCGAGGGCCAACCTCCCCTTGGGGCGGACGAGCCGCGCAGCCTCGACGCCGGCCGCCACCGGATCCACCCAGTGCCAGGCCTGCGCGTACGTCACCAGGTGCCAGGACTGCGCTTCGAGCCCGGTGTCCTCCCCGCTCGCCACCCGCGTGGGGAACCCGCGGTCGCGGGCTCGCAAGAGCATGGCCTCGGAGATGTCGACGGCGACGAACTCCGCCGCCTCACCCCGAGCATCGCTGACGGCGCGCAGCTGCTCGGTGAAGATCCCGGTGCCCGCCCCGACGTCGGCCACGCGAAGGGACCCGAAGGTGTCCGCGAGCCCCGAGAGGCAGACGCCGGCAATCTCCGCCGGGTACCCAGGGCGGGCGAGGTCATACTCGCCAGCGCCGTGCGCGTACGCGCTCGCCAGCTCGGCGCGGCGCTCGGGGGCCACCCGGGGACCGTGATGCACGTTCTCGGTCCTAGGGCTCAGGCCTCGTCGCGATCGACGTCGCGCGTGGACCCGGCCTCAGAACGGACACCCGCTGAACGGGCACC
This sequence comes from Falsarthrobacter nasiphocae, assembly GCF_031456275.1. NCBI lineage: Bacteria > Bacillati > Actinomycetota > Actinomycetes > Micrococcales > Micrococcaceae > Falsarthrobacter > Falsarthrobacter nasiphocae. The sequence goes on from NZ_JAVDUI010000001.1 coordinate 1,885,955, forward strand.
CTCTGAACGGACCGCGGAGCTCCCGGCGTCCTCGCCGGCGGGAGCATCCGCCGCGGCGTCCTCGGACTCGTCCACGGGCCACAGGATCCGCAAGGCGCCGTCGTGCAGGAGCCCGTTGCTTGCCAGCGCATTGGCGCCGAAGGGCCCGTCCGTGCCCTCGAGGTCCGTGAAGCGGCCGCCGGCCTCGGTGACGATGGGCGCGAGGGCGGCCATGTCATAGAGGTTCAGCTCGGGCTCGGCGGCGATGTCCACGGCGCCCTCGGCGACGAGGCAGTAGGACCAGAAGTCGCCATAGGCCCGCGTGCGCCACACGGCGCGGGTGAGGTCGAGGAACTCGTCCAGGGTGCCGCGCTCCTCCCACCCGGTCAGGCTGGAGTAGGAGAAGGACGCGTCGGACATCTCGGACACACGGGACACGCTGATGCGCCGCGCGGAGGACAGGGAGCGCCCCGTGTAGGCGCCGCCGCCCAGCGAGGCCCACCAGCGGCGGCCCAGCGCAGGCGCGGACACGAGCCCCACCACGGGCGTGCCGTTGTCCACGAGGGCGATGAGCGTGGCCCACACGGGCGTGCCGCGGACGAAGTTCTTCGTGCCGTCGATCGGGTCCACGATCCACTGCCGCGGCCCCGAGCCCGTCACGCCGAACTCCTCGCCGAGGACGCTGTCCCGCGGCCGGACGCGGGCCAGCTGCGACCGGATGAGCGTCTCCGCGGACGTGTCAGCGTCCGTGACGGGCGTCAGGTCCGGCTTGGTCTCCACCGTGAGGTCGAGCGCCTTGAAGCGGTCCATCGTCAGGCTGTCCACCGAGTCCGCGAGGACATGGGCCAGGCGCAGGTCCTCGGTGTAGTCGCTCGCGGTCTTGAACTCGCGGGGCTCCGTCATGGGGTTCCTTTCGGCAGGTCCGGCTCCGGCGCCGGGTGGTGGCCCAGATGCTTCTCGCGCTGGTGCTCGTCCGTCTCCGCCTGGATGAGGCGGCGGAGGGACGCGAGGCGGGCGGGGCCGGTGGGCCCGGCGTGGCCCTCGGCAACCCAGGCGTCCAGCGCGCAGCCGGGGGCGGTGGGGGAGTGCGTGCATCCCCTCTCGCAGTCGGCAACCGCGGGTGCCAGGTCCTCGAAGGCGGCGACGACGTTGTCCGGCTCAACGTGAGCCAGGCCGAACGAGCGCACGCCCGGGGTGTCGATGATCCAGGTCCCCGGGTCCGCGTCAGGAACGCGGAGCATGAGGGCGGACGACGACGTGTGCCGCCCGCGGCCGGTCACCGCGTTCACGCCGCCCGTGGCCCGGTCCGCCCCCGTGAGGGCGTTGACGAGGGTCGACTTGCCGACGCCGGAATGGCCGAGGAGCACCGAGACCTTGCCGTTGCAGGCGCGGCGGACGGCCTCGACGGCGCTCTCCTCGACGTCCGCGCTGCCGCGGGGCTCGTTGGCCTCGGGGGAGTGCGGCGCCGCGTCTCCGCCCGAGTCCAGGGTGCGGGTCGCGAGGACCGTGATGTCAATGGCGCTGTACGCCTCGATCAGCTCGGTGGGGTCCTTGAGGTCGCACTTCGTGATGCAGAGGACCGGCGTGATCCCGGCGTCGAAGGCCGCGACGAGCGCGCGATCGATGAACCCGGTCCGGGGCTCGGGGTTTGCGGCGGCAACGACGATGACGAGCTGGTCGGCGTTCGCGACGACGGGCCGCTCAACGGGGTCCGTGTCGTCCGCGCTGCGGCGGAGGAAGGACGCCCGCTCGTCGATGCGGACGAGGCGCGCCAGCGTGTCCTTGGCCCCGCTCGTGTCCCCGACGAGCTGCACGAGGTCACCCGGCACGATCGGCTGGCGCCGCAGCTCCTTGGCCCGGGCCGCGATGACGAGGCGCTCCTCCGGGGTGTCCTCGGCCACGATGGCGCGGTAGCGGCCACGATCCACGGTGACAATGCGGCCCGTCACCGAGTCCTCGTGGCGGGGCCGATCCTTGGTCCGCGGGCGCGAGCCCTTCTTGTTGGCCCGGATCTTGACGCGGGACTCGTCCCACTCGCCGAGGCTGCCGAGCCGGCTCATCGGGTCTGGCCCAACATGGCGGCCCACATCTGGGGGAAGTCGGGCATCGTCTTGGCGGTCGCGGCGATGTCGTCCAGCTCCGTGCCGGGCGCGGTCAGCCCCCACACGGCGGCGGCCGTCGCGAGGCGGTGGTCGTGCCACGCCTTGTGAAGTGCCGGGCGCGGGGCGGACGTGCCGCGGATGACGAGGCCGTCCGGCGTCTCCTCCGCGTGCGCGCCCAGGGCCTCGATCTCCTCCACGAGCGCCGCGAGACGGTTCGTCTCGTGGCCCCGGAGGTGCGCGATGCCCGTGAGACGGGACTCCCCGTCCGCCAGCGCCATGAGGGCGGCCAGGACGGGGGCGAGCTCGGCGGCGTCGTCGATCTCAGCGGGGAGGATGCGCGGCCCGCCCGCCACCGTGAGGGTTCCCGTGCCGGCGCCAGCCGCGTCGTCGTGCGCCAGGTCAACCGAGGCGCCCAGGCGCGGGAGAATCTCCCGCCAGCGGTCCCCGATCTGCGTGGTGGCCAGGGGCCAGCCCGGCACCTGGACCGTCCCGCCGGCCACGAGCGCGGCCGCGAGGAAGGGGCCCGCGTTGGACAGATCCGGCTCCACCACAGCCATCGGGCGCGGCGACCGGACCCGGGGAGTGACGCGCCAGGAGTCCTCGGCGAGCTCCTCGACCTCCGCGCCGAACTCGCGCAAGGACTCGAGGGTCATGCGGATGTGCGCGCGGCTCGGGATCCTGCCCCCGGCGTGGGAGACGACGACGGGCGCCGCCTGTGCGCAGGCCCCCAGAAGAAGGGCGGAGAGGAACTGGCTGCTCGCGGTGGAGTCCACCGTGATGCGCAACGGCTCTGTGCGGGCCTGCGGAGCGGTGATGCGGGCAGGAAGGTGGTCGGTGGCCGGGTCGCCGTCGTCGAGAGAGACGATCTCCGCGCCGATGCCGCGCAACGCGGCGAAGAGGGGGCCCATAGGGCGGGCACGGGCAGACTCGTGGACGAGCAGGTCCGTCTGACCGCCGAGCAGCGCCGCCACCACGGGGATGAAGCGCATGACCGTGCCGGCCTGGTGCGCGTCAATGACGCGGCGCGCACCCGGCTCGGCAGGAGGAATGGGGGAGACGTGGAGCGCGGCAACCCCGTCCGGACCGGCGGACGGGGTGAAACGCGCCCCGAACGCCTCCAGCGCCGAGCGCATGGCCCGCGCGTCATCCGACTCCAGGGCCCCCAGGACCAGGGTCTCCTCCCCGGACAAGGCCGAGAGCAGGAGAATCCTGTTCGTCAGGGACTTGGAGCCGGGAAGGCGGACACGTGCCTGAAGGGGACCCGAGGCCGTCGGCGCGGGCCACGCCGCAGGGCGCTCCGGTGTCATTAGTGGCTGACGGCCTTCTGCGCCTTGGCCACGAGGTCGTGAGCGCCCTTGGTCAGGTCCAGGTTCGCGTGGGCCAGCTGGTTCTGCGCGCCGAGGGCCTTGAACTTGACGTCCTGGCCCATGTAGTACGCCTGGCGCTTCGCCTGCTCACCGAGGTGCTCTGCACGCCACGCGAGGCCCGGGCGGCCGTTCGTGTCCACCGTGGCCAGCATGACGGCGCCAAGGAGGGAGACGTTCTTCAGGAGCGCCTGCGTGCGGGCGCCCTTCGTGGCGGCCGTGTTCGAGGCCTGCTTGTGCTCAACGAACGTGTTCACGGCCTGAGTGGTGATGAGGACCGCGGAGGCGAGGCGGGGCATCTTGCCGAGGCCCAGGAGGATGCCGGCGCCGACCTGGGCGCCGCCGAGGACGCGGGCCACCAGCACGCGGTCACGGGCGATGCCCTTGGCCTGCGGGGGCGCCACCTTCTCCACCGTCTTCAGTGCGGGTGCGATGTACTCGGCCGTCTCCTCGGCCCGGCGAAGCTGGTTCACGCCGGAAGCGACGAGGCTGGCGGAGAGGAGGGGGCGTGCAAGCGATCGAACTGCGGTCATGAGGAGGATCTCCATCCGGGTGTCGTGTGCGACGGTCGATGGACCGTCGTGGGGACGGCAAGAGCGCATGCGCCGAGGGCCGTGACGGAATAACCGCCGTGCCCTCCGCGTTGCGAACTGCATGAGCACTACGTTAGCGGAACCGCGCGTATCCGTACCATGGGTAGGGATGACACCCATGCCCCAGAACAAGACCACCGCTGCGGAGACTGCTGCCGCCGCCGCTCCGCGTGAGTCCGACGACGTCCGTGCCACCGAGACCGAGTCTGAGCGTCGAGCACGCTTCGAGCGAGATGCGCTCGTCTACGTGGACCAGCTGTACTCGGCTGCGCTCCGCATGACGCGCCACCCGTCCGACGCCGAGGACCTCGTCCAGGAGGCCTTCGCCAAGGCGTACTCGGCCTTCCACCAGTACAGGCCCGGGACCAACCTCAAGGCCTGGCTCTACCGGATCCTGACCAACACGTACATCAACCTGTACCGCAAGAAGCAGCGCGAGCCGTATCAGACCAGTGGCGACGAGCTGCAGGACTGGCAGATCGCCGCGGCGGCGGAGCACACGGCCACTGGCCTCAAATCCGCCGAGACCGAGGCGCTGGACCGGCTGCCGGCCAGCAACGTCAAGGATGCCCTCGCGAGCCTGAGCGAGGACTTCCGCATGGCCGTCTACTTCGTGGACGTCGAGGGCTACTCCTACAAGGAGGCAGCGGACATCCTCGACGTGCCCATCGGCACGGTCATGTCGCGCCTCCACCGAGGCCGCAAGCTCTTGCGCGCCGCCCTCGTGGACTACGCCGCCGAACAGGGCATCTCGAAGGCCAAAGCATGACCGCCGCGACGCCCGCAGACCATCCCACGACGACTGTGGAGGAAAGAGACACCATGACCGATTGCGACAAACTCGGCGACTGCGAGGACTCCCGGCTCCAGCGCATCTACGAGTATCTCGACGGTGAGCTCAGCGAGGAAGACCTCGCGGCTGTCAAGGACCACCTGGACGCGTGCCCGGACTGTGCGTCCCAGCACGACCTCGAGTGCGTCATCCGCGCCGCCGTGAAGCGCTCGTGCGAGGAGGCCGCCCCGACGAGCCTCAAGGACCGAATCATCGCGAGCATAGATGCGGCGGGCGACCACTCAGCCCACTAGGGCGCTGGGCTGGGCTGACCAACCACGCCGGCTTTGACGGGACCACGTCGGCTTTGGCGAGATCGAGGCCCGGAAACAGGCTTCGACCATGACCCGCTTGGGTCGATGATGACGCGGATCGGCGAGCAGACCGCGCAGACCGGCGAGCAGACCGCGCCCCACACGCACAGAAGGGCCCCGGCACACATCGTGTGCCGGGGCCCTTCTAGGCTGAAACGCAGGGACTAAGCGTTGGGACGCTTGCCGTGGTTTGCGCCGCCGCGCTTGCGATCGCGACGCTTGCGTGCACGCTTCGACATGGCTGCCTCCTACTTGCTCGGTGATGAATAAAGACTGCCTCTGATTCTCCCACAGCCGGGCCGCGTGGCCTAACTGACTCTGAGGCGGGGGTGGCTAGTCTGCCTGCGGGAGGCCAAGCCACTGGTACCAGCCGCGGTGCAGGACGAGCCAGGCGATGAGGCCGTACGCCGTCTGCCCCGGCTGACCGCCGTTGGCCGCGAGGTCCCGCCGGTAGTTCTCGTGGTCCACGAGGGGGTTGAAGGCGTCCACGTAGGCGTGGCTCCGCCGCGTGGTCACGTCGGCGTAGGCCGCGTTGAGCTCGCTCAGGACGCGGTTGCGCTCGTCGTCAACCGACGGCGCGGGACCGACGACGAACACGCGGATGCCGTTCTGGCTCGCCGAGTCGAGGATGTTTGCCAGGTTCAGACGAGAGCGCGCCGTGGACTGGGAGAGGTCGACGTCGCGGTCGTTGAGCGCGACCACGAGCCGGTTGTCCGTGTTCTGCCCGAAGCGGCGCATGGCCTCCTCGAACCACCGCAGAGACAGCGCCTCCACGGATTCCCCGGGCGCGGGGAGGGAGAAGGACTCGACACGGACCTCCTCGTCGCTCGTCCGGGCCAGCACCCGTCCGTACCATCCCAAGGCACGGGGGTCACCGACTCCGGCGAGGCGCTCGTCGCCCACTGCAACGATGCGAATCGTCCGTTCTTCCACGTTCTTCACCTTCTCATCGTGCCCCGCGCTGGTGCGCGGAGACGGGTTGTCAACAGTGCGGGGCAGCCGGTGCGTGACCGGCTGCCCCGCGTCGGTTCGGACTAGGACTGCTCGAAGAGCTCCCCGAGGAGAGCGTCCTGCTCTCCGGTGTGGCGCTTCATCGAACCAGCGGCGGTGGAGGCCGACGCCGGACGGGAGACGACCGTGAGCGGGCGGTCCAGCTCGGGCGCCAGGTTGATGGCCATGAACGGCCACGGTCCCTGGTTGCGCGGCTCGTCCTGGACCCACACGACGTCTGCGTTCGGGTACTTCGCGAGCTCAGCCTTGATGGCCTCGACCGGCAGCGGGTAGAGCTGCTCGACTCGCACGATCGCCACCGAGTCGTCGCCCGCCTTGGCCCGCTTTGCGGCCAGGTCGTAGTACAGGCGGCCCGAGACGAGGAGAACCTTCGTGACGGCGGACGCCGCGGCCTCAGCATCCGGGATGACCGGCTGGAAGCTGCCCTCGGTGAACGCGTCGACATCCGTCGCCGCAGCCTTCAGACGCAGGAGCTGCTTCGGCGTGAAGACGACGAGCGGCTTGACCTGCTTGCTGAGGGCGTGGCGGCGGAGGAGGTGGAAGTGGTTCGCGCCCGTCGAGGGGTTGGCGATGACCAGGTTGTTCTCCGCGGCGAGCTGAAGGAAGCGCTCGATGCGGGCGGACGAGTGGTCCGGGCCCTGGCCCTCGTAACCGTGGGGGAGGAGGAGAGCGACCTTGGAGCGCATGCCCCACTTCTGCTCCGATGACGAGAGGTATTCGTCGATGATCATCTGGGCGCCGTTGACGAAGTCGCCGAACTGCGCCTCCCAGATGACGAGCGCATCCGGAGCCTGGACGGAGTAGCCGAACTCGAAGCCGAGCGCCGCGTACTCCGAGAGCAGCGAGTCGTAGATCTCGAACTTCGCGGCGTCCTCGGTGATCTTCTCGATCGGGTACCACTCGTTGCCGTTGGCGCGGTCGTGAATGACTGCGTGGCGCTGGACGAACGTGCCACGGCGGGAGTCCTGACCGGCCACGCGGACGCGGATGCCCTCCATCGTCAGCGAGGCGAACGCGGCGATCTCCGCGAAGCCCCAGTCGATGCCGCCGTTCTTGCTCATCTGCGCGCGCTTCTCGAGCATCTGCTTGAGCTTGGCGTGGACCGTGAAGCCCTCGGGGTAGTTGACGTGGGCCTCGCCGATAGCGGCGAGGGTGTCCGCCGAGATGGCGGTCTTGACGTCCTGGACTGCATCGTCGTTGCGCGTGTTCCCGGCCTGCACCACGGGCATGGAGTCCGTCTGCGCGGCGTGAGTCTCCGCGAAGACGCGCTCCAGGCGTTCCTGGTAGTCCCGGAGAGCCTGCTCGGCCTCGTCCTGGGAGATGTCACCGCGGCCGATGAGGGCCTCGGTGTACAGCTTGCGGACAGAGCGCTTGGCCTCGATGAGGTTGTACATGAGCGGCTGCGTCATCGAGGGGTCGTCTCCCTCGTTGTGACCACGGCGGCGGTAGCAGATGAGGTCGATGACGACATCCTTGTTGAACCGCTGGCGGTACCGGAACGCGAGCTCGGCAACGCGGACAACGGCCTCGGGGTCGTCGCCGTTGACGTGGAAGATCGGCGCCTGGACGGTCTTGGCGACGTCCGTCGCGTAGACCGAGGAGCGCGAGCTGCTCGGCGCCGTGGTGAAGCCGATCTGGTTGTTGACGATGACGTGGACCGTGCCACCCGTCTTGTAGCCCTTGAGCTGCGAGAGCTGCAGGGTCTCCATGACGACGCCCTGGCCCGCGAAGGCCGCGTCACCGTGGACGAGGACGGGCAGGACCGGGAAGGTGTTCTCGGCCGGGTCGAGCTGATCCAGCTTGGCGCGCGTGATGCCCTCGAGAACGGGGTCCACGACCTCAAGGTGCGAGGGGTTCGCGGCGAGGTAGATCTTCGTCTCGTTGCCCGAGTCCGAGGTGTAGGTGCCGGAGGAGCCGAGGTGGTACTTGACGTCGCCGGAGCCCTCGTTGGAGTCCGTGCGGCCCTCGAACTCGCGGAACACCTGGGCGTAGTTCTTGCCCGCAATGTTCGTGAGGACGTTGAGGCGGCCGCGGTGGGCCATGCCGATCGTGACCTCGTCCATCCCGTCGTCGGCCGCCTGAGAGGCGAGCGAGTCGAGCAGCGGGATGAGGGACTCTCCGCCCTCGAGGGAGAACCGCTTCTGGCCGACGAACTTCGTCTGAAGGAAAGTCTCGAAGGCCTCGGCAGCGTTGAGCTTGGAGAGGATGCGCAGCTGCTCTTCGCGGCTCGGCTTGGAGTAGGGGTGCTCCAGCTCGTTCTGGAACCAGAGGCGCTGCTCGGGGTCCTGGAGGTGCATGTACTCGATGCCGGTCGTGCGGCAGTAGGCGTCGCGGAGCACGCCGAGGATGTCCCGCATGAGGAGCTTCGGCTTGCCGCCGAAGCCGCCCGTGGGCCACTCGCGGTCGAGGTCCCACAGCGTGAGGCCGTGGGTCTTGATGTCGAGGTCGGAGTGCTTGCGCTGAACGTACTCGAGCGGGTTGACGTCTGCCATGAGGTGGCCGCGCACGCGGTAGGCGTGGATGAGCTGCTGGATGCGGGCGACCTTGTTGATCTCGTCGTCCGGGTCAACCTGGATGTCGGCGGACCAGCGCACGGGCTCGTACGGGATGCGGAGGGCCTCGAAGATCTCGTCGTAGAAACCCTGCTCGCCGAGCAGAAGGCCGTGGACGATCTTGAGGAACTCGCCGGAGCCGGCGCCCTGGATGACGCGGTGGTCGTAGGTCGAGGTCAGGGTGATGACCTTGGAGATCGCGAGGCGGGCGAGCGTCTTCGGGGACGCGCCCTGGTACTCGGCCGGGTACTCGAGGGCGCCAGCGCCGATGATGGCGGCCTGGCCCTTCGAGAGGCGCGGCACGGAGTGGACGGTGCCGATTCCGCCGGGGTTCGTCAGGGAGATGGTCGTGCCCGCGTAGTCGTCGGCGCCGAGCTTGCCGTTGCGCGCGCGCTTGACGAGGTCGTCGTACGCGTGCCAGAACTCGGCGAAGTTGAGGGTCTCCGCCTTCTTGATGTTCGGCACCACGAGGAGGCGGGAGCCGTCCGGCTTGGGCATGTCGATGGCGAGGCCGAAGTTGACGTGCGCGGGCTGGATGGCCACGGGCTTGTTGTCCTTGACGTCGTAGATGACGTTCATGGACGGCATCTGCGTCACAGCCTTGACGATCGCGTAGCCGAGGATATGGGTGAAGGAGATCTTGCCGCCGCGCGCGCGGGCGAGGTGGTTGTTGATGACCACGCGGTTGTCGATGAGGAGCTTCGCGGGGACAGCGCGCACCGTGGTGGCCGTGGGAACCGTGAGGGAGGCGTCCATGTTCGTAGCGATCGCCTTGGCCGGTCCGCGCAGAGGCGTGACCTTGTCCTCTTCGGTGGGCTCCTCGCTGGCCTTCTTAGCGGGCAGCTGGGCCGGGATGGGCTTGGGGGCCTCGGCGGGCCGCGAGGCCTTGGTGGGCTCCGCGGGCGTCACGGCCGGGGCGTTGGCCACGACGTCAGACTGCGGGTTGTCGGCCGGGGCGTCTCCCTTGCCTGCCTGCGCCTCTGCGGCCTTGGGGCCGTCAGCGACGTGCGCCTTGGCCTCTGCGAGCTTCTGGGGGGAAGCGGACGACGACGCGGCCACGGGCTGTGCGGCCGCCGGCTTCTCGGCGACGGGCTTGGAGGACGAACCCGACTCGTCGCGGGCCTCAAAGATGGACCACCACTTCTTGTCAACGGAATTCTTGTCCTTGACGTACTTCTCATAGAGCTCGTCGACGAGCCATTCGTTTCCACCGAACTCGTCGGGGAGCGTGTGGCCTTCATTCGTTGGCACTGTCTCTTCGCCTCTTCCCTGATGCTGCGACGTCATGTAAACCGCGCGCGTCCTCGCTCGCGGCTCCGCTTCACCCCAGTCTAGTGACACGTTCCGCTGTCTGGCTAACTTTCCGCCGTGCTCTTCTCCGAGCCGGGGTGCGGGCGGCGTGGAGCCGGCAACGAGGTTCGTTGAAGCCTGTCCCTGGGTTCGTTCCCTATACTGGCAAGACTATGGATGACCCTCTGCGAGTCGCGTCTCGCGTCGCCCTGTCCACTCTGCCCCTGCGCTCCGCCTGCCTGGACGGGGGTCTGCCCCGTGAATGAGTGGGTCATGATCCTCATTGGCCTCGTGCTCATCGCGGGCACAGGCTTCTTCGTGGCCGTTGAGTTCGCGCTCGTGGCCATCGACCAGAGCGCCGTGCAGCGCGCCATTGCCGACGGCGACACGCGCGCCGAGCCCCTGCTGCGCTGCCTCAAGACGCTTTCCACTCAGCTTTCGAGCTGCCAGTTGGGCATCACGCTGACCACGCTGCTGACGGGCTACGTCTTCGAGCCGGGCATGTCCACGATCCTCGGGCAGGCCACGCAGAGCGTGCCGCTTCCCCCGGGCGTCCTGACGACGGTGAGCTTCCTCCTGTCCATGACGCTCGCGACCTTCATCTCGATGATCCTCGGCGAGCTGGTCCCGAAGAACCTCTCCATCGCCAAGCCGTTCGCCGTGGGCCGAGCCCTGGCCCCGGCTCAGCTCGCGTTCACGGCGGTCTTCCGTCCGCTGGTCTACGTCATGAACGGCGCCGCGAACCGGGCCCTGCACGGCATGGGCCTTGAGGCCAAGGAGGAGCTCTCGAGCGCGCGCACGCCGCAGGAGCTTCAGTCCATGGTCCGCCACTCGGCTGAGGCCGGAACGCTGGACGAGGAGACCGCGACGTTCCTCACCCGCACCCTCCTCTTCTCGGACCGCGTCGCCGCTGATGTCATGACGCCCCGGGTGCGGCTCGAGACGGTCGGCCACGAGGACTCCGTGGAGGATGTCATCGCCATCGCGCGCCGCACGGGCTACTCCCGCTTCCCGATCATCGGCGAGTCTGCTGACGAGGTGCTCGGCGTCGTCCACGTGAAGAAGGCCGTCCAGGTCCCGCGGGAGCGGCGCCAGGAGATTCCGGCGATGGCCATCCGCCAGGACATCGTCGTCGTCCCGGAGACGGTTGAGCTGGACGAGCTCTTGACGCTCTTGCGCGAGTCCAACCTGCAGTTCGCCCTCGTCCTCGACGAGTACGGGGGAACGGCCGGCGCCCTGACGCTCGAGGACCTCGTGGAGGAGATCGTCGGGGAGGTGGCGGACGAGCACGACCGCATCAAGCCCGGCGTCCTCCAGTCCGTCCGAGGCGACTGGTACTTCCCGGCGATGCTCCGCCCGGACGAGATCTCATCGCAGATCCGCGTCCTCGACATCCCGACGGACGGGTCCTATGAGACCGTCGGCGGCTTCGTCATGAAGATGCTCGGGCGCATCCCGGCGCGCGGTGACGCGATCGAGCTCCCCGGGGGCACCCTCACGGTCGAGCGCATGGACGGGCGGCGCGTGGACCGCGTGCGCTTCCACCCGGCGCCTGAGCCCCAGGATGAGAACGACGACGACGCGACGCCGCGGCCCGTGTCCGCCGCCGGAAAGGAGGCCTCGGCATGAGCGACCTCGTGGGAATCCTGTGGCTGATCGTCCTCTTGGCGGGAAACGCCTTCTTCGTGGCGAGCGAGTTCGCCCTCATGAGCGCGCGCCGCTCTCAGATTGAGCCTCTCGCGGAGCAGGGCAATCCGCGGGCGAAGACGACCTTGTGGGCCATGGAGCATGTCTCGCTCATGCTGGCCTGCGCCCAGCTCGGCATCACGGTCTGCTCCCTGCTCATCCTCCTCGTGGCGGAGCCGGCCATCCACCATCTCTTCGCCGTGCCGCTCGAGTTCGTCGGCGTCCCGGTCGGGGTGGCGGACGTCGTGGCTCTCGTCGTGGCAGTCGGCATCGTGACGCTCCTGCACGTGATCGTCGGCGAGATGATCCCGAAGAACGTCGCGGTGTCGATCGCGGACCGCGCCGTCCTCGTGCTGGCACCGGCCCTGGTGGCGGTGGCCCGGGCGATCAAGCCCGTCATCGCCTTCCTCAACTGGGCGGCGAACGGCATCCTGAGGATGCTCGGGGTCGAGCCGAAGGACGAAGTCGCCTCGACGTTCACGAAGGATGAGCTCGCGAACATCGTCGAGGAGAGCCGCAAGGGCGGCCTCGTCGAGGACGATGCGGGCGTCATCTCGTCTGCCCTCGAGTTCTCCAAGCTGCGAGCAGCCGACGTCATGGTTCCGCTCTCGCAGATGCGGACCGTCGAGGCGCGCTGCACGCCGAACGAGTTCGAGGCGGCGGTCCGCGAGACCGGCTTCTCCCGGTTTGCGGTGGAAGAGGACGGGGAGCTGACCGGCTACCTCCACCTCAAGGACGTCATGGGGATCAGCGAGCTGCACTCGGACCGGCCGATCTCGGACAACCGGGTTCGGACGCTCGCCAACATCTCCGCGGATGACGAGGTCGAGGAGGCCCTGGCCCAGATGCAGAAGACGGGCGCGCACATGGCCCGCGTCCTGACGCGCAGCCGCGAGACCGTGGGCGTCCTGTTCCTTGAGGACGTCATTGAGGAGCTCGTCGGCGAGATTCACGACGCGACGCAGTCCGGGGCCCGGCGCTCCTAGCTCCGCTCCGCACGCAGAAGGGCCCGCCTCGATTCGGGGCGGGCCCCTCTGCGCGCGGCTGCCGTGTTTCTGTGTGCGGCCGCCGTGTTGCGGACTGGGGACGCCCGGCCTAGAGTGAGGTTATTGCAAACGATTCCCATTTGTGATTCCCGCTCGCTCTGAAAGGCCTCGCCGCGTCCATGCCGAACCCCGCCGCCCCCCGCCTCGCCCCGTCCCGCCGCACCGTCCTGGGGACAGCCGGCCTCCTCGGCCTGGGCACGCTCCTCGCGGCGTGCGGCTCGCCGGGGGTCCCGGAGGCAAGCGGTGGCTCCCTCAAGGTCGTGACCTCCACCGGCGTGTGGGCCGACATCGCCCGGCGGGTCGCCGGCGGGCGGGCCGACGTCGTCGCCCTCATTCCCGAGGCGCAGGACCCGCACTCCTACGAGCCGAGCGCGAAGGACCGCCTCACCGTCTCCCGCGCCGACCTGATCCTCGCCAACGGAGGGGGATACGACGCCTTCCTCACCACCCTCGCGAAGGCGGGGGGCAAGGAGGGCGCGGTGCTGGACGCGACGGCCGCGTCCGGTCTGCCGGGTGCCAAGGAGGCCGCCGAGCACGCGGAGGGTCACGATCACGCCGAGGGGGAGCCCCACTCGCACGAGGACGGCTCGTTCAACGAGCACATCTGGTACAGCGTCTCGGCCGTGACATCGGTGGCCCGCGCTCTCGCCGCCCGGCTCGGCGAGGCGGACCCCGAGCACCGCGAGGACTACGAGGGGCGCCTGCGCGAGCTCGAGGCAGACCTCGGAAAGATCGAGGAGCGCATCGCCGCGCTGAGGCCCACGGCCAAGGGCGCGCGCGTTATGGTCACCGAGCCTGCGCCGCAGTACCTCATGCAGGACCTCGGATGCGTCGACGCGACGGACCCGAAGCTCGTGGCCGCCGTCGAGAGCGAGACCGACATCCCCGCGACCGTCCTCGCCTCCGCGAAGACCGCCCTCGGGGCGAAGAGGGTGCAGCTGCTCGCGTTCAACAGCCACACCGCCTCGCCGCAGACACAGCAGCTCGCGGACGCGGCGCGCTCGGCCGGGGTCCCCGTGGTGTCGGTCGCCGAGACGATGCCCGGGGATACGACATACACTGCCTGGATGACTGGCATCCTCGAATCCATCGCGGCCGGGCTGCGTCGTGGCCGCTGACCCCCGCGGCGGGCAGGCCCCGCGCACTGCCGCCGCCGAGCGCCTGCCCCTCGAGGCGGCGGGGACCGGTGCCGCCAGGCCCGCCGTCGCCCTCCGGGATGCCCGCCTCGACTACGGGGGCCGCACCGTCTGGTCCGGGCTCGACCTCGAGGTGCAGCCGGGCGAGTTCGTGGCGGTCCTCGGGGCCAACGGCTCCGGCAAGACCTCGCTCTTGCACGTCCTCCTCGGCCTGACGCGCCTGACCTCAGGGCGTGCAGAGGTCGGCGGGGAGCCTGTCACGCGCGGCAGCCGGCGGATCGGCTACATCCCGCAGCAGCGCCTCTTCCCGCCCGAGACGCCGCTGCGCGGGAGGGACCTCGTCCGGCAGGGGCTCGACGGGCACCGCTGGGGCCCGGGCCTGCGCCCGGGCCGAACCCGTCAGCGGGTCGACGAGCTCCTTGAACGCGTCGAGGCCGCGCACGTCGCCGACGAGCCGGTGGGCCTTCTCTCCGGCGGCGAGCAGCAGCGGCTCCGCGCCGCGCAGGCCCTCGCGTCCTCGCCCGACGTGCTCTTGTGCGACGAGCCCCTCCTCAGCCTCGACCTCAAGCATCAGCAGGGCATCAGCGACCTCATCGCCGCCCAGGCCCGCCGCGGGACGGCCGTGCTCTTCGTGACCCACGAGATCAACCCGATCATCCACCACGTGGACCGGGTCCTCTACCTCGCCAACGGGCGTCACTCCGTGGGGGCGCCCGACGACGTCCTGCGCAGCGAGGTCCTCAGCTCGCTGTACGGGAGGCCCGTCGAGGTCGTCCGGGTTGGAGGCCGCGTCCTCGTCGCCGGCGGAGAGGACGCCCACCACATCGAGGAAGGTGCGCTGTGAGCTGGAGTGACGTGTTCTCCTTCCAGGACTACGGCGAGCTGCTCGGGCTGCTGTACCAGTCCGTCCTCGCGGGGGCAGTGCTCGGGGTGGTCGGCGGCGTCGTCGGCGTCTTCGTCGTGGCCCGGGGGCTCGCGTTCGCGGTCCACGGCATCGCGGAGCTGTCCTTCGCGGGTGCGGCGTTCGCCTTGCTCGTGGGGGCGAATGTCGTCCAGGGCTCGCTGATCGGGTCCGTCGTGGCGGCGCTGGCCATCGGTGCGCTCGGCGTCAAGGCGCATGAGCGCGGCTCTGTGATCGGCGTTCTCATGCCGTTCGGCCTGGGCCTCGGGGTGCTGTTCCTGTCCCTCTATCAAGGGCGCAGCGCCAACAAGTTCAGCCTCCTGACGGGCCAGATCGTCTCCGTCAACGCGGCGGAGCTGACGACGATGGCCGTGGGCGGGGCGCTGGTCCTCGCAGCGATGGCCGTCATGTGGCGCCCGCTCATGTTCGCGTCTACGGACCCGTTCGTGGCGGAGGCGCGGGGCATCCCGGTCAGGGGCCTCTCCCTGGCCTTCATGCTCGTGCTGGGCGTGTCCGTGGCGCTGTCGATCCAGGTGGTCGGCGCGCTGCTCGTCATGGCGCTCATGGTGACGCCCGCCGCCGCGGCGACTCTCGTGGCGAGCCGCCCGAGCCTCGTTGTCGCGCTGTCGGTCGTGTTCGCGATGGTCAGCGTGTGCGGGGGCATCCTCGTGGCGCTGGGCTCTCGCGTGCCGATCAGCCCGTTCGTCACCACGATCTCGTTCGGGATCTACGTGGTCTGTCGGCTCGTCGGCAAGCGTCGGCGCGCCCGTCCGGCGGTGGCGGGAGCCTAGGCCACGGTCGTCTCAGGCGAGCTCAGCAGTGCAGGCCGGGCACAGCCCAAAGATCTCCATCGTGTGCCGCACGCTCGTGTACCCGTGGGCCTCCGCGGCGCGGGAGACGAGCTCCTCCACCGCGGGGGTCTCGATCTCCACAGCCCGCCCGCAGCGGGTGCAGACGAGGTGGTGGTGGTGCGCCTCGACCTCGCACCGCCGGTACACGGTCTCGCCGTCCTCGCGGCGGACGGTGTCGACGAGGCCGTCGTCGGCCAATTGCGTGAGGATGCGGTACGTCGTGGCGAGGGAGACCTTGTTGTCCCCGTCCACGAGGTAGCGGTGCATCTCCTGCGCGGAGACGAAGTCCGGGAGCGCCTGGAGGGCGTCCGAGACGGCGACGCGCTGCTTGGTGATGCGCTGTCCGGTCGGTGAGGCCATGCTCTCCAGCCTAGCAACGACGACGCGGGCGGGCGCCGGGGGAGCCCCGCCGGGAGGCTCAGGCCCGCGTCAGGACGCGCTGAGGGGCCCGCCGACGCGCAGGGACGGACCGGAAGGCCCCGACGCGGGCCGGGGAGACGTCAGACGTACCGCGAGGCCGAGTCGCAGGCGAGGGTCGCGATGGTCCCCGTGCGCCCTTCGCGCCGCATGGCCTCGGCGAGGCGGATGACGCCGGCCATGTTCGTGCCCGTCGATGGCCCCGCGTGCACGCCGAAGGTCCTCGCGGCCTCGGCGGCCCACTCGAAGGACTCGGCGTCGGGAATGCGGTACATCTCGTCAACGACCTCGGGGACGAAGCTCGGCTCCACGCGCGCCCGGCCGATCCCCTCGATCTTCGAGGGCCGGATCTCCTCCTCGGCGTCCCATTCGCGCCCGCGCAGGCGCGCCCAGTGCGGGTAGAACGCGGATCCCTCCGGGTCGACGACGGCCAGACGCGCCTCGGACCCGCAGTAGCGGATATGGCGTCCCAGGGTGGCGCTCGTCCCGCCCGTCCCCGCCCCGACGACGATCCAGTCCGGGCACGAGCCCGTGGCGTCGCGGGCCTGGCTCAAGAGCTCCTCGGCGAGATTGTGGTTGGCCCGCCAGTCCGTGGCCCGCTCGGCGTTGGTGAACTGGTCCAGGTAGCAGCCGTTCGACTCTCGCTCGAGGCGCGCTGCCACCTCGTAGACGCCCGTCGGGTCGTCGACGAGCTCGCAGCGGGCGCCGGCCTCCTCGACGAGGCGCACCTTGGCCGGGGAGGTGCTGCGGGCCATGACGGCGACGAACGGGAGGCCGAGCTCCCGGCAGAAGTGGGCCTCCGAGACCGCCGTCGAGCCGCTCGAGGCCTCGATGATGAGCGTGTCCGGGCCGATCCGCCCGTTGACGAGGCCCTGGAGGAGGAGCGAGCGGGCCAGGCGGTGCTTCAGGCTGCCGGTCGGGTGCGCTGACTCGTCCTTGATGAGCACGTCGATGCCCGGGTAGCCGGGGAGGGCGTGGCGGGTCATCGGGGTGGGCGTCGAGGTGTCGGCGTCGTGCCGGAGGTGTCTGACGGCGTCGGCGACGAAGGCCCGGTGGGATCGAGACAGCGGCTGGTCCATGCCTCCGATCCTCTCAGAGATTTCCCTCCCCACGAGGGACGCCCCTGCCCGCCTCCCTCACGCCCCCTGCCCGCCTCCCGCACGCACCCCCGGTCCTCCTCCATCCCGTTCCGGGCGGCGTTCGCACGCGGGGGCGCCGTTCTCTGTGCGGAAGTCGCCGCGCAACGGGGAGGGGGCGGGATGTGAGGGCGCCGGTGGCATGATGGGGAGCATGAGCCAAGACCGCCTGGAGCCCCTGTCCGCCGCAGCATCCCCCGAGACCGCGCATGACGGCGCGGCCCGCCGCGTGAGCGCCGTCGGCGGGGTGAGCGCGGACGAGCCCCTGCGCCCCCTCGCCATTGAGCGCCGCGAGCCGGGCGCGCGGGACGTCGTCATCGAGATCGAGTACTGCGGCCTGTGCCATTCAGACGTCCACATGGTGCGCGGCGAGTGGCGGGAGGTCGAGTACCCGCTCGTGCCGGGCCACGAGATCGTGGGGCGCGTGAGCGAGGTCGGCGCGGACGTCACGGCGTTCGGGATCGGGGACCGGGTCGGCGTCGGCTGCCTCGTGGACTCGTGCCGCACGTGCGAGGCGTGCCGGGATGGGCTCGAGCAGTTCTGCTCCGGCAACGAGCAGGGGGCCGGCGTCGGCACCTACGGGTCCGTGGACTACCGCAACGGCGGGGGCCGCACCCAGGGCGGCTACTCCCAGGCCATCGTCGTGGACGCGGACTACGTGCTGCGCGTGCCCACGTCGCTGGACGCGGCGTCCGCAGCGCCGCTGCTGTGCGCCGGCATCACGACGTATGCGCCGCTTCGCCGCGCCGGCGTGGGTGAGGGGACGCGAGTCGGCGTCGTCGGCCTGGGAGGCCTGGGGCACATGGCCGTGAAGCTCGCCAAGGCGATGGGCGCGAGCGTCACCGTCTTCTCCCGCACGGATTCAAAGGCCGACGACGCCGGGCTGCTCGGGGCGGACCACTTCGTCGTCTCCTCGGACCCGGACGCCATGGCGGCCGCGAGGCAGAGCCTCGACGTCGTCATCGACACGGTGGCCGCGCCGCACGAGCTGGACCCGTACCTGGCCACGATCGCCCGCGACGGCCGCCTCGTCCAGGTGGGCCTGCCCGCGGACCCGATGCCGCCCGTCAACCCCCGCATCCTCGCCGCCCAGCGCGTCTCCTACACGGGCTCGTTCATCGGCGGGATCGCCGAGACGCAGGAGATGCTGGACTTCTGCGCTGAGCACGGCGTGAGCGCCCAGATCGAGATGATCGGCGCGGACGAGATCAACGAGGCGTACGAGCGCATGGTCGCCGGAGACGTGGCGTATCGGTTCGTCCTCGACATTGCGACCCTGCCCGAGCCCGAGTCGCTCGAGGCGGGTGCGGGCGCTCGCCTGAGCTGAGCAGCCCCGGCCTCTGACACACACGAGACACGAAGGAGCACACTGTGAGCACGGTGTTCACGAAGATCATCAACCGCGAGATCCCGGGCCGGTTCGTCCACGAGGACGAGAAGTGCGTGGCGTTCCTCGACATCACCCCGCAGACCGAGGGCCACGTCCTCGTCGTCCCGCGCGAGGAGATCGACCAGTGGACCGACCTCCCGGAGGAGCTCGCGAGCCACCTCATGGTCGTCGCGCAGCGCATCGCCAAGGCGCAGAAGCAGGCGTTCGGCTCGGCGAGCGTCGGCCTGGAGATCGTTGGCTTCGAGGTGCCGCACACGCACATCCACGTCTTCCCGACCAACGAGATCGCCGACCACGAGCTGGGCCGCGCCAAGCCCGCCTCGGACGAGGCCCTCGACGCGGCGCACGCCAAGCTCCTCGCCGCCCTCTAGAACCCCTTGAGGGCCTGCCGGACGCGCTTCTCGGAGACGGTGTACGCCGTCTTCATGCCCGGGGCGAAGAGGCTGACGCGCAGCTCCTCGATCATCCAGCGGACCTCGGCGAGCCTCGCCGGGATGGCGCGGGTCTTCGGGACGCGGGCCACCGCGTCGTCGTAGGCGTCCTCGAGGTCCTGGATGAGCGTCATCGTCGCGGTGTCCTTGGCGATCGCGTTCGGGGCGCGGTCGAGCCGCACCTGGGCCGCCTGGAGGTAGCGCGGCAGGTGCTGCAGATGCTCGTGCCCCGTCGCGGCCACGAACCCCGGGTACACGAGCTGGGACAGCTGCGAGGAGATGTCGGCCGCGAGGGGGGCGAGGGCGGGCGTCGGGCTCTTGACGGCCACCGTGAGCGTCAGTGCGCGGGAGAGCGTCTGCTCGACGACGGCCGTCACCTGGAAGACCGTGTCGATCAGCTCGGCGCGAATCTCGTCGAAGACCCTGTCGAACGCCGCCTTTGTGCGCGGCAGCCGCTCCGGCACGCGAGTGAGCAGCTTGTCCACGGCGGCCTGCGTGCAGTCGTCCACGAGCGCCGCCACCGAGCCGTGCGGGTTCTGGCTGAACGTCAGTCTCTCCTTGTTGCTCAGGTGGTCGACGACGTACCGCTGTGGTGAGGGCAGCGTGCAGACGAGGAGCCGGATCAGGCCCTGGCGGTGCGCTGTGTCGGCCTCCTCCCGCTCGGAGAAGATCCGCACGCCCGCGGTCGCCTTGCCGCTCGCGGGCTTCTCGTCGACGAGGGCCGGATAGCCTGTGACGGCGTGACCGGCGGATGTGCCGCCCACGGTCGCCGGCAGCTCATCGAGGTCCTTGGGCCATGAGGTGAGCCCCGTGCGCTCGCGGGCTGCGGAGGTCGCCGCGGCTGTGCCTGCGGGGGTCGCGAGGGGCCCCGGAAGGCTGGCCGTCTTGCCGCCTGGCCCGCCCTTGCGGCCGGCCTGAGGACGGGCTGCGCCCTGATCTGCGGGCGTCCCCTGCGCGCCCCGCCCGCTCTGGCCCTTCTTCGGCGCGCGCCGCTTGGCGGCGTCGAGGTGGGCTTGCATCGCCGTCGGGTCGACGGACGCGGCCACGGCCGTGCGGACCTGGGGGGCGAGCTCGTCCTGGAGCGCGGCGAGGTCCATGCTCTCGCCGAGCATCTGGCCGCGCGCGCCCAGGACCCGGTACGTCATGCGCAGGTGGGGCGGGACCTTGTCCCACTCGAAGGCGGACGGGTCCACGACATGGCCCTTGAGGCGGCGCAGCGTCAGCGCGAGGGCCTCCGGGAGGTCGTCGGTCTCGGGGGAGAAGTCCTCCGTGAGCTTCGCCAGCGCCTGCCGGGCCACGTCCGGGGCGGGGACGAAGTGGCGGCGCTCGGACTTCGGCAGGGACTTGATGAGCGCCGTGATGAGCTCCTCTCGCAGGCCCGGGATGAGCCAGAGGAACGGCCGCTCCGAGAGCTGGTTGAGGATGACGACGGGCACGTGGACGGTGACGCCGTCCGCCGGGTTGGGCGCCGCTCCGGGCGCCACGGGGTGGAACTCGTAGGACAGGTCCAGGTCCACCGCGCCGAACGGCCACGTCTTGGGAAAGTCGTCGATGTTGAGCTCGTCCGCCGCGTCGCTCGCGGCGCTGTCCCGGTCGAGGTGCAGGAGCTCGGGGTCCTCCCGGGAGGCCTGCTTCCACCACGAGTCGAAGTGTCGCTCCGAGACGACCTTGGGGCCGATCCTCGCGTCGTAGAACTCGAACAGGGCCTCGTCGTCGAGGCGCAGGTCCGCACGCCGAGTGCGCGTCTCGAGGTCCTCGAGCTCGGCGAGGACGGCCCGGTTGTGGTGGAAGAACGCGTGCCGCGTCTGCCAGTCGCCCTCGACGAGCGCGTGCCGGATGAACAGCTCGCGGGCCAGGGCGGGGTCCACGCGGCTGTAGTTGACGCGGCGCTGGGAGACGAGCGTGACGCCGAAGAGCGTGACCTTCTCGTACGCCATGACGGCGCCCTGCTTCCGGGACCAGTGCGGCTCGGAGTACTGGCGCTTGACGAGGTGCGGGGCCACGAGCTCCACCCAGGCCGGGTCGATCGCGGCGACCGTGCGGGCCCACAGGCGGCTCGTCTCCACGAGCTCGGCCGCCATGACGAACTCGGGCTTCTTCTTGAACAGCGCGCTGCCCGGGAACACGTTGAAGCGGATCCCGCGGGCGCCGGCGTATTCGCGCTTGGCGTCGTCGTACGCACCGATCTGGCCGAGGAGGCCCACGAGGAGGCTCTGGTGGATCGTGTCCTCGCGGCCGGCCGGGTCCACCGCGCTAGAAGGCACGGGGATGCGGATCTGCTTGAGGACGCGGCGCAGCTGCGTGACGAGCTCTTGCCACTCGCGCACGCGGAGGTAGTTGATGTGCTCCGCCTTGCAGAGGCGGCGGAAGGCGCTCGAGGACAGCTCGGCCTGCTTCTCCTGGAGGTACACCCACAGGTTGAGGAAGCCGATGAAGTCGGACTTGTCGTCCGCGAAGCGCTTGTGGAGGGTGGCCGCGCGCTCCTTGGCGCCCTCGTCCTGGCTGGGGCGCTCGCGGGGGTCCTGGATGGTCAGGGCGGCCGTGAGGACCACGACCTCCTGGAGCGCGCCCCGGGACTCGGCCTCGAGGACCATGCGGGCCAGGCGCGGGTCGAGGGGGATGCGGGAGAGCTTGCGGCCCAGGGGCGTGAGCGTGCCGTTCTTCTCGAGGGCACCGAGCTCGGTCAAGAGGGCCACGCCGTCGCTCACCGCGCGGGACGCGGGAGGCTGGACGAACGGGAACGCGGCGACCTCCTTGGCCTCGCGGGCCACGCCGATGCTCGCCATCTGGAGGATGACGGAGGCGAGGTTGGTGCGGAGGATCTCGGGGTCCGTGTACTCCGGCCGGGACTCGAAGTCCTCCTCGGAGTAGAGGCGGATGGCGATGCCGTCGCTGACGCGGCCAGAGCGGCCGGAGCGCTGACGGGCGCTCGCCTGGCTGATCCGCTCGATGGGCAGGCGCTGGACCTTGGTCCGCGGCGAGTATCGCGAGATGCGCGCCGTGCCCGTGTCGATCACGTACTTGATGCCCGGCACGGTCAGGGACGTCTCGGCGACGTTCGTGGCGAGCACGATCCGCGGGCGGCCCGAGGGCTTGAAGATCCGCGACTGCTCCTCGAG
The DNA here is from genome assembly GCF_031456275.1 of Falsarthrobacter nasiphocae. Taxonomy (NCBI): domain Bacteria; kingdom Bacillati; phylum Actinomycetota; class Actinomycetes; order Micrococcales; family Micrococcaceae; genus Falsarthrobacter; species Falsarthrobacter nasiphocae. The sequence continues at coordinate 1,908,105 of NZ_JAVDUI010000001.1, forward strand.
GGACAGGCGGCCGTAGAGGGGGAGCACTTGCGTTCCCGTGAGGCGCCGGTTGCGCTCGATATGTCCCTCGAGCATCTGCGCCGCCTCGCGGATCTCGCGCTCGCCGGAGAAGAACACGAGAATGTCGCCGGGCGCCTCCTTGGACAGCTCGTCCACGGCGTCCCGAACCCCGTCGAGCGGGTCCCTGTCGTCCTCCAGCTCGTCGTCGAGCTCCTCGTCCGCGGCCGCCTCGAGCGGCCGGTACCGGATCTCCACCGGGAAGGTGCGCCCCGAGACCTCGATGATGGGCGCCAGGGCGGGCCCGTCGTCGCCCCCAGAGCCCGACGACGACCCGCCGGACTCTTCCGCCGCTGTCTCCGCGGCCCCCGCCGCGAAGTGGGCGGCGAAGCGCTCGGGGTCGATCGTCGCGGACGTGATGACGATCTTCAGGTCCGGCCGCTGCGGCATGATCCGCCGGAGGTAGCCCAAGAGGAAGTCGATGTTGAGGCTGCGCTCGTGGGCCTCGTCGACGATGATCGCGCCGTACTTGGTGAGGAGGGGATCGTGCTGGATCTCCGCGAGGAGGATGCCGTCCGTCATGAGCTTGACGCGGGTGGCGCGCGAGGACTCGTCCGTGAAGCGGACCTGGTAGCCCACGGTCTCGCCGAGCTTCTCCCCGAGCTCTTCCGCGATGCGCTCCGCGACGGAGCGGGCCGCGATACGGCGCGGCTGGGTGTGGCCGATGATCCGCGGGCGGCCGTCGGGGCCGGGCTCGGCGAGGCCGAGCTCGAGCAGCATCTTCGGCAGCTGGGTGGTCTTGCCGGAACCGGTCTCGCCGGCGACGATGACGACCTGGTTCTCGCGGACGGCCTTCATGATGTCGTCCCGGCGCGCGGAGACGGGAAGGGAAGCGGGGTACGTGATGTCCATGGTTGCACTCGAGTCTACCGAGCGGGCCCGAGAGCCGCGGCGGGTGGCGGGGCCGAGCGTTGAGCCGCCGTTGCTGCGCTAGCCGCACCCTTGCCTCGCCTGAGAGACAAGAAGAGCCGCAGTGGAGCGTCCTCACTGGGATAGAGACCACAGACTTGTCTTGTACGCATGGATGTGATATATATTGCAGTAGGCGCGATCAAGCGTCGCTTGGCTCGAGTCGGAGAGAGGAGGGAGTCATGACGTTTGCAGCAGCAGCCCCGGTCCGGGACATCCAGATCAGCTGGGGTGTCGTCTAGGAACCTACGCGGTGTGCCGCATCGTCAGTGGCGGTGCGGCACACTTCTTGAAGTTTTCGCGGAAGGAGAGAATAGGTGCAGCTTAAGCTAAAAGAGTCTATTCCATACTATCGAATGGAAAGTGGCCGCATTCGGGTTGGCGCTGAAAGAGGCGTAACAATGGAGTTCGATGACCCGGATGGTCAGCTTCTGACGATGCTGGAGGTGTTGGATGGGCGATCCGTCGAGTCTATCGTTTCCCATGTGCGTCAGCGGCATTCTGGTCTTTCGGAAACCGATGTTCATGAGGGCCTTCGAGTTCTCGACCAGTACGGGTTCCTTAAGGATGTCGACGCGCGTGAGGGTTCAGTTGAGAAGTCTCTCATTCCGACGCAAAATTTTTTCGACGGGTTTCATCGTGTTTTCGATAGGAAGCGCCCGAGGGTTGAGGCTATTTCTGAGGCGCGCGTTGTTGTCCTTGGTCTAGGCGGTGGTGGTAGCAACGTTGCCACAATGCTTGTAGGGGCTGGGGTTCGGCAATTGACCATTCTGGACTTCGACCTCGTGGAGACAGGAAATCTCGGCCGGCAATTTCTATACAAACTCGATGATGTCGGTCTCTCCAAAGTGGACGTGGCGACACGGAACCTCTCGCGGATGGCAGAATCTCTGAACATTACTCCGGTTGAGATGAAAGTTACGTCATCAGAAGAGCTTAGACCGATCATCAAGGGAGCGGACATCGTTGTCTGCTTGATCGATGAGCCGAGGTTCCTCATCCAGCGAATGGTGAATCAGGCCTGTGTTCGCGAGGGTGTGACCTGTGTCTATGGATTTTCGTTCAATTTCACGGGCCGAGTTTACTCCGTCATTCCGCATGACTCGGGGTGCTTCGACTGCCTCCAGGTATACTACTCCCGCGTCGATCCAGAATTCGCAGACCAGTTCAAAGCCCTGGAGGATAGTGGATTTAGACCACCCTCTTCGGCCTATCCTCCGGCGATGATGCAACTATGCAGTTCAATCTCGGATGAAGTGGTACGTCTTATCAACTCGTACAGTGAGCCTATGTCTGTGGGTCGGCAGCTCGAGGTCAACTATGTCAGTCGTCGGTGCGAAACGGTTCTTGAATGGGATCGTGACGAGCGTGACTGCCCTACATGTGGATCCGGGAACTATGACGACTGGCCGATCTTTCAAATCCAGAATCGATTCCACCCATCCGCAGGGCAGAAATGAGGAGGTGCTTCGAAGATGTTGCGCATCGAGTCCATCTCAAAGCGGTACGGAAAGGGGCCGCTCGTCAATGACGCGGTCTCGATCGAGCTTCGTCCGGGCGAGCTGACGGCGCTCATCGGGCACAACGGGGCCGGGAAGACGACGCTCCTGTCCCAAATCTGCGGGGTCGTGCGCCCCACGAGCGGCGACATCCGGTTCGGGGAAGTCTCGTTCGTGTCCCAGCCGGACCTGGCGCGGCGCGCGTGTTCGCTCATGGCCCAGCTCCACGCGCCCATTCAGGGGATGACGCCGCGGGCCATGATCTCGTCCGTGGCGCGCCTCAGGGGCGCGTCGGCGGCGGACGCGCAGGCGCGGACGGCCGATGTCATCGAGCGGTTGAGCATCGGCGAGTGGGCGGACAAGCCCGGCCAGAAGCTCTCGGGCGGCCTCAGGCGCATGACGAGCTACGCCATGGCCGTGGTCCTGCCGCCGCCAATCCTCCTCATCGACGAGCCGACGAACGACGTCGACCCGCAGCGCCGCCCCGTCATCTGGCGGGACCTTCGGGGGCTCGCGGAGGACGGGCACATCGTCGTCGTCGTGAGTCACAACCTCCTGGAGGTGGAGCGCGCCGCTGACCGAGTTGTCCTCATGAAGGAGGCCAAGGTGGTCATGGACGGCACGCCCCAGAGCATTGCAGCGGCGGCCGGGGCGTCCACGCTCAAGGTGCTCTGGGCGGGGGAGTCCCAGGCAGAGGGCCTCCCGCCGAACCTCGGGGTTAGCGCCGAGCTGCCCCGCCAGACGAGCATCCTCCTCGCCCCGGCGCAGGTCCCGGACGCCGCTCGGTGGGCTGCCGGCCTCACCGAGTCCGGCGTGGCCGAGTCCTTCGTCCTCGAGCCGATGAGCCTTGAGAACGTCTACGGAAAGGCGCACGAATGAAGACCACCTCACCGGACCTCGCCATCCCGAGGGGCCACAGCGCACTTCGGTCCTACGTCGAGCTGACGCGGTTCACGTTCCTGCGAAACAAGGGGGAGCTGCCGTTCTATCTCATCCTGCAGATGCTCGTCAGCGGCTCCGTCATCTTCGGCCTGGCCATTATGGCGGACACGTCCCAGGCGGAGTGGACGCGGCACCTGGCCGCTGGCTCGTGGGCACTGAGCCTCATGATGATCGGCTGCCTCGTGGTTCCCACCAAGATGGCGTCCTCCCTCCTCGATGGCTTCCAGGAGTTCCAGAGGACGCTGCCCATCCCGCGGCCCGTCCTCCTCCTGGCGGACGCCACCGTCTGGTCGCTCGCGTGTCTGCCGGGATTCCTCGTCTCCATCGGGCTCGCGGTTCTGCACCTGGGCGTGCGGCCCACGGTGGACGGCCGGACGCTCATCCTCGTCCTGGCCGCGCTCCTCGCGTACCTCATGATCGGCTACTCGGTGGCCCTGTGGATCCCGCCCGCCATGGCCGGCCTCGTCCAGCAGGTGATCATCCTCGGCGCCATGCTGTTCTCGCCCATCACGTACCCCGCGGACCGGATCCCGGACTGGGCCGTGGTGGTGCACAGCATCCTGCCCTTCACACCCGCAGCGAACCTCGTCCGGGAGGGCTTCTTCCCCACGGGGGCTGGCCCGGCGTGGACGGACCTCGTCTCGGTCGTCGCGTGGGGCGCGCTCTTCTTCGTCCTCGCCCTCAAGGGGGTCGCGCGGCGCGGCTGACGCGCAGGCGGGCCGGCACCCTGCACAGGGGTGCCCGCCGCCGCACACACGAGACGCGCGAGAGGCCCGCGTCTCCCGGGTCTGGGAGGCGCGGGCCTCGCGCGGCTTGAGGCACCGTGACTGCGCCGCTGAGATCTACGTGATTAGATCCCCGCGAGCAGCTCGTTGAGGCCCTCGCTCGAGGACGGGTGCGTGTAGATCGCGTCCCGCAGTGCCGTGTAGGGCAGGTCGTGCTTCATGGCCATCGTGACCAGGTTGATGACCTCCTGGCTGTCCACCGCGAAGAGCGTGGCGCCGAGGATCCTCCCGGAGGTCTTGTCGACCACGACCTGGTAGAAGCCGTCCGTCTGCCCGAGCGCCTTGGGCCGCGGCATTGCCGCCAGCTCGGCCACCTTCTTTCGGGCCACCGCCACGTCCCAGCCTTCGTCGGCCGCGCGCTCGCGGGCCTCGCGCTCCGTGAGACCCACGCGGGAGAACGGGGGCGTGAGGAAGGTCGTGCTCGGGACGGGCCCGCGGTCCTCCGTGGTGCGCCCGGACTCGCCCTTGCCCGCGAGCAGCTGGTCCTTGAGGATGCGGAAGTCGTCGAACGACACGTACGTGAACTGCGGCCCTCCCTTGACGTCGCCCACGGCCCAGACGCCGGGAGCGCTCGTGCGCAGGAGGGAGTCGACGACGACGGCGCCTGACTCGTCCGTCTCAACCCCCGCCTCGGCGAGGCCCAGCCCCTCGGTGGCCGGGATGCGGCCGGCGGAGATGAGCAGGACGTCCGCCTCGACCCGCTCGGCGCTGTCCCCGCCCGCGAGGTTCAGGGTGAGCGGCCCGCCGTCGTCGCCCGCAGAGACGGACTCGAGGGTGCGCCCGAGCTTCAGGGCGACCCCCTGCTTCTCCAGGAGCTCCGCGATGGCCTCGGACGCCGCCTCGTCTTCGCGGGGCGCGAGGCGGTCCTCGCGGCCGATGACCGTGACCTCCGAGCCGAAGCCGGAGTACATGCTCGCGAACTCGAGGCCGATGAAGCCGGAGCCGAGGATTGCGAGGCGGCGCGGCAGCTCGGTGCGGTCGATGAGCTCGGTGCTCGTGACCACGCGGGGGTCCTCCAGGGGGTTCTCCGGCAGGCCCTCGATGCTCGGCAGGCGGGGCGTGGCGCCCGTGCCGATGACGACGTTGTCCGCCGTGATCCGAAGGCGGTCCTCGCCGGCCGTCACCTCGACGGTGCGCTCGCCCACGAAGCGGGCCCGGCCCGTGACCACCGTGGCGCCCGGGGTCTCCACCATGGCCAGGTTCGCGGCGTTCATCTTCTCCCGGAGCGTCTCCTTGCGCTCCACGGCGCTCGCGTAGAACTCCTCAGGGGAGGGCGACGACGGGGCCTCGCGGCGCACGTCGGCACTGTGCACGAGGGTCTTGGTGGGCACGCAGCCGATGTTGATGCACGTGCCGCCGTACATGCGGGAGCTCTGCTCGATGAGCGTCACCTGGCGTCCCGCCTTGGCGAGCTGCACGGCGAGGGACTTTCCCGCCTTGCCGAAGCCGATCACGAGGGTCTCGACATGGGTGGATTCGTGGGTGTCAGGGGTGCTGGTCGCGTCAGTCATGGCTGCCTTTCGCTCGAAGTGTCCACGTGTCATCAATTCTCTCGCGTTCAACGTCCGGGCGGCGGTGGCGTATTCCGCGTGTCGAGCAGGAGGCGGGGCAGGGGCGTCGGGAACATGCGAAGGCCGCCCACCGTGCAGGTGAGCGGCTGTGCGCCGTGGCGCGCGGCACCTCCGCAGGATCAGAAGACCTGGTCTCCCTGGTTCTCGAACGTCTGGGTGACGCCATTGATCTGGAGTCGGTTGGTGATTCGGCCCCCGAGGATTCCGCCGTCGCCGGCGTGCAGCGTGGTGTAGAAGCGGTGCTGCCCGTTGAGGCGGTACACGTCGCTCGGGTTGAACGTGATGACCCACTCGTAGTCGGTGCCGCCGATCGGGTGGTGCTTGGTCTTGGCCACGTCGTAGGTCTTGACGACCTGCGTGATGCGGTCCAGCTGGGCGAGTGTCACGGTGCGGAACCGGTTGACGCTGCCCGCGTTGCGGGTGACGGTCACGGTGAGGCTGACCGTGCTGATGTCATCGGGAGCAGCGCAGCCGCCCACGGGCTGGGTGCCGGGCTCGACGACGGTCCAGAACGAGACGGTGCCGAGCGCCCCGTCGATGCCAACGTATTGGACATTCTCGATCCTGTAGTTCCAGTTGCTCCAGGGGGTGCAGTGCTTGGAGGCGGCGCGGGCCGGGGCTGCAGAGGCCAGCGCGACGGCGGGGGCGGACCACGCGGCGCCTGCGGCGATCTTGCGACGTGGGATGGACTGTGCCAAGGGTGTCTCCTCATTCGGGTGGGTGGACAATTGTTTTCAATTGTCATCGTTAGCCTAACTAGATGTTGAATAAGTAGTCAAGGCGTTCGTCTTACTTTTTGGACACCTGGGTTCGCAGTGGTGCTTGTGCGCACTGAGCCTTCCATGCCGCTTGTCGCTTGGGGCGCCCCCTGGGGCCGGGTCGGATGTCCCAGTCAATGAACCACCCAGATCGCTCCTGTCTGGCGGGCGCGGGTGGCCTCGCGGGCGGGGAGGGGTCACGCCGCGGGGGTACCGCTCGCGTGGGTTCTTCGGCCGCGCACTCGGGCACGAGCCCTATGCAACAGTCGCGTGGCCCAAAGGCGAGGCCTGGGGTTTCGGTGACCAGGGACTCGCGGGTGCAGGTGGCCTAAGGGGCCTCCGGATGAGTGTCGGTCTGCGCCATGAATGATCGAACTGCGCTCGGAGCGGAGCCTGATGTCGCGGGTCGAAGGCCGGGAAGCTGACGTGGATCGGCTGACGATGCCGTGAATCGGCAGGCGGGGACCGCGGGGCCCCGACAGACAGCGAGAGCCCCCGCCCGTTCAGCGCATTGACTGACAGGCGGGGGCTCTCTTGTGTGGTGCCCGCGACAGGATTCGAACCTACGACCTTCTGCTCCGGAGGCAGACGCTCTATCCACTGAGCTACGCGGGCCGCTTGCGCATGAAACACGCGCATCACCGAGATTAGCAGTTCTTGACGGGGGATGAGGAATCGGCGGCCCCGTCGTCGTGATCCCTGAGGGAAGACGGACCGGACACCCGCCCCCGCACCGTCAAGGGGAGGCCAGGGCGGGCCGGCGCCTGCGGACGCCCGAGCGGTCCAGCGCCGTGCCGCCTAGAATGGGCGGGTGACTCCAGAACAACTCTCCGCAGCCCTGACCGCCGCCCTCTCCGCCGCTATCGAGGCGGGGGACCTCCGCCTCCCCGAAGGCGAGTCCCTGCCCGAGGTCCGAGTGGAGCGCCCCAAGTCGCGAGCTCACGGAGACTGGGCCACGAACATCGCCCTCCAGCTGGGCAAGAAGGCAGGCATGGCGCCGCGCGCGCTCGCCGAACTCCTCATCCCGCGCTTCACGGAGATCGAGGGCGTCTCGAGCGTCGAGATCGCCGGCCCGGGCTTCCTCAACCTCCGTCTCGACGCGGCCTCGACGGGCCAGCTTGCCGCCGCGATCCTCGAGCAGGGCGCCGCCTACGGGCGCAACGACTCCCTCGCCGGGCAGGTCATCAACGTCGAGTTCGTCTCCGCCAACCCGACCGGCCCCCTCCATATCGGCCACACCCGCTGGGCCGCGCTCGGCGACGCGCTGGGCCGCGTCCTCTCCGCCAGCGGCGCGGACGTCACCCGCGAGTACTACATCAACGACGCCGGCACGCAGATGAACGTCTTCGCAGCCTCGATCCTCGCGCGCCTCAAGGGGGAGAGCGTCCCCGAGGGCGGGTACCCCGGCGCGTACGTCCAGGAGCTCGCGGACGCGATCGCCGCGGACCACCCTGACGTCAAGGAGCTCACGGACGAGGCCGCGCTCCCCGTCCTCCGGGCCGAGGGCTACGCGCTCCAGATGCAGGACATCAAGGACACGCTCGCGGCCTTCAACGTCGAGTTCGACACCTACTTCTCCGAGTCTGACCTGCACGAGTCGGGCGCCGTCGAGAAGGCTGTCGAGCGCCTCCGCGAGCAGGGCCACGTCTACGAGCAGGACGGGGCGGTCTGGCTGCGCACCACCGACTTCACGGACGACAAGGACCGGGTCATGATCCGCGCCAACGGCGAGCCCACCTACTTCGCCGCCGACGCCGCCTACTACCTCTCCAAGAAGGACCGCGGCTACGACCAGAAGATCTACCTCCTCGGCGCCGACCACCACGGCTACATCGGCCGCCTCAAGGCCATCGCCAGCGCGGCGGGGGACAACGCGGACCACAACATCGAGATCCTCATCGGCCAGCTCATCAGCGTCAACGGGGCCCGCCTGTCCAAGCGGGCCGGCAACATCATCGAGCTCAAGGACCTCGTCGAGTGGCTCGGCACGGACGCGCTGCGCTACTCCCTGGCGCGCTTCCCGGCGGACTCGCCCATGACGATCGACCCGGACCTGCTGCGCTCGCGGACCAACGACAACCCCGTCTTCTACGTCCAGTACGCCCACGCTCGCTCCTGCTCCGCAGCGGAGAAGGCCGAGGCCGCCGGCGTGACGCGCACCGGTTTCGAGCCGGCCCGCCTCGATTCGGCGGGCGACGAGGCACTCTTGGCCGCGCTGAGCCGCTTCCCCGCCGTCGTCGCCGAAGCCGCCCGCTTCCGCGAGCCGCACCGGGTGGCGCGCTATCTCGAGTCCCTCGCGAGCGACTACCACTCCTGGTATGGGGAGAACCGCATCGCGCCGCGCGCGGGCGAGGACCTGACCCCCGCGCACCACGCGCGCCGCCACCTCAACGACGCGACGACGCAGGTCTTGGCCAATGGACTCGCGTTGCTCGGCGTCTCCGCTCCGACAAGGATGTAGGGCATGAACGCGCACGCCCCTGCCTGGCTCACGGTCCCAGACGACGTCAACGCCCTGCGCCCGGATGAGTGGGCGGCCGACGTCGCCCGGTCGGCCGCGGGGGAGGTGTCCGTCGCCGGCCTCCCCGCGGCGGAGCTCGCGCGCGAGTTCGGCACCCCGCTCTTCGTCCTGAGCGAGGAGGACTTCCGCCGCCGAGCGCGCCTGTTCCGCGACACCTTCGCGGAGGCGTTCAAGAGGATCGGTGCCGAGGCCGAGGTCTACTATGCGGGCAAGTCGTTCCTCTGCACGGAGGTCGCGCGCTGGGTCGAGTCCGAGGGTCTCGGCCTGGACACGTGCTCGGCGGGGGAGATGCTCGTGGCCAGGCGGGCCGGCTTCCCGGCCGCGCGGGTCGCGCTCCACGGCAACAACAAGTCGGCGGCGGAGATCGCGCGGGCATTGGACGACGGCGTTGGCCGCATCGTCTCGGACTCGCTCGACGAGCTGAGCCTCGTTGAGCGGATCGCGCGGGAACGCGGCGTCGTCGCCCCCGTCATGCTCCGGCTCAAGACCGGGGTGCAGGCGCACACCCACGAGTCCATCGCCACGGCGCACGAGGACCAGAAGTTCGGCCTCTCGATGGCCTCAGACGAGGGACGCAGCGAGGCGCACGAGGCCGCCGCCCGGGCCATCGCGAGCGAGCACCTCGAGCTCCTCGGCGTCCACGCCCATGTGGGATCGCAGATCTTCGAGCCCACGGGCTTCGAGCAGAGCGCTGCGCGTCTCATCGCCTTCCTTGCGGAGATCCGGGACGAGCACGGGGTTGAGCTGAGTGAGCTGGACCTCGGCGGCGGACACGGCATCGCGTACACCCCCGAGGACACGCCCCGCCCCGTCGCGGAGCTCGCCGAGGCGAGCGCGGACGTCGTCGCCCGCGAGTGCGCGGCCCACTCCCTGGCCGTCCCGAGTGTGTCTGTGGAGCCCGGCCGCGCCATCGTCGGCCCCACGACCTTCACGCTCTACGAGGCCGGGACGGTCAAGGATGTCCGCCTCGAGTCCGGCGCGGGTGGCGCGGTGCGGCGCTATGTCGCGGTGGACGGCGGCATGAGCGACAACCCCCGTCCCGTCCTCTACGGGGCGGACTACTCGGTGACGCTCGCCTCGCGCACGTCTGCTGCGGAGCCGGTCCTCAGCCGGGTCGTCGGCAAGCACTGCGAGTCCGGTGACATCGTGGTCCGCTACGCCTACCTGCCCGGCGACGTGGCCGCTGGGGACCTCCTCGCGGTTCCGGCCACGGGCGCCTACTGCTGGGCGCTGTCCAGCAACTATAACTACCTTCCCCGCCCGGCCGTCGTCGCGGTGCGCGGCGGCGAGGCGCGGCTGATCGTCCGCCGTGAGACGGAGGACGACCTGCTGGCGCGCGACATCGGCTGAGCACGGCTGACCGGCGCCGGGCCCCCGCCGTCAACGACGCCGCCCTGAAGGACCCAGACCTGACCCCGTTCTAGGAGACCGCACATCATGGCCCCGAGCCCCACTGCACTCTCCGTAGCCCTCCTCGGCTGCGGCACTGTCGGCCAGGAAGTGGCCCGCATTCTCATGGAGGACGCGGAGGAGCTCGCCGCGCGCACGGGGGCCCGTCTGGACCTCGTCGGGGTGGGCGTGCGGGACACCTCGGCTGATCGCGGGCCGCACGTGAGCCGAGACATCGTCACTGCGGACCTCGAGGGGCTCGTGGACCGGGCCGACATCGTCGTGGAGCTCATGGGCGGCCTTGAGCCGGCCGGGTCGCTCATCCTCCGGGCCCTGCGCGCGGGCAAGACCGTCGTCTCCGCGAACAAGGCGCTCATCGCCGCCCGCCTCGAGGAGCTGTCGACGGCTGCCACGGAGAGCGGAGTGCAGTTCTCCTACGAGGCTGCCGTTGCGGGAGCCATCCCCATCCTGCGCCCCATCCGGGACTCGCTGGCCGGCGACCGGATCACGTCCATCATGGGCATCGTCAACGGCACGACGAACTACATCCTCGACATGATGACCACGCACGGCTCGGGGTTCGACGACGCGCTGGCGCGTGCCCAGGAGCTCGGTTACGCGGAGGCGGACCCCACGGCCGATGTCGGGGGCGGGGACGCCGCGGCGAAGGCGGCCATCCTGGCCTCCCTCGGCCTGCACACCGTCTTCCCCCTCGAGGCTGTGCACACCGAGGGCATCACCGAGGTGACGAGCCGCGACATCGAGGCCGCACGCGCGTCCGGCCACGTCATCCGCTTCTTGGCCATCGCCGAGCGGGTGGCACGCGAAGGCGGCGCGGACGCCGCCTCGGTCCGTGTTCACCCCACGCTCGTGCCCGCCGATCATCCGCTCGCGGCCGTCCGCGGCGCGTTCAACGCCGTCTACGTCACCGCGGACAACGCGGGCGAGCTGATGTTCATGGGCCAGGGTGCGGGCGGCGCCCCCACCGCCTCGGCCGTCATGGGCGACCTGGTCTCGGCGGCCCGGCGGGTCGTCGCCGGCGGACCGGGCCGGACGGAGGCGGCGGCCCGAAGCATCGAGGCGCTGCCCTTCGCTGAGTCGCGGACGAGGTACGCAGTCGCTGTCGTCGTCGAGGACCGCCCGGGCGTCCTGGAGCAGATTGCGCGCGTCTTCTCGGCGCACGGCCAGTCCATCGAGTCCATGTCCCAGGGCCGTGCGCCCGAGGGAGCGGACGCGGCGGCGGAGCTCCGCATCATCACCCACGAGGGCGCGGAGGGGGACCTGCACGCGACCGTCCAGGACCTCGCCTCCCTGCCGTCCGTCATCCGCAAGCCCACCTTCATGCGAGTAGGAGCGAAATAGCCATGGCCCATGTCTGGCGCGGAGTGATCCGCGAGTATGCCGACCGCCTCCCCGTCACCGAGGAGACGCGCGTCATCACGCTCGGCGAGGGCGGCACCCCGCTCGTTGAGGCGCCGAAGCTCTCCGCGCACACGGGCAACCGGGTCCTCCTCAAGGTCGAGGGGATGAACCCCACCGGCTCGTTCAAGGACCGCGGCATGACGATGGCCGTGACGAGCGGGATCGCGGACGGGGCCGAGGCCGTGGTCTGCGCCTCGACGGGCAACACGTCCGCGTCCGCCGCGGCCTACGCCGCGCAGGCGGGCATCACGTGCGCCGTTCTCGTGCCCAACGGGAAGATTGCGATGGGCAAGCTCTCGCAGGCCGTGGCGCACGGCGCGGAGCTCCTGCAGGTCGAGGGCAACTTCGACGACTGCCTCGAGATCGCCCGCAAGCTCTCCGAGAACTACCCTGCGTACCTCGTCAACTCCGTCAACCCGGCACGCATCGAGGGCCAGAAGACGGCCTCCTTCGAGGTCGTCGACCTCCTCGGCGACGCCCCGGACTTCCACTTCCTGCCCGTCGGGAACGCCGGGAACATCACCGCGTACTGGAAGGGGTACAAGGAGTATGCGGAGGAGTTCACGACGGCGGACGGGCGTGTGCTTCCCGCCGTCTCGACGAAGCGACCCGCCATGATGGGCTTTCAGGCGGCCGGCGCGGCGCCGCTCGTGGCCGGCTACCCCGTCACGGAGCCGGAGACCATCGCCACGGCCATCCGGATCGGCAACCCCGCCTCGTGGGACGGCGCCATTGCGGCGCGGGACGAGTCCGGGGGGCGGATCGACTCGGTCTCGGACGAGGAGATCCTCGAGGCTCACCGCTGGCTCTCCGCGAAGGAGGGCGTGTTCGTCGAACCCGCCTCTGCGGCGGGAGTGGCCGGGCTGCTCAAGATGCACGAGGCGGGGGAGCTGCCGAGCGGCAAGACCATCGTCATCACCGTGACGGGACACGGGCTCAAGGACCCCCAGTGGGCGCTGCGGGCCGCGGACGGCTCGGACATCACTCCGACGGTCGTCGAGAACGACGTCGTCCAGGTGGCCGCTGCCCTGGGCCTCGCGTGAGCCCCGCCGGCGGCATTCTCCGCCTGGGGGAGGTCGTCACGGTCTCCGTGCCCGCGACGAGCGCGAACCTGGGCCCCGGATTCGACTCGGCCGGCCTCGCGCTGGGCCTCCGCGACTCCGTGACCGCCCGCCTCGAGCGCGCCGGCGAGGAGAGCGCACCGTTCTCGGCCCAGGTGCGCGTCTCCGGCCACGGTGCGGACAGCCTGCCCTCGGACGCGACGCACCTCATCGCGGACCTCATGGCCCGCTCCTGGAGGGAGCTCGGCGCCGACCTCACCGGGCTCGTCCTGGAGCTCTCCTGCGAGAACGTCATTCCCCACGCACGGGGACTGGGCTCGAGCGCGGCGGCAATCGTCGGCGCGCTCTCCGCCGCCGCGGCCCTCGTCGAGGACCCGGATCTGAGGCCCTCACAGGCGGACATCTTCCAGCGGGCGAGCCGCCTCGAAGGGCACCCGGACAACGTCGCCCCAGCCGTGTTCGGCGGCCTGAGCGTCTCGTGGACGGAGGACGCTGGGGGCGGGCGCTTCGAGACGGCCGTGGTCCAGCCCTCGGCGGGGGTGACGCCCGTCGTCGGCATCCCCGAGTTCGAGGTGAAGACGGAGGCGGTGCGCGCCGCCCTCCCCGCCGCCGTGCCCCACGCGCTCGCCGCCGCGAATGCGGGGCGCGCGGCACTTCTGCTCCTCGCCTTCACCGAGCGGCCCGAGCTCCTCATGGCCGCGACTCGCGACTACCTGCACCAGGACGCCCGGGCGAGCGCGATGCCCGAGGCCTATGAGGCGATGCAGTCGCTGCGCTCGGCGTCCGTCGCTGCGGCGATCTCCGGTGCGGGCCCCACGGTCATCGCGCTCGCCCGGGACGCGGGGGAGGCCGACGCCGCCTCGCAGGAGTTCGCACGGCGCGGCTTCGCCGTCCTGACGCCCGAATTCACGGACTGCGGTGCTAGGGTGGAGTTGTCGTCGAATCGCGAGGCCGCCTCTGGAACCTCGGGTTGACGCGAACCCGGCCAGACGAGTCTTGCTCGCATGTGTGCCGTGAACCGGACCCCGTCCTGCGGTTGACCCGCCTTGACGCTCCGCTCATGAACCACCCTGTCTGAGAAGACTCGCCGCATCAGCCGCCGGACAGCCTCTTTCGAGTCTTCCCTGATGAATCGGCGCGTGCGCCGAGCAGATCGGCATATGCCGGCCACAGTGGCCAGGCCCGAAGACACACACACCGCGCTCCCCGCCTTGCCGAGGGGGCGCCCGACGAGGGGGAAGGAACCTTCGTGACCGAATCCACCGACCTGACGCCAGGCACGGAATCGACCTCTCCGGCACGCTCCACTGCGGGCGCCGGACTCGCGAGCCTCAAGCTCGCCCAGCTTCAGAACCTCGCATCGCAGCTCGGGATCACCGGGGCCAAGCGCATGCGCAAGTCGGACCTCGTGTCCGCCATCCAGGATCACCAGCGCGGCTCCGCCATTGTGGCGAAGGACCAGGCTGAGGACCGCGCACGCGCCGAGAAGGCCGCGGCGCCGGAGCAGGCCGCTGAGCCTGCCGCAGAGAAGCCCGCGCGCCAGCGTCGCGCGCCGAAGGCCGAAGAGGCCCCCGCAGCGGACGCGCCTCAGGCCGAGCAGACCGAGGCCCCGGCCGAGGAGAGCGGCAGCCGCCGCGGCCGCACCCGCCGCAAGGCCACGAGCCCCGCAGGGGCGCCGAGCGAGGCCGCCGCAGAGAGCTCTTCCGAGCAGCCCGCCGAGAAGGCCGAGAAGCAGGACGGCGGCCAGGACAACGGCCAGGACAACGGCCAGGACGGCGAGCGCCCCAGCCGCAACCGCCGCAACCGCAACCGTCGCGGCCGCGACGGCGAGGCCGAGAACACCCAGGACCGAGGCGAGAAGAACGAGCGCCGCGGGGACAAGAGCGCCAATGGCTCCGAGAAGAGCGAGCGCAACGACGAGCGCAACTCGCAGTCGGACCGCAACTCGCAGTCGGACCGCGGCGGGCGCAACGGCCGCAACGGCGACTCGGACCAGGACGGGGACCGCCGTTCGCGGCGCAACCGCCGGGACCGCAACCGGAACGACCGCAACGATCGCACCAACCGCCGCCGCGGCGGACAGCCGGATGTCGACGACACCGAGCTGACCGAGGACGACGTCCTCCTGCCCGTGGCTGGCATCCTCGACGTCCTGGACAACTACGCGTTCGTCCGCACCTCCGGGTACCTCCCGGGCCCCAAGGACGTCTACGTGACGCTCAACCAGGTCAAGAAGTACAACATGCGCAAGGGCGACGCCGTGGTCGGCGCCGTGCGCGCGCCCCGCGACGGGGAGGAGCAGAACCGCGGCAACTCCGCTCGCGCCAAGTTCAACGCCCTCCTGCGCGTGACGACGATCAACGGGCGCCCGGCCGAGTCCAACCAGGATCGCGTCGAGTTCAACAAGCTCGTGCCCCTCTACCCGCAGGAGCGCCTGCGACTCGAGACCGAGCCGAAGAAGGTGGGCACGCGCGTCATCGACCTCGTGGCGCCCATCGGCAAGGGCCAGCGCGGCCTCATCGTCTCGCCGCCCAAGGCGGGCAAGACGATGGTCCTCCAGTCCATCGCCAACGCGATCACGACGAACAACCCTGAGGTCCATCTCATGATGGTGCTCGTCGACGAGCGCCCCGAAGAAGTCACGGACATGCAGCGCTCCGTCAAGGGCGAGGTCATCGCCTCGACCTTCGACCGCCCTGCCGACGACCACACGACCGTCGCCGAACTCGCGATCGAGCGCGCGAAGCGCCTTGTCGAGATGGGCAAGGACGTCGTCGTCCTCCTCGACTCGATGACTCGCCTGGGGCGCGCGTACAACCTCGCGGCCCCGGCCTCGGGCCGCATCCTCTCCGGAGGCGTGGACTCGGCGGCGCTGTACCCGCCCAAGCGCTTCTTCGGTGCAGCCCGCAACATCGAGAATGGCGGCTCGCTGACCATTCTCGCCACGGCGCTCGTCGAGACCGGGTCCAAGATGGACGAGGTCATCTTCGAGGAGTTCAAGGGCACGGGCAACATGGAGCTTCGGCTCTCGCGCCAGCTCGCGGACCGCCGCATCTTCCCGGCCGTGGACGTCAACGCGTCCGGCACGCGCCGCGAGGAGAACCTCATGTCCAGCGAAGAGGTCAAGATCATGTGGAAGCTCCGCCGCGTCCTCTCGGGTCTGGACACCCAGCAGGCGCTGGAGCTGCTCACGCAGCGCATCCGCGAGACGGGCTCGAACGTCGAGTTCCTCATGCAGGTGCAGAAGACCACGCTCGGCGTCAAGTCCGACGACGACTAGCGGCCCGGCGCCCGTCCCGCCCCGTACCCTGCCCCCATCCGGGGCGGGGGCGGAGTGGGGCGGGCGCCGTCGTCGTACCCCGGGGGCGGAAGCCCCCACGCCGATACCCTGGTGAGGCAGCCGCCTCACGGTGAGAGGAACCATGTTCGAATCAGTCAAAGGCCTGCTCGACGAGCACGCCGAACTCCAGATCCGTCTCTCTGACCCGGCTGTCCACGCCGACGCCTCCCTGGCGAAGAAGCTCGGGCGCCGCTACGCGGAGCTGACGGGCATCGCGGACGCGCACCGTCGCTACACGCAGCTCACCGAGGACCTCGAGGCAACGCGGGAGCTCGCGGCGGAGGACGCTGAGCTGGCGTCGGAGATCCCCCAGCTCGAGGCCGACCTCGAGCAGGCGCAGGAGAAGCTGCGCCGCCTCCTCATCCCGCGGGACCCCAACGACGCGCGCGACGTCATCCTTGAGGTCAAGGGCGGCGAGGGCGGCGACGAGGCCGCGCTCTTCGCCGGCGACCTCCTGCGCATGTACGAGCGCTACGCGAACACGCGCGGCTGGAAGACGGAGATCATCTCGGCCACCGAGTCGGACCAGGGCGGGTACAAGGACGTCCAGATGGCCATCCACGGCAAGTCCAACGACCCGGCCCAGGGCGTGTACGCGTCCCTCAAGTTCGAGGGCGGCGTCCACCGCGTCCAGCGCGTGCCGGTGACCGAGTCTCAGGGCCGCATCCACACGTCGGCGGCGGGCGTGCTCGTGCTGCCGGAGGTGGACGAGCCCGAGGAGATGGAGATCCACCAGAACGACCTCAAGATCGACGTCTACCGCTCGTCCGGCCCGGGCGGCCAGTCCGTCAACACGACTGACTCCGCCGTGCGCATCACGCACCTGCCCACGGGCATCGTCGTCGCCATGCAGAACGAGAAGTCGCAGCTGCAGAACCGCGAGGCCGCCATGCGCGTGCTCCGCTCGCGCCTGTTGGCGCACCAGCAGGAGCAGATCGACGCCGAGAACGCCGAGCAGCGCAAGTCGCAGATCCGCACCATGGACCGCAGTGAGCGCATCCGCACGTACAACTTCCCCGAGAACCGCATCGCGGACCACCGCACGGGGTACAAGGCGTACAACCTCGACCAGGTCCTCAACGGCGACCTCCAGGCCGTAATCCAGTCCTGCATCGACGCCGACGAGGCGAGCCGGCTGGAGGCCATCGGTGGCACTGGCGAGTAGCGCAGAGGCGCACCTGCCCGGAATCGGCCCCGGCGTCTCGGTCAGGGAGGCCCACCGGGCCGTGGAGCGAGTGCTCCGCGAGGCCGGCGTGGACTCTCCGGGGCACGACGCGCGGGCGCTCACCGCGGCGGCCGTCTCCGCTGAGCCCCGCGACCTCATCCTGCCGAGTGTGGGGGACAGGCCGCTGACGGACGAGGAGGCGGGCCGGCTGACGGCGGTGGCGCTGCGCCGCCGCGAGCGGGTCCCCCTTCAGCACGTCCTCGGCACGGCCCCGTTCCGGCGTCTGGAGCTGCAGGTCGGCCCGGGCTGTCTCGTCCCCCGTCCCGAGACGGAGCTCCTCGTGGACCTTGTCCTTGAGCGCATCGACGTCAACGGCGCGATGGATGTCATCGATCTCGGCACGGGGTCGGGGGCCATCGCAGCCGCCGTAGCGCAGGAGAGGCCCCAGTCGCGCGTGACCGCCGTCGACATCTCCCCGGAGGCCCTCGCGTGGGCCGCCCGCAACCTTCTGGGGACGCGCGTGCGTCTCATCGAGGCCGACGCGACCGCGCCGAGCGAGGACTTCCTCTCCTCCTTCGATGTCGTCGTCGCCAACCCGCCTTACGTGCCCGACGACGACCGCCCCACCCAGCCCGAGGCCGCCGCCGACCCGGCCATCGCCCTCTACGGGGGCGGGGCGGACGGCCTGCGGCTGCCGCTCCTGTTCGCGGAGCGGGCCGCGGAGTGGCTGCGCCCGGGCGGGTTCCTCGTCATGGAGCACGGTGAACGGCAGGGCCAGCCCTTGCGCGAGGCTCTCACGGGCCTTGGCTTCGAGGACGTGCGCTCGTCGCCGGACCTCACGGGGCGGGAGCGAATGACCCACGGCGTGCTCAGACATGGAAGGATGACATCGTGAGCCAGTTCTTTGACATGACGGACCCCATCCAGCGCCGTGAGGGCCTTGCCGCCGCCTCGGCCATCATTCAGGACGGCCGCCTCGTGGTGCTGCCGACCGACACGGTGTACGGCGTGGGCGCCAACGCCTTCGAGCCGCACGCGGTGGGCCTTCTTCTCGCTGCGAAGGGCCGAGGGCGCTCCATGCCCGCGCCGGTGCTCGTTCACCGGCCTGAGGCGCTCGACGGCATCGGGACGGAGATCTCTCAGGAGGTCCGGGACCTGACTGCCGCCTTCTGGCCCGGTGCACTGACGGTGATCGTCCACCAGCAGCCGAGCGTCAACCTCGATCTCGGGGATTCCATGGGCACGGTCGCTGTGCGCATGCCGGACGACGATGTCGCCCTCGATCTTCTCGCCTTCACCGGACCGCTCGCGGTCTCGTCTGCGAACCGCACGGGCCATCCTGCCGCGGAGACGGCCGAGGACGCTCAGGAGCAGCTCGGAGAGGCGGTGGACGCGTACCTTTCGGCGGGTCCGCGCGGCGGGGGCGAGGGCGTCGCCTCGACGATCGTCGACGCCACCGGCGAGGTCTTGCGCGTCGTCCGTCAGGGGGCCATCAGCCTTGAGGCGCTGCGGGACGTGGTGCCGTCCATCCTTGGCCTCGGTGAGGAGGCTCCCTCGCAGGAGCCTGAGACGCCAGGCGAGGCGGTGGGCGAGGCCAGCGAGCCGCCCGCGGAGGGCGTCGAGGCGGAGTTCGCAGGCGGGGTGCACGACGACGCGCCTGCGGCAGCAGCGGAGGCCGCGGACGAGCCGGACCCGGCGGTCGCGGTGCTCGACGACGCGCCGCCCGCACAGGTTGACCCCGCCGGCACGCCGGGCCCCGACGAGGCGGTACAGGAGCACGCGTCTCCCGCCGGGCCGCGCCGGGCGGACACGACGCGCGACGCCGTCAACCTCGATCCGCTGCCCAACCTCGCGGACGAGGACGTGCCGCGGCCCTCGACGGAGCCGCGCCGCGCCCTCTAGCGTGAACGGGCGGTGTCAGCCAGCACGCCGTGAATCTCGGATGGCCCCGCGAGGAGACTCGCTCGGGGCCATTCGTCTGTCTGGGGCTGCCCGCGCCACAAGAGCTCGAGCCTGCGCTGTGCCGCGGACGCCTTCTGCCCGGCGGGTCCCGGCACACGCCCTGCAGAGCTCGCCGCCCACAGGGCTGCCCGAGCGGCGGGGGCGGGGACGCGGCGCGCCGGTCCGAGTCCAGCCGCGGTTCGGGCTGCGTCGAGGGCGGAGCGCGTCGTGGCGCCTTCCCAGGGCTGGAGGACCCGGCGCGGAACGTCCCTTCCAGCAGCGGCGTCCTCCGCGAGCCCCACGGTCAGCCGCGCGAGGGACAGGGCAGAGGTGAGCGGCGTCGGCGCGTCGTCGCTCCATGTGCCCGCGGGGGAGCAGGCGAGACGGGCGAAGGCGCGTGTCGTGGCGCGCTCTGGCCCCTGGACGCTCGTGGCGCGCACAATGCACACCGGCGAGCCGGCGGAGTCGAGTGCGAGCTCGCCGGCCGCCTTGGACGCCGAGTAGTCGGAGAACGGCGCGCACTCCGCCGCGCTCGTCAGCGGGCGGTCCCCGAGGACGGCCGCCGAGGAGAGATGGATGAGGGGCGCGCCGCTGGCCCGGGCGAGGAGGGGCGGCAGGACGGCGTTGGCCCCGAGGAGGGCAGCCTCGGCGGCCCCGTCGGGCCGGGCGAGGCCCGCCGCGTTGATGACGATGTCGGCGCGCCCCAGGGCCCTCGCGGCGTCGGCGGGCACGGTCAGGCTCGCGGCAAACTCCGCCGCGCGGTGGGCGAGGGCCTCGTGCTCGCGCCAGAGCGGGGCGCGGCCGCCGCGAAGCGGGGCGTCAAGGCGGGGCGCTCTGACGCGGAGCACCCGGTGCCCTCTCGCCTCGGCCTCCGCCGCGACGTGCCGGCCGACGAAACCGCTGGCCCCGACGACGGCGATGGTCAGCGGGCCCGTTCCCGCGGCGCGCCGTGCTGCCTCGCGGGCGTCGAGGGCGCCCGCCTGGCCAGCGTGCGAGGGCAGCGGTCCACGGGGTGCGCTCACGGCAGGGGCCCCAGGTCGAGCCGCCCCGATCTGACCTGCCTGGCCTCGCGCAGGCCCCGGGCGATGGCGGCCGCCGAGCGCGCGGCCCTGGCCGCCGCCGCCCGAACCCCGTCCTCCCGGACTGCGGCCGGCGCCTCGACAGCGAGGAGGCGGACGGCCTCCTTGGCGGCGGTCAGCGCCGTGCCCAGGGCGAATCTCGCGGGGGAGTGGGCACCGACGCGCGCGAGGTGCTGAGCCATGAGCGCCCGGTTGCGCAGGGTGAGTCGCCGGGAGAGATCTGAGGCGTCGTTGAGGTGCCGTACGCGGAGGTCGATCGACGCCTGGGCGCGCATCTTGCGCAGCAGCGGCTCATCGCACACGACCACGCGGACGGCACGGGAGGCCAGAAACCCGTAGGTCGTGTCGTCCGAGCCGAGGAAGAACCGCGCGTCAGGCAGCCCCACGGTCTCCGCCGTCAGCGCCGAGACGAGCGCGCCCTCGAAGCACGCGACGTTCGTCTCCGCGACGGGGGCGCTCCTGGCGGGCTCCCGCATGGGCCAGTGCACGCCCGTCGCCGGGTCGAGCACGTGCCGCCAGAAGAAGGGCGTCCCGTCCGCGTTGAGCCGCGCGCCGTGGATGACGTCCGCGCGGAGCTCCCGGGCCGCAAGGCGTGCGAGCCCGCCCGGGATGAGCGCGACGTCGTCGTCCATGAGCCAGACCCACCGCTCCTCCCGGGGGACCAGCGCGTCGAAGCGCTCCGAGAGCGCGAGCTCCATGCCGCGCCGGAAGCCGCCTGCCCCACCCGTGTTGCGGGGCAGGCGCTCCACCACGAGCGGCACGGTGTGGCCGCGGGGGCCTTCGAGGCCGCCTGCGAGACCCTCCAGGAGCGCGGGCGTCTCGTCCTCGCTCGCGTTGTCAATGACGACGACGGCGGCTGGCGCGACGGGTTCCCGCGCGATCGACTCGAGCAGCCCAGCCAGCAGGCTCGCCCGGTTGTAGGTCGTGATGACCGCGATGGTCCGCCCCGGAGTCAGGAGCGGGGAGCCGGCGTACGGGGCCGTGACCGGGGGACGCGGTGTCACGTCAGTCTCCCGTGTGGGGCGTGGGGGCAGGCGCGGCGCCGCCAGCCGCGGACCGGGGCGCCGCCTGACCAGGCTGGGCGGCCGGCGCAGCCTCGGGGGCGGAGAACCCGCGGCCCCGGAGCCCGTCGAGGAAGGGGCGCGACCACTCGCGCAGGCCCGCCAGGTCACGCGTGCGAGCGAAGTGGACGGGGTATCCCACGGCGTCCGCCACGAACGACTTCAGGCGGCGGTGGCGGCGGATGAGATAGCCGCGGTTGCGGAAGAACGCCTCGCGCTTCATCGCCGTGTCGGGGACCAGCACGTGCCAGCGCTCGCCGAGCACGGGGCGGACCTCGGACCATCCCGTCGGGTGGCGCAGCGCCGTCGTCGACACCGTGCCGAAGGGGATGTCAGCGCGGCGCAGGCGCAGCATGAAGTCTGTCTCGTCCCCGCGGATGAAGAGCTTGAGGTCGGGCAGGCCCACGCGGAAGAACACGTCACGGTGGACGAGGGCCCCGTTGAAGAAGTGGCCCACGTCCGGCAGGAAGCCCTTGCGCTCCACGGCGTTCCGGCTGAACTCGAGCCGCCCGTCGAGGCGGAAGCCGAAGGAGAGGCGGCGCTCGTCCTCGGGGGACGCGACAATCGGCAGGACGACGGGCAGGGAGCGGGCGCGCGCCTCGGACAAGAGGACAGACAGGCAGTCAGGGTCTTCGGGGCGCGCATCGTCGTCCATGATCCAGACCCACTGAGCGCCTGAGGCGAGAGCGTGGAGGATGGCGAGGGAGAACCCGCCGGCCCCGCCGAGGTTGGCCTCGCTGCGGATGACGTCGAGCTCCGTCCCGGCGGCGGCGAGCCCCGGGCGGGCATTCTCCAGCACATCCGACGCCGGCTGAGTCCCCGAATCGACGACGCTGATGCGTACGATGGTCTGTGACTGGGACCCCAGGGCGCCGAGGAGGACCGCAAGATCCTGCGGCCGGTTGTACGTCACGGCCGCCACGGCCACGGAGTCGGCGTCCAGCAGGGGCATGGTTCTCGCTTTCATCGGCGGGAGGCTCGGCGGCAGAGGCTGCTCGCCCGAGCCGCACCCCACAGTCTAGTTCCACAGCCGCACCGTCCACCGGGACCGAGGAGAGCAAGCCCACGATGAGCCCCACCGCCCGCGCCGTCGTCGCCGACGAGAAGCCGCGCCTCTGGATCGTGGTCCAGTGTCTCTGCGACGCATTGAGCTGGTGCGTGGCCATCATCCTCGGCCTGGTGCTGCGCTACGAGCTCACGGTGGACACGATCGACTGGAGCGGCTTCGCCGTCTTCGCGTCCCTCGCGGTCACGGCTCAGATGATCATCGGGTGGCTGGCGGGCCTGTACCGGGGAAAGCACCCCTTCGGCAGCTTCGAGGAGCTGCGTCTGCTCGTCGTCGTCACGGGCGCGGTGACCGCGCTCCTGGTGACGACGAGTCTCTTCTTCGGCCTCGCCCTCGGCATCCCCCGCTCCTCCGGCATCATCGCCTTCCCCTTCGCGTGCCTCTTCATGGCGAGCGTGCGCTACTTGAAGCGCATGTACGTCGAGGGCAAGGCGCGGCCCGCGGCTCCGGTGCGGCGGGCCCTTGTCGTGGGTGCGGGCTTCCTCGGCACGGGGATGGTCAACCAGATGATGCACGACCCGGCGGGACAGTTCCAGGTGGTCGGCATGGTCGACGACGACCCCCACAAGAAGTACCTGCGGGTGGCCTCGGTCCCCGTGGTCGGGTCCACACGGGATCTCGGCGCGCTCGTGGAGAAGCACCGCGCGGACGTCGTCGTCGTTGCCGTTGCCCAAGCGGACCCCGCGATGCTCCGCCGGCTCAACGAGCAGCTGAGGGACACGGGCGCTCGCCTGCTCCGCATGCCCCGGCTCTCCGAGCTCCTGCACCCCGAGGACAACGCCCTCGCGGACCAGCTGACAGAGGTGCGCCTTGAGGACCTGCTCGGCCGCACGCCCGTTGACCTCGACGTCCCCAGCCTGCGCTCCTACATCGAGGGCCGCCGCGTGCTCGTCACGGGTGCGGGCGGGTCCATCGGCTCGGAGATCTGCCGGCAGGTCGCCGAGCTCGGGCCCGACGAGCTCATCCTGCTGGAGCGGGACGAGTCAGCGATGCAGGCCACGAGCCTCTCCCTGACGGGCACGGGCCTCCTCACCGGCTCGGAGACCGTCCTCGCGGACATCCGCGACGCCCAGGCCCTCGAGGAGATCTTCACGAGCCGCAGGCCCGAGGTCGTCTTCCACGCGGCGGCCCTCAAGCACGTCCCCCTCCTGGAGCAGTACCCGCTCGAGGCGTGGAAGACCAACGTCCTCGGCACCGCCAACGTTCTCATCGCCTCCATCAACACGGGCGTCGAGACCTTCGTCAACATCTCCACGGACAAGGCGGCCGACCCCTCCACCGCCCTGGGGCACGCGAAGCGGCTGGGGGAGCGCCTGACCTCCTGGGCGGCCGGGGTGTCCAACGCGCGCTACGTCTCGGTGAGGTTCGGCAACGTCATCGGCTCCCGGGGCTCCGTGCTTCCGCTCTTCACCCAGCAGATTGAGCGCGGCGGGCCTGTCACCGTGACGGACCCCAACGTGGAGCGGTACTTCATGACCATCCCCGAGGCCACGGCGCTCGTGCTCCAGGCCGGGGCGGTGGGACGCGGGGGAGAGGTCCTCATCCTCGACATGGGCCAGCCGGTCAAGATCATCGACGTTGCCCGCCAGCTCATTGCCCTCTCCGGCCGGGACACGGAGATCGTCATCACCGGTCTGCGCCCTGGGGAGAAGATGACGGAGGCGCTTGTCCGCGAGGACGAGGAGGTCTGCTCGCCCTTCCATCCCCTCATCGCCCACACCGCCGTCCCGCCGCTCGCCCCGGGAGAGCTGGACCTTGACCTCTTCCGTCAGGGCCGCGCCTCCCGCCCCGCCACCGAGGCCCTGCGCGTGGCCCGCCGGATCACGCCGGAGTCCTAGGCCGGCATGCACTCAGACCACCTTCTCGTCGCGGCAGCGCTCTCGCTGCTCGCGTCCCTCGCGGCGCCCGTGTGGCTGCGGCCTCGCCTCGAGCGCCTCGGAGTCGTGGACGTCGCCTCGGCGCGCTCCTCGCACGTGGGGACGGTGGTGCGCGGTCTCGGTCTCTCGTGCGTGCTCGCCATGGCCATTGCGACGCCGGCTGCCCTCTACCTCTCTCACCGCCTCGAGAGCGCGGGCCTCGGCTGGGCGAGTCTCGCCTGCGGCCTCGCGTGCGGGGCGCTCGGGTGGCAGGAGGACCTGAGGGGGGTGTCCATTGTTGGGCGCATGGCCGTCCAGGCCGGGATCGGCCTCGTGACGTGCGCCATCATGCTCGCGTCCGTCGACATCAGCCCGTGGTTCCTCCTCGCGGGCGCGGCCGCGGTGCCCGTGCTGGTCAACGCCGTGAACTTCATGGACGGCGTGAATGGAATCTCGGGCCTGTACGGGCTTGTGGCGGGTGGGTTCTTCGCCCTGCAGGGGGCCGAGTACGCGGAGCCGTGGCTCGCCATCGCGGGCCTCACCCTTGCTGGCGCGTTCGTCGGCTTCTTGCCGTGGAACTTCGGCTGGTTCCGCTGGCCCGCCTCCTTCATGGGGGACTCCGGCTCGTACCTGCTCGGGGGAACGCTCGCGGCCCTTGCGCTCGGCGCGTTCTTCGTCGGTGTGCCGATCGAGCGCGTCGCCGCACCGTTCCTCATCTATCTCGCGGACACGGGCTACACCCTTGCCCGGCGGGTCATCACCGGCGCACAGGTCACCCTCTCGCACCGCGAGCATGTCTACCAGCGGCTGACCGACGTCGGCTTCTCCCACGTGGGCGCGGCGGGCACGGTCATCGGCTTCACGGTGCTGACGTGCGTCCTCGGCACGCTCGGCGCGTCTGGCCAGGGGAACCGGCTCAACGTTGCCGCCTTCGCCACGGTGGCGGCCATCATCATCTACCTGGTGCTGCCCGAGGCGGTGCGCGCACTGCGCGGCCCCTCCCGCCCGCACCGCGAAGGAGTCTCGTGACCACGGATACGGGCGGCGCCGCCATCGGGCGCCAGCACTGGGATCAGCTCAAGACGGGGAGCCTGGCGTCCCTCGCGCTTGCGGTGCTCGCCGGGGCCTGGGCGCTTCTTCCTGGCCACGACGCCGGCCTGTCGGCGCTTCTCGGCGTCGGCGTGGTGTGGGTGTCCTTCGGCGCCTCGGCCGTGATCATGGCCGTGCTGGCGCCGCGCCTGGGGCAGGGCATTGTCTTTGCGGGTATCGCTGTCTACGTGCTGAAGGTCTTCGTGGTTGCGATTCTGGTCTTGACGTTGAGCGCGCCTGGTTGGCTGCGTCCTGTTCCTGCGGTTCTGGCCGCGGGCGTGGCCGTGCTGATGTGGCAAGCCGTCGCCTTCCGTGCGGTCGCGCGCTCCCGGGTTCTGCTCTTCGACTCGCCAACCGGCGACTCGACTCCGACGGTCGAAAGGGGACGGCGATGAAGGCCTCCTACCTCGTTCAGTACATCCTCGGCGGTCTCATCGCCTGGTTTTTGATAGGCTGGGGGCTGGATGCGCTGTTCCATGTGAACTTCCTGAGATACGTAGGCTTGTTGGTCGGTCTGGCTGGCGGGGTCTACATGGCTTTCCTGCGGCAGAGGATGGACGAGAAGAACGCCGGGCAACCCCCGGCAGACTCCGAAGACCGTCCCTGACGAGGCCCTCAAGGACGAACAGTGCGGCCCCCGGGGACTTCTCGGGGAAGCCGCTCAGAACGCCGCGAAACCAAGTCTTCCCTGACACAAGACAGGGCGGACGTTGCCCGACGACGGACACAGCAGAGAGGAAACGCGTTGAACGCGCTTGCACTCCCGGCCGGGGCGGAGAAGTTTGTTCCTCCGACCCTGGAAGATCTTCACTTGCCCCCCATTTTCGAGATTGGGGACTTCGGGCTCACGAAGCAGATGCTGCTCCTCGTTCTCTCGGTGATCCTCATCGCCGGCTTCTTCCTCGTGGCCATCCGCCACCGAGCCATGGTGCCGGGCAAGCTGCAGTTCGTGGCGGAGGAGGGCTACGCATTCGTGCGCAACTCCCTGGGCCGCGAGATCATCGGCCAGGGCTTCCTCAAGTGGGTCCCGCTCCTGTTCACGGTGTTCTTCTTCGTCCTCGTCAACAACATCTTCGGGCTCATCCCGATTCTCCAGTTGCCGAGCTTCTCTCACGTGGGCAGCGCCTATGCCATCGCAGCCATGATCTACGTGACGTGGGTCGGGGTCGGCATCAAGAAGTACGGCCTGAAGTTCTTCAAGCTCATGGTCGTCCCCGCGGGTGTCCCCTTCATGCTTCTGTTCATCCTCGTGCCGATCGAGATCATCTCGAACTTCATCGTCCGGCCCGTGACACATTCGCTGCGACTCATGGCCACCATGCTGGCGGGCCACCTCATCGCAGCCCTCGGTGCCACGGGTGCCGAGTACCTCATCACGGTCCAGGAAAACCTCTTCCTCAAGGGCGCGGGCATCTTTGTCATCGGCGGCGCCGTGGCCATGGGACTCCTCGAGGCCCTCATCATGGTTCTCCAGGCCTTCGTCTTCGCGCTCCTCACGGCGATCTACATTCAGGGTGCCGAGCACGCTGACGCGCACTAGTTCCCGTGCGGTTCAGCCGCCGGAGCTCACAGATTCCTAGTTTTCCCCCGCTTGCGGGGGGATGACCTCCCAATTAAACCTCCAAGGTAAGAGTCCTTGGCATCGAAAGGAAACACAATGGAAGGCAACCTCAACCTCGTCGGCTACGGTCTCGCGGCAATCGGCTCCGCCATCGGCGTCGGCCTCATCTTCGCGGCGTACATCAACGGTGTTGCTCGCCAGCCCGAGTCCCGCGCGGTCCTCAACCAGATCGCCCTCCTCGGCTTCGCGCTGACCGAGGCCCTCGCCATCCTCGGCCTGGTTCTCGCGTTCGTTCTCTAGTCCGTCCCAGGTGCGAGGCAATCATTATTGCTCGTTGACCCTTAAGGATGGGTGAACTCATGAAGGAATCTCTTTCAGTCATCGCGGCTGAGGGCAAGATCAACCCGATCGTTCCGGCCACGTGGGACATCATTGTCGCGGCCATTACGTTCTTGGTCCTCCTCTACATCGTCGTCAAGTTCGTCGTTCCGGCGTTCGAGAAGGTCTACCAGGATCGCGTGGCGGCAATTGAAGGCGGCATCGAGAAGGCCGAGCGGGCTCAGGCCGAGGCCAACGCCAAGCTCGAAGAGTACGAGCGCCAGCTCGCTGACTCGCGAGCAGAGGCCAACCGCATTCGCGAAGAGGCTCGTGCCGAGGGCGCGCAGATTCTCGCGGAGCTCAAGGCCCGCGCCGCCGCGGATGCTGCTCGCATCACGGAGCAGGCCCACGTCCAGATCGAGTCCGAGCGCCAGGCTGCACTCGTCTCGCTCCGGAGCGAGGTCGGCACGCTGGCAACGCAGCTCGCGAGCAAGATCGTCGGCGAATCCCTCGAGGACGACGCACGCTCGCAGCGCGTCGTTGACCGCTTCATCGCGGACCTCGAGTCCTCGACGAGCGCAGGTGTGACCCGCTGATGGCTAGCGTCTCGAGTGAATCGCTGGCAACGGCGCGGGCAGCGCTGGAGGGAAGCCGCGACTCCGTCTCCTTGAAGACGGCAACGGACCTCTTCGGCGTGTTGGGTGTCCTCGACGAAAACCCGGCCCTCCAGCGGGCCCTGACGGACCCGGCCCGGAGCACGGAAGAGCGTGGTGCACTGGCACGGCGGCTCTTCAGTGGCCAGGTGTCGGACATCGTCGTCGATCTCGCTGCGCAGGTTGCCGGAAGCCGTTTCTCCTCCATGGGCGACTTCCTCGATACGTTCGAGACGCTCGGTGTCGACGCGACCTGCCTCGTGGCAGAGCGCGGCGGCGAGACCGGCATCGCACGGCTCGAGGACGAGCTGTTCGCCTTCCGCAACGCTGTCGGTGACAGCCACGAGCTGCAGCGGGCGCTGAGCATGGTCTCGGCTCCCCGCGAATCTCGTGAACGACTCGCGCAGGGGCTCACGGCACACGTGTCCGAGCCCGCTCGTGTCCTGATCACGCAGGCAGTGCTGAGCCCCCGCGGGCTCAAGGTCGTCACCCTCGTGGAGCGTTTCTCGCAGTTCGTGGCAGCCCGCCACAACCTGTGGATCGCGCACGTGGAGACGTCGCAGGAGCTGACCCCGGAGCAGGGTCAGCGTTTGGCTGAAGCGCTCACGCGCTACTTCGGCCGCGAACTGAAGATCAACGCGACGACGCTCCCGTCGCTCATCGGCGGCGTGCGCATCACCGTCGGGGACGAGGTCATCGACTCCTCGGCCCTCGCGCACATCAACCGCCTCAAGCAGCGGCTAGCGAGCTAGTCACCCCCGTCCCCGGCCCAAGCCGGGCGGGAGCAGTACACGACGATCCGCTCCGGATCACTCCGGCAGAGCCGGCACCATGGAGCGAATCCCAAGACACGGAGAGCAGGGAGCACAGATGGCCGAGTTGACCATCAATGCCGATGACGTCCGCAGTGCGTTGAACGAGTTCGCGGCGTCATACGAGCCGGGCAAGGCCGACCGCGTAGAGGTCGGACGCGTTATCACCGCGAGCGATGGCATCGTTCGCGTCGAGGGACTTCCGTCCGTCATGGCGAACGAGCTCGTTCGCTTCGAGGACGGCACCCTGGGCCTCGCCCAGAACCTCGACACGCGAGAGATCGGCGTCGTCGTCCTCGGCGACTTCGACAAGATCGAAGAGGGCCAGGAAGTTCAGCGCACGGGGCAGATCCTCTCTGTCCCCGTCGGCGACAACTTCCTCGGCCGCGTCGTTGACCCGCTGGGTCAGCCCATCGACGACCTCGGCGAGATCGTCCCCGAGGGCCGCCGCGCCCTCGAGCTTCAGGCGCCGGGCGTGACCGAACGCAAGTCGGTTCACGAGCCGCTTCAGACCGGCATCAAGGCCATCGACGCCATGATCCCGATCGGCCGCGGACAGCGCCAGCTCATCATCGGCGACCGCCAGACCGGCAAGACCGCCATCGCGGTGGACGCCATCATCAACCAGCGGGCCAACTGGGAGTCCGGCGACGTCAACAAGCAGGTTCGCTGCATCTACGTCGCCATCGGTCAGAAAGCCTCGACGATCGCGGCCGTGCGCCAGACCCTCGAGGACAACGGCGCGCTGGAGTACACGACCATCGTGGCCTCGCCGGCCTCCGACCCGGCCGGCTTCAAGTACCTCGCCCCGTACGCCGGATCGGCGATCGGTCAGCACTGGATGTACGGGGGCAAGCACGTCCTCATCGTCTTTGATGACCTCTCCAAGCAGGCTGAGGCCTACCGCGCTGTCTCCCTCCTCCTCCGCCGTCCGCCGGGACGCGAGGCATACCCGGGTGACGTCTTCTACCTGCACTCCCGCCTCCTCGAGCGTTGCGCCAAGCTCTCTGACGAGCTCGGTGCGGGCTCGATGACGGGTCTGCCGATCATCGAGACGAAGGCCAACGACGTCTCGGCGTTCATCCCGACCAACGTCATCTCCATCACCGACGGCCAGATCTTCCTGCAGTCGGACCTCTTCAACGCCAACCAGCGCCCGGCGGTCGACGTCGGTGTCTCCGTCTCCCGAGTCGGCGGCGCAGCGCAGGTCAAGGCCATGAAGAAGGTCTCCGGCACGCTGAAGCTCGAGCTCGCCCAGTACCGCGACATGCAGGCATTCGCCATGTTCGCCTCGGACCTGGACGCCGCCTCGCGCCAGCAGCTCACGCGAGGCGCGCGCCTCATGGAGCTCCTCAAGCAGGGCCAGTACCAGCCGTACCCGGTCGAAGACCAGGTCGTCTCGGTGTGGGCCGGCACGAACGGCTACCTCGACGACATCCCCGTCGCCGACGTCCGCCGCTTCGAGTCGGAGTTCATCGGTCACCTGCGCCACCGCAGCCAGGTCCTCACCACGCTCGCCGAGACCGGCAAGCTCGAGGACTCCACGGTTGACGAGCTCAAGGCCCAGATGTCCGAGTTCAAGTCCGGCTTCCAGCCGAGCGAGACGACAGCCAACTAAGGCCGCTGATCCCTCGGTCCCGGGGCGTCGAGACGACGCCCCGGGCCGGGTGGGCAAGAAAGGAAGAGCATGGGAGCCCAGATTCGGGTCTACCGCGAGAAGATCAAGTCGACCCAGTCGATGGCCAAGATCTTCAAGGCGATGGAACTGATCGCGACCTCTCGCATCGGCAAGGCGCGTCAGCGCGTCTCCGCTGCGGGCCCGTACGCGGATGCCATCTCGCGCGCGGTGGCCGCCGTGTCCGCCCAGGCGGACATCGACCACACGCTCACGACCCAGCGGGCCGTTGTGAAGCGATCCGCGGTCCTCATCATGACGAGCGATCGCGGGCTTGCCGGCTCCTACTCCTCGTCAGTCCTCAAGGAGGCCGAGGCGCTCATTGAGCAGCTCCAGGCTGCCGGTCAGGACGTCGATGTGTACCTCTATGGCCGCAAGGGACAGGCATACTTCGATTTCCGCCAGATGCCGTACAAGGCGTTCTGGACCGGGAACACGGACGCGCCCGTCCACGAGACGGCCGTCGAGATCGGCGAGGCCCTCCTCGAGCAGTTCGTCAAGGGATCGGAGAACGGGGGAGTGGACGACGTCCACCTCGTCTACACGCGCTTCGACTCCATGGTCGTCCAAGAGCCCACCTCCGGGATGCTCCTGCCCCTGACCAAGGACGAGGTCGACGCCGAGGCCAAGGCTGCCGGCCCGCTGCCGCTGTACGAGTTCGAGCCAGACGCCTACAGCGTCCTGGACGAGCTCATGCCGCGCTACATCGAGTCCAAGGTCTTCAGCGCCATGCTTCTCGCGGCGGCCAGTGAGCTGGCGGCGCGTCAGCGAGCCATGAAGGCTGCCGGCGACAACGCCGGGGAGCTCATCAAGAAGTTCACGCGACTGCGCAACAACGCCCGCCAGGCGGAGATCACGCAGGAGCTGTCCGAGATCGTTGCCGGCGCCGACGCGCTCAGCGCCTAACCACACCTCATGCCGGGCGAAGCAGCCCAGCAACCTGACCGTTTTTGCCATCAACCTGAGAAGTGAGAGAGATGACTGCCCACACTGTTGAGCACGTTGAGCTTGCCGCTCCCTCTGGTGCCACGGGCCGTATCGTTCGTGTCATCGGGCCGGTCGTCGACGTCGAGTTCCCCTCCGACGCGATGCCGGCGATCTACAACGCCCTGACCACCACCATCAACCTGAACGGTGAAGAGAGCACGATCACCTTCGAGACGTCGCAGCACCTCGGCGACAACCTCGTGCGTGCAATCTCCCTCCAGGCGACCGACGGCCTCGTTCGCGGTGCCATCGTCCAGGACACGGGTGACTCGATCTCCGTGCCCGTCGGCGACGGCGTCAAGGGCCACATCTTCAACGTCCTGGGCGACGCCCTCGACGTCCCGAACTCTGAGATTCAGGTCTCCGAGCGCTGGCCCATCCACCGGAAGGCCCCGCACTTCGCTCAGCTCGAGGGCTCGACGGAGATGCTCGAGACCGGCATCAAGGTCATCGACCTCCTCACGCCCTACATCAAGGGTGGCAAGATCGGCCTCTTCGGCGGCGCAGGCGTCGGCAAGACCGTTCTCATCCAGGAGATGATTACTCGCGTGGCCCGCAACTTCGGCGGCACCTCGGTGTTCGCCGGCGTCGGCGAGCGCACGCGTGAGGGCAACGACCTCTGGGTCGAAATGGAAGAGGCCGGCGTCCTCAAGGACACGGCCCTCGTGTTCGGCCAGATGGACGAGCCGCCGGGAACGAGACTCCGCGTGGCCCTCTCGGCCCTGACCATGGCGGAGTACTTCCGCGATGTTCAGAACCAGGACGTGCTGCTCTTCATCGACAACATCTTCCGGTTCACGCAGGCCGGTTCTGAGGTCTCCACGCTGCTCGGCCGCATGCCGTCCGCCGTGGGCTACCAGCCGAACCTTGCCGACGAGATGGGCCTCCTCCAGGAGCGCATCACCTCGACGCGTGGCCACTCGATCACGTCGATGCAGGCCATCTACGTCCCCGCCGATGACTACACGGACCCGGCCCCGGCCACGACGTTCGCGCACCTCGACGCGACGACCGAGCTGTCCCGTGAGATCGCCTCGCGCGGCCTGTACCCGGCCGTTGACCCGCTCACGTCGACCTCCCGCATCCTCGACCCGCAGTACATCGGTCAGGATCACTACGACACGGCGGTCCGCGTCAAGCAGATCCTCCAGAAGAACAAGGAGCTCCAGGACATCATCGCCATCCTCGGCGTCGATGAGCTCTCCGAGGAGGACAAGGTGACGGTCTCGCGAGCTCGTCGCATCCAGCAGTTCCTCTCGCAGAACACCTACACCGCCAAGCAGTTCACCGGCGTCGAAGGCTCCACCGTGTCCATCAAGGACACCATCGAGGGCTTCCGCGCCATCTGCAACGGCGATGTGGACCACATCGCGGAGCAGGCCTTCTTCAACGTCGGCGGCATGGACGACGTCGAGCGCCAGTGGGCTGAGATCCAGAAGTCGACGAAGTAGCCATGGCCGCTTCCGAACTTCACGTTGAGATCGTCGCGCCGGACTCTCAGGTCTGGTCCGGCGCGGCGTCGATGATCCGCGTGCGCACCACGGAAGGCGAGATCGGCATCCTGCCGGGGCACCAGCCCCTCCTCGCCGTCCTGGGCGCGGGCGAGCTCGTCGTGGCCGCGGCGGGCGGCGCGCGCGAGCACTTCCACGCCGACGGCGGATTCCTGTCCGTCGAGGGCGATGGCGGCCGCGTGATCGTCGTAGCGGACAACTGCACACGGACAGAGGCCCCCGCCGCAGGGCCGGTCTCTGTCGCTTCATAGATGGTGATTCTCTAGCACCAGCATGAATCACCACGGGTTCTGGTTGATCGGAGTCTGCGCAGCCCTTGCGGGCCTTGCGCTCTTCGGCACGCTCGGAATCCGAATGGCATCAAGGGTGCGTCGCAGGCAACTGCGGCGCACCCTTGGTGCGTTCCCGGCTCTCCTCCTGCGCGACGGCGTCTGGCACGAGGGGACAGCCCATACGCGCCCCGACGCCATCCACTGGTACAAGGACGCGTCGGTGCGCCCTGGTTCCTGCCTGCGCCTGGGCAGGAGGCGGCTGGACATGCAGCGCCTCGCCCCCGAGTCTGCCCTCACGCGCTCTGTGCGGGACTCCGGCGGTCCTGAGAGGCACGGGTGGGTCGTCGTCCGCTTCTCGTCTCCAGACCTCGTCTACGACGAGTTCCTGGCCATGGACTTCGCGGCCTCCGCCGGGGTGTGCGCGTGGATCGAGGCGCTCGGAGTCGTCGGGCTGGGGGACTGGCGGGAGTAGCTGGGGGACTGGCAGGACGGGCGCCCGCGGTGCCCAGCAGCGGCTACGGTCCCCAAGGAGCGCCCACGGTGCCCACGAGCGCCCACGGGGCGCATGGTCTACCTGATCGGCCCCCAGGCGTCCTCTGGGCATGCGAAAGGGCCCGCACACATTGTGTGCGGGCCCTTCCTGCTATCTCAGGCGCGGTCGCTCAAGGCCGGAGCCGAGGGGCGCGAAGCGCCGGTGAGACGCGAGTGCTTAGAGGGGGCTGACGCCGGTGGCCTGCGGGCCCTTGGCGCCCTCGCCGATCTCGAAGGAAACGCGCTGCTCGGGCTCGAGCGTGCGGAATCCGTTCGTGGAGATCTCGGAGTAGTGGACGAAAACATCGTCGTTCGAGCCGTCCGGGGTGATGAACCCGAAGCCCTTTTCAGCGTTGAACCACTTGACAGTTCCTTCAGCCATGATGTGCTCCTTCAAGCATTATGCGGACCAATGTTCTTGGAACGCGTGAGTGAGATAAAAAGCGAGAAGGGTTTAGCTGGTAATGCAAATGGTGCCCTACGCTTTCACGACCTGCCTGGATGACGGGCCGCTTCTGTAAGCATGGCACGCCCTTGAGGGCTTGTCAATTGCCTGAGGCGCCGCATGGCCTGCTCGGGCTCAGGCGCGAATGGCCGAGATCTGGCTCATTTCTCGCGGGATGCCGGTCATTTGAGCGAGGATTTCAGGCGGGTGCCGAAAAGCCCATAAATGGATCCTGGGTGAATAATGGCCAAACCCTGAGGTGCGGATTGGATCAGAACAGGCGGGTGTGCGAGTCGTCGACGCCGCGCATCTCGTCGTAGTCCAGCGTCAGGCACGTGATGCCGCGATCCTCCGCGAGAACCCGCGCCTGGGGCTTGATCTGCTGCGCCGCGAAGACCCCTCGGACCGGCGCCAGGCGCGGGTCACGGTTGAGGAGAGTGAGGTACCGGGAGAGCTGCTCCACGCCGTCGATGTCCCCGCGCCGCTTCAATTCGACCGCGACGCAGCCGCCTGTCGCGTCGCGCGCGAGGATGTCCACCGGGCCGATGGCGGTCGGGTACTCGCGGCGGACGAGGGTGAACCCCTCGCCGAGGCGATGGATCTGTTCGGCCAGGAGGCGTTGGAGGTCAGCTTCGACGCCGTCCTTGACGAGCCCTGGGTCGACTCCAAGCTCGTGCTCGGAGTCCGAGTGGACCTCGTGGATGTGGATCACGAGCTTGTCGTCGCTCTTGGCGTGCTGGACGATCCACGACTCAGCCACGCCCTCGCCGGCCCCGCTTTCCTCCGGAGTGGCGATGCGCAGGCGCGCGGGCGGCGACATCCAGTTGAGCGGCTTGTAGGAGCCGCCGTCGGAGTGAACGAGGACGGAGCCGTCCGCCTTGACGACGATGAGTCGTCGGGCAAGGGGGAGGTGGGCGTTGAGGCGCCCGATGTAGTCCACTGAGCAATCGGCAATGAGTAGTCGCACGAGATCCCACTCTACGGCGTGGGGGCGCTTCCCGCCCGGCTCCGGGGAGGTTCTAGCGCCTGTCCTGGCGTGGGATGACGACCTCGCGGAGGAGGTGCATCACGGCCGCCGCCGTCGGGATGGCGATGAGCGCCCCGAGGACGCCGAGGACGGAGCCGCCCGCGATGACCGCGATGACCGCGACCGGCCCCGGAACCGAGACAGCGCGCTGCATGATGCGCGGTGAGATCAGGTAGGCCTCGACCTGGAGGTAGACCATATAGGGAATGGCGAAGCCGACGGCGGTGCCCCACCCCTCCGTCAGGGCGACGAGAGAGACGACGACGAGGGCGATCGGCGGCCCCACGAGAGGAATGACGGCGAGGAGGGCGACCACGCAGAAGAAGAGCCAGGGGAAGGGGACGCCCACGATGAGCATGACAATGAGCGCGAACGTCGCATTGAGGGCCGCGACGGTCGTCTGGCCGAGAACGTACGAGCCGACGGACTTCGTGATGTCCTCGGTCAGCTCGGAGACCCGCTTGCGCCGCGAGCTGGGAACGAGGCTGTAGAACCAACTCTTCATCGTCGGCAGGGAGACGAGGAAGTACAGCGTCAGCACCAGGACGATCAGGGTGCCGAAGAGTCCGTTGACGATGGCCTGCCCCGCGGAGATGGCCCGCTCGATGAGGCCGCCGGGGTTCGTGGCGTCCTTCGCAAGCTTGTTGATGGCCTGTGTCAGTTGGTCCTGGACGCCGATCGCCGAGTTGATCTTCTGGAACGTGGGCGTCTGGGTCGCTTCCTCGAGCGTGCGCGGGAGGGACTGGAAGAACATGGTCAGCTGGCTGACCGTCACGGGGACGATGAGGCTGACGAAGAGTGCGACGACGCCCGCCACGCCGAGGAAGACGATGAGGACGCCGGCGCCGCGGGGCACCTTCCGGTTCTGGAGGAACCGGACGACCGGGTCGAGGCCCAGGGCGATGAAGAGGGCGGCGGTGATCCACATCGGGAGGGGGCCGGTGTGGTCGAAGATGTAGTACAAGAGGAGAGCGAGGCCGACCCCGACGGTGCCGAAGAAGCCCACGGCCAAGGGGCCCTGGGGCCGCAGCCCGCGGTGGTCGTGGGGGCGATTTCGCTGCTGGGGGAGGGAAGAACTGCTCACCTGTCCACGATAGTCCACGGGCGTCCTCGCCTCCCGGCCCGGTCGGTGAGGCATCGGGCCCGGCGCCCGCGCCGAGGCGGGCGTTCGATACGATGGAATCTGGCCATTTTCCCGTGCCCAGAGCGGCGACGGGCTGCTATCCCCATCTCTGAGACGTCAGGTACGAGTCGTGCGAACAAAACTACCCATCGTGGCCGCCATCGTCGGCCTCTTTCTCGCCCTGGTCGGCGCCGCCGGCCTCACCTTCCTGAAGACCACGGAGCAGTCCACGGTCAACGTGGCCATGCCTGCGGGCAGTGAGCACTCGAAGATCCTGCGCATCCCCGCCGAGGTCGGCGGCCAGGACGGCCTGGACCTGACCATCGACGGGCAGGGCCCGTGGAACGTGTCCCTCATCCGCTCCCTGGACGTCAAGGCCTGGGCCGGGGACGCGCAGCAGACGGTCGTCTCCCGTGCGGGCGGCGACCTCTCGGCGTCGACGGAGGGCACGGCCGCAGCGGCCTTCGCACCGGCCTCGACCGACATCTTCGCGACGACGGCCGTCCAGCGCGGGCGCACCGTGCAGCACATCGACCCCGTGCGGGACAATCAGCGCTACGACGTCGTCATCACAGGCAGCGAGGGCGCCCCCCTCCCGTCGTCGCTGACGGTGAGCAAGGACGTAGAGGTCGCGCAGCCCTGGGGCCTTCCCCTCCTGATCGTCGGCCTCCTCGTGGCCTTGGGCTCGCTGCTCGCCTGGCTCCTCATGCGGCGCAAGGGCGACGACGATCGCCTGGCGGCTGGGTCGTCGCCGCGTGCCCGCGAGGCCGTTCGAGTCGCCCGCGGCTCGCACCGCGCGCAGGCTGTCTCCCCTCTCCTGGCCATGGCGCTGGCGGGCTCGTTCGCCGTGCCGGCGGCGGTCTCGACGAGCCCGGCGCCGTCGGCCGCTTCCCCCAGCGCGTCAGCGGGCGCGCAAGACTACACGCCCACGGTGAGCGGACAGCAGCTGGAGCGCATCGTCAAGGCCGTCTCCGCGGACGCGGAGAAGGCAGACAAGGCGCAGTCGGCGTCGGCGCTGACCGGCCGATTCACCGGCGCCGCCAAGACGCTCCGCGCGGGGACGTACGCGATGCGCGCCAAGAACTCCTCTATTGCGCCGCCGGCGCCGATCGCGACGAAGATCGTCACGAGCATGGTGCCGTTCTCCGATGAGTTCCCGCGCAGTGTGGTCGCCGTCGTCCAGGACGGGCCGCAGGACTTGCCCGTGGCTCTCGTGTTGGAGCAGAAGCGCGCGCAGGACGACTACGTCCTCCGCGACACGATGTCGATGCTTCCCGGCGCCAAGTTCCCGAAGCCGGACAACGAGCCGGGCTCTCGGGCCGTGGGGCTCGACGACGGCCGGGGTGTCCTCACCCCCGCGCGCTCGCTGCAGGCCCTCGCCGACGTCCTCGACCACCCCGAGGGGCCCTCGAAGGGAGCCTTCGAGTCCACGTCGTTCCAGAAGGACCTCATCGACTTCCAGAAGTCGGTGACGAAGAACGCGGGGGGCGTCAACAGCACGATCCGACAGGCCGTGGACTGGAACGAGGCCCGGGCCTTCCCGACCGCGGACGGCGGCGTCATGGTGTTCGGATACCTCAACATGCTGTACACCGCATCCCCGAAGGAGTCCGGCGGCTCCGTCCAGCTGAGCGGCACGCCGTACGAGAAGCTCGTGGGGGCCGCGAGCGTCAAGGGGCCGGTCGAGGTCTCCTACGGCCAGTCCGTCATGATGTACGTGCCCAAGCGGGGCTCGGGTGAGAAGGTCGTCGTCACGGGCGTCGACCAGGACCTCATCGGGGCTCGCAAGGGCTAGCGCGAGGCCCGTCACAGGGCGGGCGCCGGGGTTCGATTCCTGCGGCGGGGCCGGGTTACATTGAGATACATGTCAGTGCAACCCGGCCCTTCGTCATCCTCCCCCTCTGCTTTCGAAAGCGCGGCCCTGCGCGGCGCCGTGGACCTCTCTGCCCTCGCGGATCGCGCCCGCTCGGCTGCATCGGCGTCCGCGGCCTCGTCGCCGTCCGGCAGCGCGCCGGCGGCGGACTCGGCGCGATTCGTCGTGGACGTCAACGACGCGAGCTTCGAGCAGGTCCTCCAGCTCTCGCACCAGGTCGTCGTCATGGTCGGCCTCTACGCGGACCAGGTGCCCGGCTCTGACGCGGCGATCGACGACCTGCTGCCGTTCGTCGCGGCGCGCGGCGGCCGGTTCGTGCTGGGCCGGGTCCGCGGCGAGGACGCCCCGGGCGTCTTCCAGGCCTTCCAGCTTCAGACCGTGCCGGCCGTCGTCGCCCTCATCAAGGGCCAGCCGGTCCCCATCTACCAGGGGATGCCGCCCGCCGACTGGGACGACATCTTCACCCAGCTGACGAGCCTCGCGGACGAGCACGGGGTCACCGGAAGCGTGCCGGCAGGGGAGTCCGACGACGAGCCTGCGGCGGAGGAGCCCGCGTCCTCGCCCGAGGAGGACGCGGCGCTGGAGGCCATCGGCCGCGGCGACTACGCCGAGGCGCAGCGGATCTGGCAGGGCGTCCTGGCAGAGCGACCGGCGGACGCCGTGGCCCGGCAGGGCCTCCTCAACGCCCAGCTGCTCGAGCGCATCGCCGATGTCCCCGAAGGGATTCGCGAGCGCGCGGCGGGGGACGCGGACGACATCGAGGCGCACCTTCTCGTCGCCGACCTCGACCTGACGAACGGCCACGTTGAGGACGCCTTCACGCGCCTGCTGCGCTTTGTCGCCTCGCACGCGGGGGACGAGCGCGAGGCCGCCCGGGCACGGCTCGTGGAGCACTTCGAGCTCGTGGGGCCGGAGCACCCGGCGGTGGGTCCGGCGCGTCGCCGCCTCGCGGCCGCCCTCTTCTAGGACGGCCCGCGCGGAGCCCGGTCATCCTTCCGGGGGACGCGGCGGGCGCGGGGTCCTCGATATGTTGGAGGCATGACTGACGACACCGCTCCATCTGCATCCCTGCCGCCCGTCGTACCGCATGGCTCCGGGCCGGTCTCCGCGCATCCCGCTCTGTCCGTTGAGGGCCTGAGCAAGGCGTTCGGCCAGGTCCTCGCCGTGGACTCCGTGTCCTTTGAGGTGCCGAGCGGCTCCTTCTTCGGCCTCGTAGGCCCCAACGGCGCGGGCAAGACGACCCTCCTGTCCATGGCGACGGGCCTCTTGCGCCCCTCGGCCGGCACGGCACTCGTCTACGGGAAGGACATCCTCCGCGAGCCGGATGCCGCCAAGCAACTCCTCGGCGTCATGCCGGACGGGCTGCGCCTCTTCGACCGCCTGACCGGCCCCGAGCTCCTCGAGTTCACCGGCCGGCTGCGGGGCCTCGATCAGGGGACCGTCAAGGAGCGCGCCGCTGACCTCCTCGAGCTCATGGACCTGACTGCCGAGCCGCGCAAGCTCGTGACGGACTACTCGGCCGGCATGAAGAAGAAGATCACGCTCGCGGCCGCCCTCATCCACGCCCCGCGCCTCCTCGTCCTCGACGAGCCGTTCGAGGCCGTGGACCCGGTCTCGGCCGCGAACATCCGGGACGTCCTCGCGCACTTCGTCGCGGGCGGGGGCACGGTCATCGTCTCGAGCCACGTCATGGACCTCGTCCAGCGCATGTGCGACCACGTGGCGATCGTCGCCGGCGGCCGCCTTGTGGCCTCCGGAACCGTGGACGAGGTCCGCGCGGGACAGGACCTCGAGTCGCGCTTCATCGAGCTCGTGGGCGGGCGCCGCTCGGGGGAGGGGCTGGCATGGTTGGAACACTGATCCGCCTCTCCCTGCGCCTCCAGCGCAACCTCCTGACGCGGAGCACGGGCGCGCTCGTCGCGACGATCCTCGGCGGGCTCTACGCTCTCGGCGCCGCCGTCTTCGCCATCACCGGCCTCGCCTTTCTGCGGATGGCGAGCCATGAGACGGTGGCCGCCGTCCTGCCCACGGCCGGCGCGCTGATCGTCCTGGCGTGGGTCGTCGTGCCGCCGCTCGTGACGGGCCTCGACGAGACACTCGACCCCGCCCGCTTCGCGACCATGTCGGTCCCCATGCCCTCCCTCATCGCGGGCCTCGTCCTCGGCGGCGCGGTCACCCCCGCGGGCATCCTGACGCTCCTCCTCGGCCTCTCCTGGGTCCTCCCCACGTCGACGACGGCGGCTGGCGCGGTGTTCGGCCTGCTCGGCGGGATCCTCGGTGCGCTCTTGGCCCTCGTCCTGGCGCGGCTCGTGACGACCGCGCTTGCCTCGCTGGCGACGACCCGCTTGTTCCGGGAGTCGAGCATGGCCGTCCTCTTCGTGGGCCTCATGCTCTTGGGCCCCCTCATCCTGGCGGCCTCGTGGCTCTTCTCGTCCCCGGACGTTGCGGGCGTCGCCTCCCGGTTCGTCGGCTGGACGCCGCTGGGCGCCCCGTGGGCGCTGGGCGCCGACGCCCAGGGCGGCGCATGGGGAGTGCTGGCCGTGCGACTCGCCATAACACTCGCCTCGCTGGCAGCGGCGGTGTGGCTGTGGTCGCGCGCCTTGCGCCGGCAGCTCGCGGAGCCCTCCCTCGGCACCACTGGGCCGGCCCCAGGGAAGAAGGGCGCGGTCAAGGCCACGATCTTCGACCGACTCGGCGGGGGCGTCCTCGGCGCCGTGGCGGGCCGCAGCCTCCTCTCCTGGCGCAGGGACCCCCGGTACTCCCTGACGATCATCGCCGTGCCCCTGATCATCGTCATCGTCGTCGTCCAGAGCCGCATGTTCGGAGAGGGGATGGGCATCTTCTGGCTCCTATTCCTTGGGTTCATGCTGGGCTGGGGCATGGCGCTCGATGTCTCCTACGACTCGACGGCCCACTGGGTCTACATCGCCGCCGGCGTGAGGGGGAAGACCCAGCTCGGCGGGCGCCTCGCGGGCTACGGGATCGCAACCGTCGCGGGCGCTGCCCTCTACGGCGTCATCGAGGGGATCGCCTCGGCGGACCCGGTGCGGGGCCTCGCCAATGCGACAATCGTCCTCTCGACGGCCCTCACGTCCATGGGGCTCGGCCTCGTCATGAGCGGCCTCTTCGTCCAGCGCACCGTGCTGCCGGGCGACTCCGTCTTCAGCTCCCGAGGCAACGGCCTGCTGCCGATGCTCCTCCAGCTGGGCGGCATGGCCGTCACGAGCCTCGTCATGGCGGGGCCGCTCATCCTCGTGCGCCTCGGCCAGGCCCAGGACTCGGCGGGGCTGCTCGCGGGCGGAATCGCTCTCGGGCTGGGGCTCGGCACGACGGCTGTCGTCGTCGGACTCTGGGTGGGGGCGCGGCTCTGGGAGGCGAGGTCGACGCGGCACCTTGAGAGCCTCATCGCCCTGGACCACGCGTAGCGAGGGCCCGCCGGGCCACGGCGGGGGCGAGCGCATAGACTGGACCTCATGAGCATTGAGCAGGATCCGTTTGAGTCCTCGCCCCTGTCCGAGCCCTCGCGCGGCGGCACGTCCGTCCTCGAGCGGCAGGCCGAGCGCCAGCAGGCCGAGCCGGGGGACCACGAGCGCTACGCGCACTACGTCCAGAAGGACCGCATCATGGAGTCCGCCCTGACGGGGGAGCCTGTCATTGCGCTCTGCGGCAAGGTGTGGGTCCCCGGGCGGGACCCCCAGAAGTTCCCGGTGTGCCCGGACTGCAAGAAGGTCTACGACCAGATGCAGGGTGACGGCGATTCCTGAGCCGGCGGCCCCGGCCCCGACGCACCCCGTCCCTCCCGTTCCGGAGGGACTCCGCCAGTGGCAGGCCGAGGCCTTCACGAAGTACTTCCAGCTGCGCCGCCGCGACTTCCTCGCGGTGGCCACCCCGGGGGCGGGCAAGACCCGATTCGCGCTGAGCGTGGCGAAGACGCTCTTCGACCTGCGGATTGTGGACCGCCTCTACGTCGTCGCGCCCACGGACCACCTGAAGCGGCAGTGGGCGGACAACGCAGCAGCCGCGGGCCTGCCGATCGACCCGAACTTCAAGAACTCCGACGGCGCCCACGGGCGCGGGTACGTGGGAGTAGCGGTGACCTACGCGCAGGTCGCGATGAAGCCCATGCTTCACCGGGCCAAGACGGAGGCGGGGAAGACGCTCGTCATCCTCGACGAGATCCACCACGGCGGCGACGCCCTCAGCTGGGGCGACGGCATCCGCGAGGCGTTCACGCCCGCCGTGTGCCGCCTGAGCCTCACCGGCACGCCCTTCCGCTCGGACACCGCGCCCATCCCCTTCGTCGAGTATGAGGCGGACCACGAGGGCATCCGGCGCTCCCGCGCTGACTACACCTACGGCTACGGCCACGCGCTCAAGGACGGGGTCGTGCGCCCCGTCATGTTCATGGCGTACTCCGGATCCATGCGGTGGAAGACGAGCGCGGGCGAGGAGATGTCGGCGGGGCTGGCGGACCTCGTGACCAAGGACGTCACAGCCCAGGCGTGGCGCACGGCCCTCAACCCCGAGGGCGAGTGGATCCCGGCGGTCCTCGCCGCCGCCGACAAGCGTCTGGAGGAGGTCCGCCGGGCCGTCCCGGACGCCGGTGGGCTCGTCATCGCCACGGACCACGTCACGGCCCGCGCCTACGCCGGCATCCTCAAGCGCATCACGGGGGAGTCCGCGACGATCGTCCTCTCGGACGACAAGAAGGCGTCCAAGGCCATCGAGGACTTCTCCGCGGGCTCGAGCCGCTGGATGGTCGCCGTCCGCATGGTCTCGGAGGGCGTGGACGTCCCGCGCCTGTCCGTGGGCGTCTACGCGACGAGCACGTCGACGCCGCTCTTCTTTGCCCAGGCCGTGGGCCGCTACGTGCGCATGCGTCGCCGCGGCGAGACGGCCTCGATCTTCCTGCCGTCCGTGCCGGTCCTCATGGCGCTCGCCAATGAGATGGAGGCGGAGCGGGATCACGCCCTGGACCGCCCCACGGAGCCCACGGACCCGGACTTCATCCCAGAGGAAGAGCTCATGGACGAGGCCAACCGGGAGGAGAAGGCATCGGACTCCCTCACCCGGGCGTCCTTCGAGGCGCTGGACTCCCAGGCCTCGTTCGACAAGGTCCTTTTCGACGGGGCCGAGTTCGGCCTCGGCGGCGACGTCGGCAGCGCCGAGGAGATGGACTTCCTCGGCATCCCCGGCCTGCTGGACGCAGAGCAGGTCAACGAGCTGCTCCGCAAGCGGCAGCACGAGCAGATTCGCCGCCAGTCCTCGCGGCAGCCCCAGGACGCCGGCGCGGACGCCGAGTTCGAGGAGTCCGTGGACCACCGGCGCATCAAGGAGCTGCGCGGGCAGCTGTCCAAGAGCGTCTCCGCCTGGGCCGCGCGCTCGGGCATGGCTCACGGCGTCATCCATTCCGAGCTGCGGCGCCTGACGGGCGGGCCAGCCGTCGCCCAGGCGAGCGCGAGCCAGCTGGAGGCGCGCATCGCCCGCCTTCAGGACTGGTTCGTGGGCCGGGGCAAGCCCGGGGCCTAGGGCGGATCGGCGGTCCCGGCGCACCGGGACGCGCCGAGCCCGGCGGCGGCCTCAGATGAGGCGCACCCCTTCGTCCGCCAGCTCCTCCGCGGTCACGCGCGCCGTCGTCTC
Source organism: Falsarthrobacter nasiphocae (assembly GCF_031456275.1). Lineage (NCBI taxonomy): Bacteria > Bacillati > Actinomycetota > Actinomycetes > Micrococcales > Micrococcaceae > Falsarthrobacter > Falsarthrobacter nasiphocae. The sequence continues at coordinate 1,952,044 of NZ_JAVDUI010000001.1, forward strand.
CGAAACCGGAGCCGTCAGGGAGGACAGGACGACCGTCTCGTACCCGAGGGCACGGGCGTCGAGGGCGGTGGCCCGCACGCAGTAGTCGAAGGCGAGACCGCAGACGAGGAGCGTGTCGATCCCGGCGGACAAGAGCCACGCGTTGAGGCGGGGGCGGTCGGCGAGCCGCAGCGAGGGGTCGTCGAGCCGCGCCTCGAAACCTGAGTACGCGGCCTCGTACTCGCCCTTGAGGAACGCCGCGTCCACGCGGGGCAGAGCGAGGGCGGGGCTGAGCTCGGCCCCCGGGGTCCCCGCAACGCAGTGCCGCGGCCACGAGTCGCGGAAGTCCGGCGTCTCCGAGAAGTGCGAGCCCGGGTCGATGTGCCAGTCCTGCGTCGTGACGATCGAGCAGAGCCTGCGCGGCCCCGCGAACGCCTCCGTGATCGCGGCGGCCACGGCCGTGCCTCCCTCCACCGCGAGGGAGCCTCCCTCACAGAAGTCATTCTGGACATCGACGACGACGGCGGCCGTGCGGCGCGGGTCCACCGTCATGTCGGCGAGCGCGAGGATGTCCTCGAGCCGAGCGGGGGCGGGCAGCGCCATGATCAGTCCTCCAGGACGGTGGGAATGACGGGCTCGCCCTCGGTCAGGCGCGTGTACGCCACGGGCAGCTCGGCGAGGGAGCGGCGGAAGCGCTCGGCCGCGCGGCGCACGCCCTCGGCCCCGGTTGCCTCACGGACGATCTCCCCGCCGGTGACGAGCTGCGTCAGGAGGGGCCTGTCGTTGTGGTCGCCCTCGGGGCGGTGGCCGACGCCGACGACCTCCGCCGTCGCGATCCCCCGCTCGTCGAGGCGACGCAGCGCGTACTTCCGCCCGCCCACGGAGACTTTGTCCTTCGCCTTCTTCGCCACGGAGACCCACTCGCCGTCCTCGTTCTCGCGGGCGACGAGCTTGTAGACCATCGAGGACGTGGGGGCTCCGGAGCCCGTGACGAGCTTGGTTCCGACGCCGTACGCGGTCACGGGCGCGGAGGCGAGGGCGGCGATGGCGTACTCGTCGAGGTCGCTCGTGACGACGATGCCCGTGCGCTCGTTGCCGAGGGAGTCGAGGAGCTCGCGCGCCCAGCCGGCCTGCGTCACGAGGTCGCCGGAGTCGAGGCGAATGGCCCCGAGCTCCGGGCCCGCGACCTTGACGGCCGTGCGGATGCCCTGCTCGACGTCGTACGTGTCCACGAGGAGGGACGTGCCAGCCCCGAGCGTCGCGACCTGGGCGCGGAAGGCTGCCTCCTCCGAGTCGTGGAGCAGCGTGAAGGAGTGGGCTGCGGTGCCGGTGGTCTTCAGGCCGTAGTCGCGGCCCGCCTCAAGGTTCGAGGTGGACGCGAACCCGGCGATGACGGCCGCCCGGGCCGCGGCGACGGCCGCGTCCTCGTGCGTGCGGCGCGAGCCCATCTCGATGCACGGGCGGGTGCCGGCCGCCACCGTCATGCGGGCGGCCGCGGAGGCGATCGCCGAGTCGTGGTTGAGGATTGAGAGGACGAGGGTCTCCAGGATGCACGCCTCGGCGAACGTGGACTCGACGATGAGGATGGGGGAGTTCGGGAAGTACGCCTCGCCCTCCGCATAGCCGTAGATGTCGCCCGAGAAGCGGAAGTCGCGCAGGAAGTCGAGCGTGGCGGCGTCGAACACGCCGAGAGACTCGAGGTGGGCGATCTCCTCTGGACCGAACCGGAAGTCCTCGAGGGCCTCAAGGAGGCGTCCCGTGCCGGCGACGACGCCGTACCGGCGGCCCGCGGGAAGGCGCCGCGCGAAAACCTCGAAGACGCTCCGGCGGTGGGCGGCGCCAGAGCGGAGGGCGGCCTGGAGCATGGTCAGCTCGTAGTGATCGGTCTTGAGAGCGGTCGAGGGGCGCATCCGGGTTCATCCTGGGGTTCGGGGGCGGCTCGCTGCGGCTGCCGCGAGACAGGCCCGTGACGCGCGCAGCGAAACCCGCGCCGGCGCCGGGGCTTGCCTCCTAGCATAGTGACCATGTCGCATCCTCTTTCGGAGCCCGCGGGCGGCGTCTCGACCCTGCCGCGCGAGGACGAAGCCCTGTCCACCGCCTCCCCGTGGCGCGTGGTCGTCTGGAACGACCCGGTCAACCTCATGGACTACGTCGCCTACGTCTTCCGCTCCTACTTCGGCATGAGCGCCGTCGAGGCGGACCGGCTCATGCTCGCCGTCCACGAGGAGGGCCGGGCGGTTGTCGCGACCGGCGGGCGCGAGGCCTGCGAGCGGGACGCCCAGGCCATGCACCGCTACGGGCTCCACGCCACGATCGAGCAGGACAGCCGTGGCTGAGCGCTTCCGCTACCGGCCCGGCGCAGACGGCGGGAGTTTCGTCGGCCACCTCGAGCGGGGAGAGCGCGCCGTGCTCACCCGTGCTCTGGCGGATGTCGCCGAGCTGCTCGCCTCCGACGCGCCCCACGGCGATGTGGACCCGCTCGTCGAGATCACGGGCTACCGCCCCGACGCCGCGGCGCCCGAGGACCCCGCACTGCTCGCCCTCCTGCCCGACGCCTCGCTCGACCCCGACGTCGCGGGGGAGTTCCGCCGGCTTGCCCACGAGGACGTGCGGCGCGCCAAGCTCGAGGACCTCGCCCGGTCGCAGGAGATCTTCGCGCGGGACTCCCTCAGGCTCTCGCGCGAGGAGGCCGAGGCCGCCTCCCGCGGCCTCAACTCGGTGGCGATCGTCCTCGCCGCCAGGCTCGGCGTCGTCGACGAGGAGACCGCGGAGGAGGTGTCCGCCGTGGAGGACATGACGGACACGGAGAGCGCGCTCGCGGTGCTCTACAACTTTGTGGGCTGGCTGCGGGCCGGGCTGTCCGCGGCCCTGATCGATTCCCTCTGACTCCCTGTGAGGAAGACAACACTCTGCGAGGGTGCCTGCCAGGCCGAAACCCCCTAGCCTTGGGGACTAATGAACGCACCGTTGCCTCCCCGCACCGAGCCGCGCGCCGTCTCGCCCCTCGCCCCCATCGGCGTCTTTGACTCCGGGGTCGGTGGGCTCACGGTCGCCCGCTCGCTCATCGACCTGCTCCCGCACGAGTCGATGATCTACGTCGGGGACACGCTGCGCGGACCGTACGGTCCGCTGCCGATCGCCCACGTCAGGGCCAACGCGCTCGGGATCATGGACCAGCTCGTGGCCTCCGGGGTCAAGGCCCTCGTCATCGCGTGCAACACGGCGTCCGCTGCCGTCCTCGGGGACGCGCGAGAGCGCTATGGGGACCTCGGCATCGAGGTGCTCGAGGTCATCCGCCCGGCCGTCCGGCGCGCCGCGGCCGCCACCCGCAACGGGCGGATCGGCGTCATCGCCACGGCCGGCACGACGCGCTCGCGGGCCTATCCGGACACCTTCGCCGCCGCGCCGGACCTCGAGGTCTTCACGGTGGCCTGCCCGCGCTTCGTCGAGTTCGTCGAGGCGGGCGTGACGAGCGGCCCCGAGCTCCTCTCGGTGGCCGAGGAGTACCTGGCCCCGTTGCGCGAGGCCGGGGTGGACACGCTGGTCCTCGGCTGCACCCACTACCCGCTGCTCGCGGGCGTCATCTCGCTCGTCATGGGGGAGGACGTCACTCTCGTCTCCTCGGCGGAGGAGACGGCGCGGGACCTCTACCGGGTCCTCGTGCGAGGCGGCATCCAGGCGCCCGACACGGCCGTGCCCACGCGAGAGTTCCTCTCGACGGGGCCGGCCGCGGAGTTCGATCTTCTGGCCCGGCGGTTCCTCGGGCCGGAGGTCTCCGGGGTCTCCAAGGTCGACGACGTCGACGCGATCTACCCCACCGCCGCGATCGCCAAGATCACGCCGGACATGCTGAGGGACTGCGCCCGCCGCGGCGGAGGCGGGAACGAGAAGGAGTTGTCATGAGATTGACGGTCATCGGGTGCCAGGGCAGCTTTCCCGGGCCCGGCTCGCCCGCCTCGTGCTACCTCGTCCGGGCCGAGCGGGACGGGCGCACGTGGAGCGTCCTCTTCGACCTTGGCTCCGGGGCCCTCGGCGCCCTTCAGCGGCACCTGGACCTGAGCTCGATCGACGCGATCTTCCTCTCCCACCTCCACCCGGACCACTGCATGGACGTCTGCGGGCTCCACGTGGCCGTCCACTGGGACCCGGAGGGGTTCCGCGGCGAGCGCATCGCGATCCACGGCCCCGCGGAGACGCCGGACCGCCTCGCCACCGCGTACGGCATGCCCGTGGACCCCGGCATGCACGAGGACTTCGACTTCCGTGCCATCGCGGCGGGGGAGCCCGTGACCGTGGGCCCCCTGACGGTGGAGGCCTTCCCCGTCCGCCACCCCGTCGACGAGGCCTACGCCTTCCGCATCACGGAGACCCTCGAGGACGGCGCCCTGCGGGTCCTGACCTACTCCGGGGACACGGACGCGTGCGAGGCCCTCGAGGACGCGGCCCGTGGGGCCGACGTCTTCCTCTGCGAGGCCGCCTACCACGAGGGCCGCGACGACGCGATCGAGGGCGTCCACCTGACCGGGCGCCGGGCGGGGGAGGCGGCCGCCCGCGCGGGCGTCGGCCGGCTCCTGCTGACCCACCTGCCCGTGTGGAACGACGCGACCCGCTCCGTCAGCGAGGCCCGCGGGGTCTTCGACGGCGAGATCGCTGTCGCGACCGCCGGCGTCTCCTACGACGTCTGAGCGCCAAGCGGGCGGACACCCGCGCCGCCTAGGATGGGGGGATGACTCAGACCCCCACCGAGACCACGTCAGCACCCCGCCTCGACGGCCGGCGACCCGACCAGATCCGAGACGTCACCATTGAGACCGGGTGGTCCAAGAACGCCGAGGGCTCGGCACTCGTCTCCTTCGGGGACACGCGCGTGCTCTGCACCGCGTCCCTGACCGAGGGCGTGCCGCGCTGGCTCAAGGGCCAGGGCACCGGCTGGCTCACGGCCGAGTACGCCATGCTGCCCCGGGCCACGAACACGCGCAGCGCCCGCGAGTCCGTCAAGGGCAAGCAGGGCGGCCGCACCCACGAGATCTCCCGCCTCATCGGACGCTCGCTCCGCGCTGTCGTCGACCTCGGCGCCCTCGGGGAGAACACCATCGTCCTCGACTGCGACGTCCTCCAGGCCGACGGCGGCACGCGGACCGCCTCGATCACGGGCGCGTACGTCGCGCTCGTCGAGGCCGTCCGCCACGGCCAGCGCGAGGGCCTCATCCCCGCCTCGGCCGCCGTCCTCAAGGACTCGGTCTCCGCCGTGAGCGTCGGCATCGTCGAGGGCCGGGCCCTCTTGGACCTGCCATACGTCGAGGACGTCGTCGCGGAGACGGACATGAACGTCGTCGTCACCGGCTCCGGGGACTTCGTCGAGGTCCAGGGCACCGCCGAGGGCGCCCCGTTCAACCGCGATGAGCTCAACGCCCTTCTCGACCTGGCCCTCATCGGAACCCGGGACCTCGCGCGCGTCCAGGCCGAGGCGCTCGGGGCCCAGTTCTCCGGGCAGCCGGGGGCGTCCGCGTGAGCGCCGCCGAGGCTGCGGCCGCGCGCCGCGGGGACGCGCCCCTGGACGGCGCCGCTGAAACCGCCGAGGGTGACCCGGGCGCAGCCGACGTCGTCGTCTCCTCCCCGCGTCTTGTGCTCGCGAGCCACAACGCGGGCAAGCTCCGCGAGCTCCGCGCGATGATCGCCGCCGTGGCGCCGGACCTCGACGTGGACGCGCTCGTCGTCGACGCGGGGGCCGTCGGCGCCCCTGACGTCCGCGAGACCGGCGTGACGTTCGAGGCCAATGCCCGCCTCAAGGCCGAGACGATCGCCGAGGCGACGGGCCTTGCGGCTCTCGCGGACGACTCCGGCCTGGCGGTGGACGTGCTGGGCGGCGCGCCGGGGTTCCTCTCGGCGCGGTGGAGCGGCCGGCATGGCGACGACGAGGCGAACCTTCGCCTCCTCCTCGATCAGCTCGCCGACGTGCCGGACGAGCACCGGGGAGGCGGGTTCGTCTGCGCGGCGGCCCTCGCGGTCCCGGGCCGGGAGACCCGCGTTGAGCACGGGACGTTCCGTGGGACGATTCTGCGCGAGCCCAGGGGCAACGGAGGGTTCGGCTACGACCCGATCCTCCAGCCGGAGGGGCTCGAGCTGAGCGCCGCCGAGTTGACCCCGGAGGAGAAGAACCGCCGGAGCCACCGCGGCCAGGCCATGGCGGCACTCCTGCCGAGCATCCTCGAGGTCCTCCGGGCCTGAGGCTGGCGGGCCGGCCCTCAATGACACAGGCTCCGCGCGCTGCACTGGATGCGGCGGGCGGAGCCTGTGGGGTAATGGGGGAGGGCCCTGCTGGGCCGGCGGCCTTACGGCTGGCGGGGAGTCCCGGCGTCGTCCGCCTTCGCGGCGCGGCGGGCCTTGAGGAGCTCCACGACGATGGGCACGACCGAGGCCAAGACGATGATGATGAAGATCAGGTCCAGGTTGTCGCGGACGAACGGGACGCGGTCGCCCAGGATGTAGCCGAGCAGCGTGACGCCGATGCCCCAGAGGGCGGCGCCGATGATGTTGAAGCGCACGAACGTCGCGTAGTGCATCTGGGCCACGCCGGCGATCACCGGGGTGAAGGTGCGGACGATCGGCACGAAGCGCGCGAGGATGACCGACTTGCCGCCGTGCTTCTCGAAGAAGGCGTGAGCCTGCTCCACGTGCTCGTGGCGGAAGAAGGTCGAGTTGGGCCGGTTGAAGATGGCGGGCCCGGCCTTGCGGCCGATCATGAAGCCGACCTGATCGCCGACGAAGGCGGCGACGAACACGAGCAGGCACAGGAGCCAGATGGGGAAGTCGATCGTCCCCGTGGCCACGAGGAGGCCCGCGGTGAAGAGGAGCGAGTCCCCGGGCAGGAAGAAGCCCACGAGGAGGCCAGTCTCCGCGAAGACGATCGCGAGGATGACGAGGACTACCCACGGGCCGATCGCGGGGTCCGCGAGGAAGACCTGGGGATCGAGCCAGCTGGGGAGGAACCCGGCGAGTGGGGGGACGAGGGCCGTGGCAGAGATGTCATACACCCGTCCAAGCCTAGAGGCGTTCCCTGGCAGATGCCAGATAGTCCGGTCCAGACGGGCGGCAGCCGCCCCGCCTAAGATGGAACGAATGAGTGTGGACTTCACCGCGATCGACTTCGAGACCGCCAACGGGTTCCGCGGGTCGCCGTGCGCGCTCGGCATCGTGACCGTGCGGGGCGGGGTGGTCGCGGCGGAGAGCTCCACCCTGATCAAGCCGCCCGCGGGCGCCCGGGCGTTCGACCGCCGCAACGTGCGCATCCACGGCATCCGCCCCGAGGACGTGCGGGACGCGCCCGGGATCGCTGAGGCTCTTGAGATGCTCGCGGAGCAGGCGGGCGACGACGTCCTCGTGGCGCACAACGCCGCCTTCGACATGGGGGTCATGGCCGCGGCGTCCGAGGTGGCAGGCGTCGCCGTGCGTCCCTGGGACTACGCCTGCACGGTCCAGATGTCGCGCGCGAGCTTTGCCATCGTCTCCCACTCGCTGCCCTTCTCCGCTGCCGCTGCCGGCGCCCCGATGACGGTCCACCACGACGCCCTGGCGGACGCCCGCGCGTGCGCCGCCATCGCCGCCGAGGTCGTCCGCCGCACGGGAGAGGACACGCTGCGCGGCGGGCTGGGCTCGATCGGCGTCGCGGTCTCGCGGCTGAGCCCGCCGGACCCGAGTGGAGGCCTCTCCCGGGCGACGAGCGAGGCGCTCGCGAAACTGCCCGCCGAAGGCGACTGGGTGGACGGGGTGCCCGCCGAGGCGGCGGCCGAGGAGGAGCGGCTCCCCGTCGTCGTCCCCTCTGCCGACGCGGACCCCAGCAACCCGCTCTACGGGCAGCGCGTTCTCTTCACGGGGACGCTGGGCCTGTCCCGCGCGGAGGCGTGGCGGAGGGCCGCGGCGTGCGGCGCGAGGCCCGTGGCTGTCATGGACTCGGCGACGACGATGCTCGTGGCAGGCAACGGCCTGACCCCGGAGGCGCTCGCGGCGGGCGAGGGGCGGCGCACGTCCGCGCTGAACACCGCGCTGAAGTTGCGGGGGCGGGGCTTCGGGATCGAGATCGTCACCGAGGGCGAGTTCTTGCAGCGCACGGGCGGGCACTGGCCGGACAGGGCCGTCTGAGCGGAGCTGGTCGCAGGCGCCGCGAGGGGAGGCCGGTCACGCGAGGGCGTGCCGGGCCCCGGCCGGGCGCGTGAGACTGCGGCGACCCGGGCCCCGCATGGGCGGGCGGTGCCGCGGGTCAAGCGGGCGTCAGCCGGCGACGCCGAGCAGGCGCGCGAGCCTGTCAAGCGCCGGCTCCAGGACCGCGTCGCGGACGCGGCGTGCGGCCTCGTCCTTGGCCTCGTCCTCGGGGGAGAGGGCGACGACGCCGAGCCGCTCGGCGACGGCCCCGCAGGGATCGGGGTCCCCGGCTCGCTCCAGGGGCCGCGACGGGGTGTCCGCCGCTGCGGCCGCGAGCTCGGCCACGGCCTCCCCGCGCACGGCCGGAACCTCGAGTCGCCCGGCGATCTCTGCGGCGTCGAGGCCGCGAGTGGCCGCGTCCGGGCTGAGGCGCGCGGACAGGACGGAGAGCGCGGTCGCGATCCGGTGCTGCTCGGCGACGGAGGACACGCTGATGGCGACGCTCTCGAGCACGAGGGTGTAGACCGTGACGGGCTCGACATGGACGAGCGCGGCCAGCGGCAGCGCGCGCAGGAGGGCCCCCGGGTCGTCGAGGCGGCTCGGCAGCTCCGCCTCTGTCAGCGGGTGGGCTCGGGTGCCCATGCGGTCCACGGCGTAGGAGGCGGCCAGGCGCGGGAAGGAGCCGCGGAAGGCCTCGGTGAGCCGGGCCCGGCCCGCTGTTCCGACGGCAGAGAGGCAGGCGGCCACATCGTCGTCGACCGCCCGGGAGAGCTGAGGAGGGGCGCTGGGGGCCGTCGCAAGGCCGAGGTGGCGCGCGAGGCGGAGACCGCCCAGCCAGGATGCGGCGGAGGGGTCCGCGCCCACGCCGTCCGCGGCCCACTCGAGGACCTCGGTCACGGCGTCGGCGCCGTAGGCGAGAACGAGCGAGCCCTCTGCGGTGAGGGCAGGGACGGAGCGGAAGGCGGCGGCGAGCCGGTCGCGGTCAGGGTCAGTCGTCAGCGCGGGCATGCGCGTCAGCTTATCGTGTCCACCCCTCATGGGATGCTGAATTCATGAGGATCTTTCACACGTCAGACTGGCACCTCGGGCGGCAGTTCCACGGGGCGTCCCTCCGTGAGTCCTTCGAGTCATGGGCGTCATTCGTCGTGGAGACGGTTCGGGAGCGGGCTGTGGACGTGCTCGTCATTGCCGGGGACGTCTACGACCGCGCGTACCCGCCGGTGTGGGCGGTGGAGCTCGTTGACGAGACCCTGGCGCGGGTGCGCGACGCCGGCGCCGCCGTCGTCTTGAGCCCCGGAAACCATGACTCGGCCACTCGGCTGGGATTCGGCGCCTCCATTCTCCGGCACGGCGGGGTGCACATCGGGGCGGACGTCCACCGAATTGGCGAGCCCGTGACGCTGACCGGCCGCAGCGGGGCCGCTGTGGACTTCTTCATGCTCCCCTTCTTGGACACATCCCTGCTGAGGGTGGCGCGCCCCGAGTGGCTCGAGGCCCGGCTCGGTGAGGAGCCGGCGGACACGGAGTCCATCCACCGTGCGGCGCTCGAGACCATGCGGGACGCGGCGAAGCCCGGGCGGCCGGCCGTCGTCCTGGCGCACTCGTTCGTGCGCGGAGGCACCTCCACGGACAGCGAGAGGGAGATCCGCCCCGAGGTCCGTCAAGGCGGCCTGGGGGAGATCCCCGCGGGCCTGTTCGAGGGCTTCGCCTATGCCGCGCTGGGGCACTTGCACCGGCGCCAGCGGATTGCGGACTCGGTGCGCTACTCCGGCTCCCCGATCCCCTTCTCCTTCTCCGAGGCGGGTCACCGCAAGGGCGGTCTCATGGTGGAGGTCTCCCCAGGCGGGGACACGAGCATCTCGGAGGTTGACTTCCGTGGTTTTCGCGCGGTCAGCCGGATCGAGGGGACCCTCGAGGAGCTGCTCGCAGACCCCGCGCTGGCGGCCGCCGAGGAGCACTTCGTCTCGGCCACCCTGACGGACACGGAGCGGCCGGCTGAACCCATGAGGCGGTTGCGCACCCGCTTCCCCCTCGCCCTTGAGATCCGCACGCCCAACATCGAGATGGCCTCCGCGGGCGGGTACGCGCAGCGCGTGCGCCGGGCCACGAGCCGGGGAGACGTCGTGGAGATGTTCTACTCGTTCGTGCGGGGGCGCGCCTTGGACGCGGAGGAGAGGCCCATCGTCGCCTCGGTCCTCGAGGACGTCGCGGCCGCGGAGCGCAGCGCATGAGGATCCTCTCCCTCACCCTGACCGGCATCGGCCCATTCGCTGGGACCGAGTCCGTGGATTTCCGCCACTTTGCTGACACCGGCCTGTTCCTCTTGCGCGGGGACACGGGCGCGGGCAAGTCCACCGTGCTCAACGCGCTCGTCTACGGGCTCTACGGCACCACCAAAGATGCCAACCCGCGCCTCGTCTCTGACCACAAGGCGCCGGAGACGGAGCCCAGCGTCGTCGTCGAGTTCGCGGTCGGTGACGCGGAATACCGCATCGAGCGTGTGCCGGCATGGTCCCGCCCCAAGCGGCGCGGCCAGGGGATCACGGCCGAGCGCACGCGCGGTGCCCTCTTCCGGCGCACGGGCGGCGCCTGGGAGGACGTGACGAGCAACCAGCAGGAGATCGGCAAGGCCGTCACCGAGATCGTGGGCCTGACCCGGGAGCAGTTCCTCCAGGTCGTCCTCCTTCAGCAGGGCCGCTTCGCCCGGTTCCTCATGGCGGATGACAAGGAGCGGCGGGAGATCCTCGAGCGCCTCTTCGCAGCCGAGCCCTACGCGCACATTCAGGAGCGCCTCCGCGAGAAGGCCCGCGAGCTTCGGGAGGGCGTCGAGGGGGAGCTCGCGGCACGGGAGGCCCACGCGGCGGCCGCCCGCGGACACGCAGAGGAGGCCCTTCGGTGGGGGCTCCGGCCTTCCCCCGTCCAAGAGGACGAGGGCCCGGACGGGATCCGTGAGGAACCCGCCTGGGACGCGGCAGAACTGGCGGGAGCGCTCGGGGAGGAGGCTGTCCGCCAGGCGAGCGCGTCCGAGGACGCGCGGGCGGCGGCCGAACGAGCCGAGTCCGAGCTCACGAGGCATGCTGCCCTCCTGACGAGCCTGAGGGACTGGGCGCGGGTCATCGAGGCCGCTGACCGCCTCGCCGAGGGCGCGGAGGCCGCCGCCGCGTCGGAGGGCGCCCTCGCCCGTCATCGCCGGGCGGAGACGGTCATGGGCGCGGTCGAGGCCGCTCGGCGAGAGGCCGCAGAGGCGCAGACCCGAGGAGAGGAGGCAGACCGGGCCGCCGCCTCGCTGGCGGAGGCCCGCAGCCTCGTCCCCGAGTGGGCGGCCGGTGATTCAGAAGCCGAGGCCCAGGCACAGGCCTGGGAAGAGCGGGCCGAGCGTGTGCGGGAAGCCGTTCGCCTCGGTGAGCTCATCCTGCGCCGGGACACTGCGCGTGTGACGGCGGGGTCCGCGGTGGAGGACGCCCGAACGGGAGCCACGCGAGCCGCCCAGGGCGCGGCTGAGGCGGACGAAGCCGCCGCGGCGGCCCTGGAGCGCCACGCAGCCCTGGCGGCTGCCATCGGAGACCCGACCGCCGCCGCCCACGCCGTCACCACAGCCGCCGAGCGCGTGGACGTCGCGGGCCGCGCCGAGGCAGCCGAACAGGCCTGCCGCGCCGGGGAGGAGAGGCTCGGGCGCGCCTCCGCCGAAGAGGCCGTCGCCCTCGAGGCCCTGGCCGTCATCCGCCGCCGGTTCGCGGAGCAGGTCGCCCCTCGGCTCGCCGCCCAGCTCCAGGACGGCGAGCCATGCCTCGTGTGCGGCTCCGTCGAGCACCCCGAGCCCGCCGCCTACGCCGCAGAGGGCTCCGGCGTCACCGAAGCCGAGATCGAGTCCGCCGAGACCGAGCTGACGGAACGCCGCCACGCCCGGGAGGGGGCGCACAGGGACCTGGAACGAGCCCGCGAGCGGCTCGCCGGGCTCAACGACCAGCTGGGAGGGGCGAGCCGTTCCGAGCTCGAGGCCCAGCTCGCCTCCGCCCAAGCACAGGCGGAGGAGATCCAGACACGCCAGGCGGCCGCCGAGGCCGCCGCGGGCGAGGCCACGGCCGCACAGGCGGATGCGCAGCGGGCTCAACTCGCCTCAGCGGAGGCGGCCGCTCGCCTCGCCGCCGCAGACGCCGCACACGCCGCAGCGCGGGCCGAACTGGACCGCGCCCTCGAGGACTGGCTGACCGCCGCCGCCGAGGCCGGCTGGCCAGGCGCGGAAGCGGCAGCCGGACTCCCCGAGGCCACGCCGGTGGCCGCCGCGGCAGCCGGACTCCCCGAGGCCACGCCGGTGGCCGCCGCGGGAGCCGCGCGAGACGAGCTCGCCTCGGCGGCCGCGCTCCTGGCCTCCTCCGCGGTGGCCGCTCGCGCCTGCGAGACAGCCCGCACGCGTGCCCAGGACGCGCAAGAACGAGCCTCAGCAGCGGCGGCCGCGCAGACCGCTCGCCTCAAGGAGTCCGCCTTCGCGGATGCCGAGGATGCCGCGAACAGTCTCCTGTCCCCGGAGGCCGTCCGGGAGGCTGAGGAGCGAGTCGCCTGCCGGGACCGAGACAGGCACCGCGTTCGGGACGCCATCGCAGGGGCGGCCGGAGTCTCACGGGACACCGCCTGGCAGCCGTCACCGGAGGTCCGCGCAGCCCTCGAGGGCTGCGTCGAGGGCCGCCCAGACGGTCAGGACATCCCATGGCGGCCGGCCTGGGCCCTCGCCCTCGGCCAGGCCGAGGCCACAGGTGCCCGGCTCGCGCGGGCACGCCGCATCCTCGCCCTGCGCCGCGATGCGCTCGTCCGCCGCCACGCGGCCGTCGCGAGCCTCGCGGTGCAGGCTCGCCGCACAGCGGACGCCCTCCAGGACATCGACGATCGCCTCGGGCCCGCGCTCGAGGCCCTGCAGCGCGTCAGCGCGCTCGCGGAGACAGCCAATGGCCGCGGCCCTGACAATGAGCGGCGCATGGCCCTCCAGGCGTTCGTGCTCGCGAGCCGGCTCGAGGACATCGCCGCTGCAGCCAGCCAGATCCTCCACGAGATGTCCGGACGTTACGAGATTGTCTACGACGACACGAAAAAGGGCCTCAAGGAGGCAGGCCTCGGGTTGGCCGTGGTCGATCACTGGACCCTGGCCAGCCGCGCCCCCGAGAGCCTGTCCGGCGGCGAGATGTTCATGGCCTCTCTCTCCCTGGCACTCGGACTCGCGCGGGTCGTCCAAGAGGAGAGCGGAGGCATCGAGCTGGGGACGCTCTTCATTGACGAAGGCTTCGGCTCCCTCGACGCGGAGACACTGGACACAGTCATGGAGCAGATCGAGGCGCTCAGAGCGGACGGCGGGCGGACCATCGGTATCGTGTCGCATGTGACTGAAATGCACGGACGGATCGGGCACCAGATTATGGTGAGCAAGACCCAACGGGGGTCCACACTGTCGACCCGCTCGGACGCGGGCGTATGACCGCCCCCGCCGGCAAGATCGACTCCGCAGAATCCCCCTTCGCCGCATTCCGAACACTCTTCGCTGCGGCGTCCCGCCCGTTCCTCCTCGGTTCGGCCCTCGGGCGCATCCCGCAGGCCATGATGGCGGTCGGCACCCTGACGTACATTCCCAGTGTCGGGGGCAGCTACGCCCTCGCGGGCCTGGCCTCGGCCTCCGTCGGGATCGGCTCCGCCGTTGGTGCGCCGCTCTTCGGGCGCCTCGTCGACCGCCGCGGGCCCAGGGGAGTGCTCCTCGTGTTCGCGATCATCCAAGCCGTCGCCTTCCTCGCCTATCTCCTCTCGGCGCCCGTGCTCGTCCACGCGCAGACCGCCTGGGCCCAGACCCTGCTCCTCCTGCACTCCGCCGTCATCGGGGCTGCCTGCCCGCAGATCGGAGCCGTGGCGCGGGTCGTCTGGCGCAAGACCTTCGGGTCGGGTTCCCGCATGGGAACGGCCATGTCCTACGAGAGCACCGTGGACGAGCTCTCCTTCGTCGTCGGTCCCGTGCTCGTCGGAGCCCTCGCCACCGTCGTCACCCCCGCCGCGCCGATGATCGTCTCCGCCCTGTGGGTCCTCGCGTCCGTCATCGTCCTCGTCCGCAGCCTGCCCCGCACCGGGACCCAGACCGAGAGCGCCGGGCCCGCTCGACTCACGGGATGGGTCATGACACAGATTGTGCTGTGCACGCTCGGCATGATCTCGATGGGCACGATCTTCGGCGGGACCCTGACCGCCCTCCTGCCGTTCACCCACGAGCACGGCCTTCCAGACGGCGCGGGCCTCCTCTACGGAGCGCTGTCCCTCACCTCGGCCATCGTCGCCGTCTCCATGCCGTTCTGGGCCCCGCGCGTCCCCAAGGAGGCCCGCTGGGCCGGGGCGGGCGCGCTCCTCGTCGTCTTCGCGCTCATCGCCTACGGGGCGACGAGCATCGGGGGCATGCTCGTGGCGCTGCTCCTCATGGGCCTGCCCGTCGGCGCCACGATGGTGACGATCTTCGAGACAGCCGGCGAGGAGACGCCCGCGGGAGTGCTAGCCACAGTCATGACCGTTCTCGGCAGCGGAATCGTCCTGGGCACCTCGCTCTCCTCCGCCGCGGCGGGAGCCCTCGCCGACGAGGCAGGCAGCGGTGCGGCGTTCGGAGTTGCCGTCGCGGGCGCGGCGGGCATCCTCATCACGGGCGCCGTGCAGGCCGCCCTCCACTGGGCGCACGCCCGCCGGGCGACGGGCGGCAACGAGCGGTAGGCTCCCCGCACTGACCCGCCCCCTCCCGGGAGCCCGTTGCGCCTCCCGCCAGACGGTCGCCCCGTCGCGCCAGTCCGTTGCCCCCTCCCGCTAGCCCGTTGCGAGGCGAGTTTCAACCAAAGAACGCGTTCCGGGCGTGCGAAACCCGCCTCGGAACGGGAGGGGAGAGTCCGGCCGGACCCTATCCGCCCAGAGCGTCGACGACGGCCTTCCGCAGCTCCCGGCTCGGCAGAACCGAGACGTGGTCCCGCCCTTGGACGACAAGGCCGTCCGGGTCCGAGGTGCCGAAAAGGCGGGCGGCAGCCTTGACCTCCGCCGGCATGAGCGCCAGCTGGTCCTGGGAGCCGGCAGCCACGAGAACCAGCTGCTCCGGCGGACCTTCGGCCGCCAGGCGCTCGGCCCCGTTGAACGGGTCCTCGGCCGCGGCCTTGACGACGGCCTCGAGCCGCCGCTGCGCCTCGTCGTCGCCCGCCGCGTCAGTGGCCTTCGCCAGGAAGAGGGTCGACTCGTTCGTCACGCCCTCGGCCAGGTCCGCGAGATGGTCCCGGCGGGGCACCCCCGCGAGGACGAGTCGGCGAACCCCGGCATCCGGCATGAGGGCCAACTCCCACGCGAGAGTGGAGCCCAGCGAATAGCCCGCCACGTCCACGCTGCCCGTCTCACGTCGGGCGGCCTCGGCCTGATCAGCCGCCCACGAGAGGAGGTCCGCTCGGGTTTGCGGCAGGGGCGCCTCGCTCGAGCCGTGGCCGGGCAGGTCCGGCGCGATGACACGCCTGCCCGCCTGCTCCAGGGCGCGGATCCACCCCGGCTGGCCGAAGGTCTCCTCGGCCGTCGAGGCGAAGCCGTGCAGCAGCAGGACGGGAGGCTGTCCGGTCTGCCCGGTTGCAGTCACTGGCCGGCCCGTCAGGACGTGAGGCCGAGGGCCTCGTTGGTGGACGCCGTGACCTCATCGAGGAGATCAGGGTGCTCGTTGAGCTTCTTTCCGTAGGACGGGATGATCTCGCGCAGGCGCTCCTCGTACCGCGGGAAGTCCGTGCCGAAGCAGCGGCGAATGAGCTCGATCATGATCGGTGCGGCCGTGGACGCTCCCGGGGACGCGCCGAGCAGTGCGGCAAGCGAGCCGTCGGCGGACGTGATGAGCTCGGTGCCGAACTGGAGGATGCCGCCCTTCTGGGGGTCCTTCTTGATGACCTGGACGCGCTGACCGGCGGTGATGAGCTCCCACTGGCCCTTCTGCGCGGCGGGCGCGAAGTCCTTGAGCGCCGCGATGCGAGAGTCCTGGCTCTTGAGGACCTCAGTGACGAGGTACTTCGTCAGGTCCACGTTGTCCTTGGCCACGGCGAGCATCGGGACGATGTTCTGCGGGCGCAGGGACAGCGGCAGGTCAAGGAAGGAGCCGCCCTTGAGGAACTTCGTGGAGAACCCGGCGAACGGGCCGAACATGAGGGCGCGCTTGCCGTTGACGAAGCGGGTGTCGAGGTGCGGCACGGACATCGGCGGGGCTCCAACCTGCGCCTGGCCGTAGACCTTGGCGGCGTGCTGGGCCACGATGGACTCGTCGGTGCACCGCAGGAACTGCCCCGAGATGGGGAACCCTGCGAAGCCCTTGCCCTCGGGGATCCCGGACTTCTGCAGGAGGGGAAGGGCGCCGCCGCCGGCGCCGACGAAGACGAAGCGCGCCCGGATGCGGCGCTCCTCGTTCGTGTCGAGGTGCTTGACGAGGACGGTCCACGTGCCGTCCGCGTTGCGGGTGACGTCCTTGGCCTGGACCCGGTACTCGACCTGGCCGCCGCGCTCGCTGAGGGCAGCGACGAGCTTGCGGGTCAGGGCACCGAAATCGACGTCCGTGCCGCCCTTGAACCGCGACATGGCGAGGCGGGTGCCGGGGGTGCGGCCCTCCATGATGAGCGGCGCCCAGGAGCGGATGACCTCCGGGTCCTCGGTGTGCTCCATGTCCCGGAAGAGCGGCTCGGCCGAGAACGCCTCGTAGCGGGCGCGGAGGTAGTCGGCGTGCGCGTCGCCCCAGACGAAGCTTGCGTGGGGGATGGGATTGACGAAGGAGCTGGGGTCCGTGAGCCGTCCGCTGCGGACGAGGTGGGACCAGTACTGGCGGGTCACCTGGAACTGCTCGTTGATCGCGAGGGCCTTGGCGGTGCTCACGGTGCCGTCGGCGTTCTGGGGCGCGTAGTTGAGCTCGCAGAGGGCGGCGTGGCCCGTGCCTGCGTTGTTCCACGGCGCGGAGGACTCCGTGCCCGGGCGGTCCTCCATCTCGATGAGGCGGATCTGAAGGTTCGGGTCCACCTCCTGCAGCATCGTGCCGAGAGTGGCGCTCATAATGCCGGCTCCGAGGAGCAGGACGTCGGTGAATTCTTCCGTGGGCTGTTCAGCGCTCAACGCAGTTCCTAACCGGTCTTCAGTCATGAGGGGGTGTTTCTTTCAGCGTACTCTCGTCGGCCGCGGCGGGCGGAATCACGACGACGGGGCCTTGCGGCGGTGGTCTGCCGCGGGTCAGGTGTACCGGACGGAGCTCAGCACCTCGTCGAGGACGGGCGAGGCCGGGACACCTTGGACGTCCGGGGAGGTCGCGAGCGCGGAGACGGGGACGACGAGAGGCACGGCCGGGGCGAGCACGGCAAGCCTGTCGCCGATGTCGCCATAGGCCTCGAGCCGCTCGTCCGCATCCGTGAGGACCTGGGCGCGCTGGAGCGCCTCGGTGAGGTCGGCATCGGCGACCCCGAATTCGGCCCGTCCGTTGAGGAAGAGGGCTGTGACGAAGTAGCCGGGGTCGAGGAAGCCGCCGTTGAGGCCGCCGAGGTGGAACCCGCGCTGCCGCCGGGCGAGCATCTGCGCCTCGTACCCGGCGGTCCAGGGGATGGGGACGGGCTTGATGTTCAGGCCCGCGGCCTGGAGCTGCCTGGCCAGGAGCGCGTAGGTGCGCTCGGGGTACGGCAGGTAGAGGCGCGGCGCACCCGTGGGGTAGACGAACTCGATGGTCTCGCCCTTGTAGCCGGCGTCCTTGAGGGCGGAGGGGGCGTCGTCGGCGGTGACGGGGCGCTCGCCGGCGGGCCGCTGGGGGTTGCGCACGCGCAGGCGGGGCGGGAAGAAGCTGTCCGCCACCTTGGTGCCGTTGAGGAACTGGCCGGGGATGAGCGGCTGCTTCGAGATGAGGTCCGCGACGATGCGCCGGATGCGGGGCTTGGCGAGGACCGGGTGGGCCGCGTTCATGCCGAGATACAGGAGGGAGTACGGGTCTCGGGTGAGGGTGGGCTTGGCGTTGCGGGCCAGGCTCGCGGCCATGCGGGGCGTGACGAGGTCGATGACGTCGACCTTCTCCGTCAGGAGCGCGTCGAGCCGGCTCCACTCCTCGGGGTGGACGCTGAAGTCGATTCCGGTCACCGCGATGGGGGCCTGCGAGTTCTCGGTGAAGCGGGCGAGTGCGGCGGCCTTCGTCGTCGCCCTCTGAACCGTGAAGGGGCCCGTGCCCACGGGGAGGCAGGACTCGGGGGTGGTCTCAAGGCGAGTGGCCTGCGCGACCCGCTCGCGGGTCTGCGCGGGGGAGAGGACGCCGAACCCGATGTGGGAGAGGGCGGGGATGATGCCCGCGATGGGGCGGCGGAGCTTGAGCTCGAGGACGCGCTCGCCGAGGATGTCGCAGCCCTCGTAGAGGGAGGACTCGCCCTCGTGGGCGTGCGCGCGGAAGACAGCCCGGAAGGCGTTGGCCGGGTTGAGCGCGACGGCCTGCTCGGGCAGGCGGTAGAGGCGCTCGAAGGTGTCGCGCACGGCTGCCGGCGTCAGGGGGGAGCCGTCGTGGAACACGAGCCCGGAGCGCAGGGTGAAGCGCACTCGGTCCCCGGACTCGGCGATCGAGAAGGACTCGGCGAGGAGAGGGGTCGGGGCGCCCGTGGCCGCGTCCGTCCCCACGAGGGTCTGGACGGCCTGGCGGATGACTCGCTGCGACTCGATGTCGTTCGCGAGCGCCGGGTCCAGCGACGCGATGGGTGCTGGCAGGCCGAAGCGGAGGCGGCGCTCGACGGCGGGGCGGGAGTCGCTCGGCGGGACGACCTTCGGCGCGCAGGCCGCGAGGGCGGGTCCAGCCGCAA
The DNA here is from genome assembly GCF_031456275.1 of Falsarthrobacter nasiphocae. Classification (NCBI taxonomy): domain Bacteria; kingdom Bacillati; phylum Actinomycetota; class Actinomycetes; order Micrococcales; family Micrococcaceae; genus Falsarthrobacter; species Falsarthrobacter nasiphocae. The sequence continues at coordinate 1,970,988 of NZ_JAVDUI010000001.1, forward strand.
GAGCGAGGGAGCCTCCGAGGAAGAGGCGACGGGTCACCTGGTCGCGGTGGGGCCGCTCGGCTCCGGTCACGGGCGCACCTGCTTTCTCGATGACGTGGCCGCGTGCCGCCGCTTGCCGCGGGAGACGTAAGCCGGGTACTGGGTGCGCGAAGGGGGACTCGAACCCCCACGCCCGCAGGCACTGGAACCTAAATCCAGCGCGTCTACCAATTCCGCCATTCGCGCGCAATTTCCCAGAGTACACGAGGGGGTACGCGCGGACACGGGAGGCCCTCGGGGGTGGCGCTGCCCGGTGTGGCCTTAGCCCTGCGGGGAGTCCAGCCCGAGTTCGCGGCGCAGGCGCGCCACGTGGCCGGTGGCCTTGACGTTGTAGAGCGCGAGCTCCACGCGCCCCTCGGGGTCGATGACGATGGTCGAGCGGATGAGCCCCACCGTGGTGCGCCCGTAGGAGGACTTCTCGCCCCAGGCGCCGTAGGCGCTGGCGATCTCGTGGTCCGGATCGGAGAGGAGCGGGAAGGTCAGGGACTCGTTCTCCGCGAAGCGGCGGAGGGCCTCGGGGGAGTCGGGCGAGACGCCGAGCACGGTGAAGCCCTCCTTGGTGAAGGAGCCCAGGTGGTCGCGGAAGTCGCACGCCTGCTTCGTGCAGCCCGGCGTGGAGGCCTTCGGGTAGAAGTACAGGATGACTCGGCGGCCCGCGAGGCTCGCGAGGTCGACGGTCTCGCCCAGCGCGTCCTGGGCGGTGAAGGCGGGGGCGGTCTGTCCGGGCTCAATAAGGGTGCGTTCCGTCATGCCATCCACCATAGTGGCCGTTTCGCAACGGGTGGCCGCCCCCGGACGGGCTGCGGCCCACGCGCGCTGCCGCCCCCGAACGCGAGAATGCCGGGCTCTTCGCTGTGAAGAACCCGGCACTTCCGGTTGGTGCGCCCCCCGGGACTCGAACCCGGAACCCATTGATTAAGAGTCAATTGCTCTGCCAGTTGAGCTAGAGGCGCATCGTTACTCTGCTCTGCGGTGTTTCCCGCGGCGCCGTGCAACGAAGAAAGACTCTACCAGGGTTTTGGGGCGCGTGCAAAACGGGGCTCTCCCGTTCGGGAGCGGACTCCTGGGAGGACTGTCCCCAGCGCCCGGCGGCCCGTCCCGTGAGGGGATTCATGGGCGCGCCTCGGGCGGCCCAGCGCCCCGCGATCCCCGCCGTTACGCGGCGTCGCGGGCCAGAACCTGCATGAATGCGAGGAAGTCCGCGACGTCGTCGCTCTGATTAAGGACGGCGAGGGCGGGGCCGACCGGAGCGCTCGCGACGTCCTCCAGCGAGAACTCGAGTGCCAGACCGTTCGTTGTGATGATCCCCACAGTCCGATCGGTCGCGTCGACCGCCGCTACCGAGACGTCCATCTCCGAGATCTGCACGACGGGGGAGTCTCCGAGGGGGCACACGAGAATCTCACGCGGAGACGGGCGGTAGCCGAGGAGGAAGGTCTCCTGCGAGCGTGCGCCCAGCCCCTCGGCCACGAGGATGTTGTAGTCCCCGTAGTTGTAGACGCGCGCGTCGAAGAGTCCGCGGAAGTGGGTCTTGGCGAGAGCGTCGGCTCCGGCTGTCCGCTCGTGAGTCATGAGGCCTGCTTGCGATGGGGAGATGAGACGCGCCTCACGGTACCGGGGGTACTTTGGCGTTCCCCCGGCGGTCCCTCCACGTCACCTGAGCGGCGGGAGGCGGCGGCCTGGCGCCTCGCCTCGCCATGTGGACTCCGGGGCCAGGGAGAGGGCGACGACGACCGGCCGCAACATACACTGGCTCGCATGAAGGATGACAGCAGCGCGCAGAAGGACAACACGGGCCGCGAGGCCGCAGTGGACATCAAGCCCCGCTCCCGGGCGGTGACCGACGGAGTCGACTCGGCGCCGTCGCGCGGCATGCTCAGGGCCGTGGGCATGGGGGACGACGACTGGACGAAGCCGCAGATCGGCATCGCGAGCTCGTGGAACGAGATCACCCCGTGCAACCTGTCCCTCAACCGCCTCGCTCAGGGGGCCAAGGAGGGCGTCCACGCTTCCGGGGGATACCCGCTCCAGTTCGGCACCATCTCGGTCTCGGACGGCATCTCCATGGGGCACGAGGGCATGCACTTCTCGCTCGTCTCCCGCGAGGTCATCGCGGACTCCGTGGAGACCGTCATGCAGGCGGAGCGCCTCGACGGCTCTGTGCTCCTCGCCGGCTGCGACAAGTCCCTGCCGGGCATGCTCATGGCCGCCGCGCGTCTCAACCTGTCCTCCGTCTTCCTCTACGCGGGCTCGATCATGCCCGGGTGGGTCAAGCTCGAGGACGGCTCGGAGCGCCAAGTCACCCTCATCGACGCGTTCGAGGCCGTCGGCGCCTGCAAGACGGGGCGCATGAGCGAGGAGGACCTCGGCCGGATCGAGCGCGCCATCTGCCCCGGTGAGGGCGCGTGCGGCGGCATGTACACCGCCAACACGATGGCCGCCATCGGCGAGGCCCTCGGCATGTCGCTGCCCGGCTCGGCGGCGCCGCCCTCCGCCGACCGCCGCCGCGACGTCTTCGCTCACAAGTCGGGCGAGGCCGTCGTCGAGCTCCTCCGCAAGGGCATCCGCGCGCGGGACATCCTGACGCAGAAGGCCTTCGAGAACGCGATCGCCGTGACCATGGCGTTCGGCGGCTCGACCAACGCCGTCCTCCACCTCCTCGCCATCGCTCGCGAGGCCGAGGTCGACCTCCAGCTGGAGGACTTCAACCGGATCGGCGACAAGGTCCCGCACCTCGGCGACCTCAAGCCGTTCGGCCGCTACGTCATGACGGACGTGGACCAGGTGGGCGGCGTGCCCGTGGTCATGCGCGCCCTCCTCGACGCGGGCCTCATTCACGGCGACGCCCTGACGGTCACGGGCAAGACGGTGGCCGAGAACCTCGAGGCCATCAACCCGCCGGACGTCGACGGCAAGATCCTCCGCGCCCTCGACAACCCCATCCACGCCACGGGCGGCATCACGGTCCTCTCGGGTTCGCTCGCCCCGGAGGGCGCCGTCGTCAAGTCGGCGGGCTTCGACGCCGAGACCTTCGAGGGCCCGGCCCGCGTGTTCGAGCGGGAGCAGGCGGCCCTCGAGGCGCTCGGCAACCAGGAGATCCAGCCCGGTGACGTCGTCGTCATCCGATACGAGGGCCCCAAGGGCGGCCCCGGCATGCGCGAGATGCTCGCGATCACGGGCGCCATCAAGGGCGCCGGCCTCGGCAAGGACGTGCTCCTCCTCACGGACGGGCGCTTCTCCGGCGGCACGACCGGCCTGTGCATCGGCCACATCGCCCCCGAGGCGAGCGACGCGGGCCCGATCGGCCTCGTCCGGGACGGGGACCGCATCCGCGTGGACATCCAGGGCCGCTCACTCGACCTCCTGGTCGATGAGGACGAGCTCCAGAAGCGCCGGTCCGAGTTCCAGCCCCTGCCTGCCCGGTACACGACGGGCGTGCTCGCGAAGTACGCCAAGCTCGTCCACTCGGCGAGCGACGGCGCCTACTGCGGCTAAATCACGGCGGCGGACGGCGGGGCGCCAGCCGCGTCGTCGCCCGCTCCTCCTCAGCGCCGCCCCGGGCTCTCTCCGAGCTCGGGGCGGCGCTGTTCTCGTTGCGGACTGTGACCGTCGCACGCGTGCGGAGTTGGCGAGGGGACGGGCGCGGGGTCATACTTGGGCGTCGGCTGTGTGCGCCTCTTCACAGTGGCCGGCCTGTAGTCTTCCTCCATTCTGAAAGCACCCCACATGCAAGATTTCTTCACGTCGATCCAGTCGTGGTCGCCGATCCTGGGCGTCGTGCTCGTGGTCATCGGCTTCGCGCTGCGGTTGAACCCACTCATCGTGGTGACCGTTGCGGGCATTGCCGCGGCCCTTCTGGCCGGCATTGACCCGATCACGATCCTCTCCACGTTCGGCACCGGGTTCACCAACAGCCGTTCGATCTCGGTCGCGTTCATCGTCCTGCCCATCATCGGTCTCGCGGAGCGCTTCGGCCTCCAGCAGCAGGCGAAGCGCCTCGTGAGCCGTCTTGCGACGCTCACGGCGGGTCGCCTGCTCGCGATCTACCTCTTCTTCCGCCAGGCGTCGTCGGCCCTTGGCCTCACGAGCCTCGGCGGCCCCGCGCAGATGGTCCGCCCCGTGGTCTACCCGATGGCGGAGGGCGCCGTTGCCCGCAAGCACGGCGACTACCTCCCGGAGCGCGTGCGCGAGCGCGTCAAGGGCCACTCGGCCGGCGCCGACACCGTGGGCCTCTTCTTCGGTGAGGACTGCTTCGTGGCCATCGGCTCGGTGCTCCTCATCACGGCGTTCGTCGACAGCACGTACGGCCTGACCCTCGACGCGATCCAGATCGCCGTCTGGGCCATCCCGACGGCCATCGCCGCGTTCCTCATCCATGGCTTCCGGCTCCTGCGCCTCGACGGCGTCGTCGAGCGCGACATGAAGGCCGCGATCGCCGAGGGATGGACCCCTGAGCAGGAAGAGGCGGACCAGCGCGCAGCTGAGCAGGCCGCCCTTGCCGCCGCACGCGAGAGCGAGGCCCGCGCATGATCATGAGCGAATGGATCTACTGGATCGCCGGCGCGTTCTTCGCGACGGTGGGCATCCAGATCGCCCGGGACCCGGCGCACTCGAAGCGCTGGACCAACGCCGCATTCTGGATCCTCCTGGGCGCGTGCTTCTTCTACGGCGGGTTCATCCCGGGCAAGACGGGCGCCTCGGCTCTCGGCCCGAAGCTGCCCGCGGCGCCCCTCGGCGCCATGGTCATCGCCTTGGCGCTCATCGCCGGCCTCGGCCTGACGAGCCGCGGTGACGTTCTCACGACGACGGAGGGCGAGCGCGAGTCCTTCGCCCGCCGCTACGGCAGCCGCCTCTTCATCCCGGCGCTGACGGTGCCTGTCGTGACTGTCATCATCGCGGCCGGCATCTCGAAGATCCCGGTCAACGGCAAGCCCATGTTCGCCACGGGCACGGAGACCATCCAGGGCCTGACGATCGGCTGCCTCGTGGCGCTCCTCGTGGCTGTCGTCATGTTCCGGGTCAAGAGCCCGGCCGTCCCGCTCCACGAGGGCCGGCGCCTGCTCGAGTCCATCGGCTGGGCTGTCCTCCTGCCGCAGATGCTCTCGACGCTCGGCACGCTGTTCACGAACGCCGGGGTCGGCACGATCGTCGGCGAGTTCACGCGCTCGATCACGCCTGAGGGCAACCGCATTGTCGCGGTGCTCATCTACGCGCTCGGCATGTTCGTCTTCACGGCCATCATGGGCAACGCGTTCGCCGCGTTCCCGATCATGACGGCGGCGATCGGCTGGCCGGTGCTCGTCGAGGCGTACGGCGCCTCGCCGGCACCGCTCTTCGCCGTGGCCATGCTCGCAGGCTTCTCGGGCACGCTTGTCACGCCGATGGCGGCCAACTTCAACATCGTCCCTGCGGCGCTGCTGGAGATGAAGAACCAGTACGGCCCCATCAAGGCCCAGATCCCCACGGCGCTCATCATGCTGGCGGTCAACATCGTCTTCATGTGCGTCTTCCCCTGGCTGTAGGGGGAGTGGCTCCGGCGGCGCCTGGGTGCCGCTGACGGCTAGCAATCTCACATAGCGGCTCCGGTGTCTCACATAGTGGGACCCGGGGCCGTTGTGGTGGCACTGACGCCGCAAGGGGAGCACCATGGAGACCATGAACCACACCGTGCTTCTCGTCTCTATCATTTAAGGGGACGCCGGCCGCGCACCGCGGACCGACGTCACCCGTGAGCCCGCACCGCCCAGGAGGGTGGGAGGGCTTTTTTCATATGACGTGATCACAACTTAGGAGGCGCCGCGGGGCACGCGGTGTCGAAGGGGGAGCAGCACTCGCCATGAACGAGCACACAGAGGGTGAGGCGGCGCGCCAGACGGCCGCGGCCTCTGACGCCCAACCGACCATCCGCGAACGCATGACTGGGTCCCAGGCCATCATCCGCTCGCTTGAGCTTCTCGGCGTCACGGACATCTTCGGCCTGCCGGGCGGCGCGATTCTCCCCACGTACGACCCGCTCATGGACTCCACCGTCCTGCGACACGTGCTCGTCCGCCACGAGCAGGGCGCGGGCCACGCGGCCCAGGGCTACGCGATGGTCACGGGCAGGCCTGGCGTGTGCATCGCGACCTCGGGTCCCGGCGCCACCAACCTCGTCACGGCCATCGCGGACGCCAACATGGACTCCGTTCCGCTGCTCGCCATCACTGGCCAGGTCTTCTCGACCGCCATCGGCACGGACGCTTTCCAGGAGGCGGACATCGTCGGCATCACGATGCCCGTCACCAAGCACTCCTACCTCGTCTCGGACCCGGCCGACATCCCACGGGTCCTCGCCGAGGCGCTTCACATCGCGACGACGGGCCGCCCTGGGCCTGTCCTCGTCGACGTGACGAAGGACGCCCAGCAGGCCATGACGGAGTTCGTGTGGCCGCCCGTCGTCGATGTCAAGGGCTACAAGCCCGTGCTCTCGCCGAACCGGAAGCAGATCAAGGAGGCGGCGGCCCTCCTGGCCGGCGCCCGCAAGCCCGTCGCCTACGTGGGCGGCGGCGTCATCCGCGCGGGCGCGTCAGAGGAGCTGGCCGAGCTCGTCCACGCCATCGGCCTGCCGGTCACGACCACCCTGACGGCTCGCGGCGCCTTCCCGGACTCAGACCCGCTCCACCTCGGCATGCCGGGCATGCACGGCGCGGTCTCGGCCGTCCTCGCCCTCCAGGAGGCCGACGTCCTCCTCACGGTGGGAGCGCGGTTCGACGACCGCGTCACCGGCGTCCTCTCATCCTTCGCGCCCAAGGCGAAGGTCATTCACATCGATGTGGACCCCGCGGAGATCTCCAAGAACCGGCACGCGGACGTGCCGATCGTCTCCGACGCGAAGCCGGCCCTCGAGGCCCTCGCGAAGGAGATGCGGCGCCACAGCCCTGACTACGGCTCGTGGAACGCGGCGCTGGCCGGGCTCAAGGCGCAGTTCCCGCTCGGCTACACCGAGTCCTCGGACGGCCTCATGGTCCCGCAGCGCGTCATCGAGCGCATCGGCGAGCTCACGGGGCCGGAGGGCGTGTTCGTGGCGGGCGTCGGCCAGCACCAGATGTGGGCGGCCCAGTTCGTCAAGTACGAGCGCCCCGGCCAGTGGCTCAACTCTGCGGGCCTCGGCACGATGGGCTATGCGGTCCCGGCGGCCATGGGCGCCAAGGTCGGCAATCCCGAGCGGACCGTCTGGGCCATCGACGGCGACGGCTGCTTCCAGATGACCAACCAGGAGCTCGCGACGTGCGCGATCAACGGCATCCCCATCAAGGTGGCCGTCATCAACAACTCCTCCCTCGGCATGGTCCGCCAGTGGCAGAAGCTCTTCTACGACTCGCGCTTCTCCCACACGGACCTCAACACGGGGCACGGCACGCGCCGCATCCCCGACTTCGTCAAGCTCGCCGAGGCCTACGGCTGCGTGGGCCTGCGATGCGAGCGGGAGGAGGACCTGGACGAGACGATCCGGCAGGCGATGGCCATCAACGACCGGCCCGTCGTCGTCGACTTCGTGGTGAGCCCGGACTCGATGGTGTGGCCCATGGTCCCCGCCGGCGTCTCCAACGATCAGATCCAGACCGCCCGCGACCACACGCCTGTGTGGGAGCACGAGGACGAGGAGGCCTGAGGTGGCCAAGCACACGCTGTCCGTCGTCGTCGAGGATGTCCCGGGCGTGCTCACGCGCGTCTCATCCCTCTTCGCCCGGCGCGCCTTCAACATTCACTCACTTGCCGTGGGGCCGACCCAGGCCGCTGGGCAGTCGCGCATCACCGTTGTGGTCGACGCGGACGAGAAATCCCTCGAGCAGGTGACCAAACAGCTCCACAAGCTCATCAACGTCCTCAAGGTCGTCGAGCTCGTGCCGGAGAACTCCGTCCAGCGCGATCACATGATGATCAAGGTCAAGGCGGACGTCACGAACCGCACACAGGTGACACAGGCGGCGGAGCTCTTCCGGGGGCATATCGTGGATGTGGCGCCGGACTCACTGACCATCGAGGCCACAGGCACCTCTGAGAAGCTGGGAGCGCTCCTGGCCATCCTCGAGCCCTTCGGGGTGCGCGAGTACGTGCAGTCCGGCCTGCTGGCCATTGCCCGCGGCCCCAAGAGCACCCCCGAGAAGACCCGCACAGACCGCTAGCCTCAACGCTGGCGCACACACGTTCCGAACCACACGACACACGGGAGAGACACCATGACTGAGATGTTCTACGACGACGACGCCGACCTGAGCCTCATCCAGGGCAAGAAGGTCGCCGTCATCGGCTACGGCTCGCAGGGCCACGCCCACGCCCTCAACCTCCGCGACTCGGGCGTGGACGTCCGCATCGGCCTCGCCGAGGGCTCCTCGTCCAAGGCCAAGGCGGAGTCCGAGGGGCTGCGCGTCCTCTCCGTCGCGGACGCTGTGGCCGAGGCCGACCTCGTCATGATCCTCACGCCGGATCAGGTGCAGCGGACCGTGTACGCGGAGTCCATCGAGAAGAACCTCAAGCCGGGCAACGCGCTCTTCTTCGCCCACGGCTTCAACATCCGCTTCGGCTACATCGAGGCGCCCGAGGGCGTGGACGTTGCCATGGTCGCCCCCAAGGGCCCGGGCCACACGGTCCGCCGCGAGTTCGAGGCCGGCCGCGGCGTCCCGGCGCTCATCGCCGTCGAGAAGGACGCCTCGGGCAAGGCCCGTGAGCTCGCCCTCGCCTACGCCAAGGGCCTGGGCGCCACGCGCGCCGGCGTCATCGAGACGACCTTCACCGAGGAGACCGAGACCGACCTCTTCGGCGAGCAGGCCGTGCTCTGCGGCGGCGTCTCCCAGCTCGTCCAGTACGGCTTCGAGACGCTGACCGAGGCCGGCTACAAGCCGGAGATCGCCTACTTCGAGGTGCTTCACGAGCTCAAGCTCATCGTCGACCTCATGGTCGAGGGCGGCATCAACAAGCAGCGCTGGTCCGTGTCCGACACGGCGGAGTACGGCGACTACGTCTCCGGCCCGCGCGTGATCGACCCGCACGTGAAGGAGAACATGAAGGAGGTCCTCGCGGACATCCAGAACGGCAACTTCGCGAAGCGGTTCATCGACGACCAGGACAACGGCCGCACCGAGTTCCTTGAGCTCCGGGCCAAGGGCGAGGGCCACCCGATCGAGAAGACGGGCCGCGAGCTGCGCCAGCTCTTCTCCTGGCTCAAGGCGAACGACGACTTCACCGAGGGCAGCGTTGCCCGCTAGCCCGTCCCCAGGCCGTCCGGCCTGACAGCACCACCCCGGGGGTCGCCGTTGACCGCCTTCGCTGACCCGAGCGAACGGACGACGGCGGCCCCTGTCATCCCCGCACGAACACACCCCCGCCCGAGCCCAGAGCTCTCCAGACCCCACCCGACCCCAGCTCCCAAGGAAACGCCGTGAACGCTCGCAAGCCCGTAGTCCTCATTGCCGAGGAGCTCAGCCCAGCCACGACGCAGGCCCTCGGGCCCGACGTCGAGACCCGCAGCGTGGACGGCGCAGACCGCGAGGCTCTCCTCGCGGCGCTGCCTGGTGCGGACGCCGTCCTCATCCGCTCCGCGACGCACATGGATGCCGAGGCCATCGCCGCCGGCCGCGACCTGAAGGTCATCGCCCGTGCCGGTGTGGGCCTCGACAACGTGGACGTGCCCGCCGCGACGGCCGCGGGCGTCATGGTGGTCAACGCCCCGACGTCCAACATCATCTCGGCCGCCGAGCTGACGTGCGGGCACATCCTCAGCCTGGCCCGGCACATCCCGGCCGCCAACGCCTCCCTCAAGGGAGGGGAGTGGAAGCGCTCCGCCTTCACCGGCACTGAGCTCTACGAGAAGACGCTCGGCGTCATCGGCCTCGGCCGCATCGGCGCCCTCGTCGCCGCGCGGATGAAGGCCTTCGGCATGAACGTCGTCGCCTATGACCCGTACGTGACCGCCGCCCGCGCCGGACAGCTGGGAGTGACCCTGGCATCCCTCGACGAGCTCCTGGAGCGGGCCGACGTCGTGACGATCCACATGCCGAAGACGCCCGAGACCGTGGGCATGCTCGGGGCGGAGCAGTTCGCGCGGATGAAGTCCAGCGCCGTCGTCGTCAACGTGGCCCGCGGCGGGCTTGTCGACGAGGCCGACCTCGCGGAGGCACTGGCCACCGGGCAGATCGCCGGCGCGGGCATCGACGTCTTCGCGAGCGAGCCGAGCACCGACCTGCCGTTCTTCTCCCACCCGGGGGCCGTCGTCACCCCTCACCTCGGCGCATCGACCGCGGAGGCGCAGGAGAAGGCCGGCGTGGCCGTCGCGAAGTCCGTGCGCCTGGCCCTCGCCGGCGAGCTCGTCCCCGACGCGGTCAACGTGGCCGGCGGCGTCATCCACGAGGACGTGCGCCCCGGGATCGACCTCGTCGAGCGCCTTGGCCGCGTGTTCACCGCGCTGTCCAAGGGGTCGGTCGCCCAGATCGACGTTGAGGTCATGGGGGAGATCCACGACAAGGACGTGACCGTCCTCGAGCTCTCCGCGCTCAAGGGCGTCTTCCGGGACGTCGTCTCGGAGCACGTGAGTTACGTCAACGCGCCCGTCATCGCCGAGGGCCGCGGGATCGACGTGCGCCTCACAACGTCGCCGGAGAGCGACGACTACCGCAGCGTCCTCGCCGTGAGCGGCACGCTCCAGGACGGCACGCGGCTGCGCGTCCGGGGCACCCTGACGGGTCCGCGGCAGCAGCAGAAGCTCGTGGGCGTCAACGGGCACGAGCTCGAGATCGCCCTCACGGACCACCTCGTGGTCCTCGAGTACACGGACCGGCCAGGAGTCATCGGCGCCGTGGGCCACATCCTCGGCGAGCGCGGCGTCAACATTGACGCGATGCAGGTCTCCCGGGACGACTCCGAGGACACGGCTCTGGCGGTGCTTGCCGTGAGCGCGGCGCTGCCCGAGGGCGTCCTTGAGGCACTGCGCAGCGAGGTCGGAGCGGAGCGGGTGCGCGAGATCGACCTCGCCGGGTAGCGGGGTGGGGGAGGACGACGGCGGCCAGCCCGGCGCCAGCCGCCGCCGTCGGCTCATCCCCGCCGCCCGCACGTGAGGCTCCGCGGGGGCGTTAGCCTCACTTAGGCACCTAAGTGAGGCCATTGTGCAGACTTAGCCTCACTTAGTGTCATAAGTGAGGCTAAAGTGGTTCTATGACCTCAGAAAGCGCGCCGACAGCCGTGTGGCCGCCCCTGGACTACGAAAGCGGGCCCTGGGACGTGAGTCCCGTCTCCGGGATGGCGCGTCTGGATCGGTGGCGCGTCGGCCAACCGTACAAGGCCGCCATCCCGCACAGAATGGGTGATCACGAGCTGATCCTCTCGCCGCGCGTCTCGGCCCTCGCTGAGGAGGCCGCCTCGGAGATCAGAGCCTTCGACGCCGAGCACGGCGGCACGGTGGCGCCCTACGCGGCCCTGCTCTTGCGCTCCGAATCGGCCTCGAGCTCAGAGATCGAGAGGCTCTCGGCGTCAGCACGGAGGATCGCTGAGGCCGAGGTGACGGGGGCGGGCACTGAGCACGCGCTCATGATCGTGGGCAACGTGCGCGCCATGAACGCGGCGCTTCGTTTCGCCGAGACACTCGACGTCGCCGCGCTTCAGTCCATGCACCGCGCTCTCATGGAACGCAGCGACCCCGAGGGGGCAGGACAGCTCCGTCAGGACCAGGTGTGGATCGGCGGACGCGCCTTCATGGGCGCCGGCTCACCTCATGACGCTGACTTCGTGCCACCGGTCGCGGGGAGAGTGCCCGGGGCCCTCGAGGACCTCATGGAGTTCGCTGCCCGGATGGACCTGCCGGCCCTCGCGCAGGCCGCCGTGGCACACGCCCAGTTCGAGACCATCCACCCCTTCGAGGACGGCAACGGGCGCACGGGCCGGGCTCTCCTTCAGGCCATGCTTCGAGCGAAAGGCATCACCCGCTCCGTCACCGCCCCGGTGAGCGCAGGACTCCTGGCAGACCCCTCGGACTATGTCGCGGCCCTGACTGCATACCGCGAGGGGGCGATCGACCCTATCGTCGAGTGCGTGGCCCGAGCATCCCTCATCGGACTGGTCAATGGGCGCAACCTGGCGTCCGACCTGGCCGATGTCCGCCTCGCCTGGGAGGAGCAGCTCCAAGGGGTCCGTGCGGACTCAGCCGCACGCCGACTCGCGGAGGGGCTTTTCCAGCAGCCTGTCGTCTCCGCCCAGCTCGCGCGCGAGCTCCTGGGCGTGGAGGCCAACGAGCACCGGCACATCAAGGTCCTCGAGGAGCGCGGCATTCTCAAGCAGACTCGGCATCACAAGACGCGGAACTCCACCTGGCGCGCCGACGACATCCTCCATGCCCTTGATCGGTACGCCGATCGACCCGGGCGGTGGCGGCCCCTGCGCTAGGCTGCAGGGACGACGACGGGGCCGGCCCGGCGCCAGCCGCCGTCGTCGTCCTCCACAGGCACCCGCCGGCGCAGGGAGCCCCACTAGGATGGAGGGGTGACTGACTCCGAGAAGACCCCGTTCTACATGACCACGGCCATCGCGTACCCCAACGGCGAGCCGCACATCGGCCACGCGTACGAGTACATCTCCGCTGACGCCATGGCCCGCTTCAAGCGGCTGGACGGATACGACGTCCGCTTCCTCACCGGAACGGACGAGCACGGCCAGAAGATGGAGCAGACCGCGCAGAAGCTCGGCATGACGGCCCGGCAGCTCGCGGACCGGAACGCCGCGGTCTTCAAGGCGCTTCACGACGACGTCGTCCACACGTCCTACGACCGCTTCATCCGCACGACGGACGAGGACCACTACGCCGCCGCCCAGGAGCTCTGGCGCCGCATGGAGGCCGCGGGGGACATCTACCTCGACTCCTACGCCGGCTGGTACTCCGTCCGTGACGAGCAGTACTGGACCGAGGAGGAGACCCACGTCCGCGAGGACGGCGTCCGCGTGGCCACCGCCACGGACACCGAGGTCACGTGGACCGAGGAGGAGAGCTACTTCTTCCGCCTCTCGGCATACCAGGACCGCCTGCTCGACTACTACCGGCAGCACCCGGACTTCGCTGGCCCCCGCTCGCGGTTCAACGAGGTCATCCGCTTTGTCGAGTCGGGCCTCAACGACCTCTCGATCTCCCGGACGTCCTTCGACTGGGGCGTCCCGGTGCCCGGCAACGACAAGCACGTCATGTACGTGTGGGTGGACGCGCTGACCAACTACCTCACGGGCGCGGGCTTCCCCGAGACGGACTCTGAGAGCTTCACACGCTACTGGCCGGCGGACCTGCACGTGATCGGCAAGGACATCTCGCGGTTCCACTGCATCTTCTGGCCCGCGTTCCTCATGAGCGCGGGCATCGAGCTGCCGAAGCGCGTGGTCATCCACGGCTTCCTCCACAACAACGGCGTCAAGATGTCCAAGTCCCTCGGCAACACGGTTGACCCGGGCGAGTGGGTGGCGCGGTACGGACTGGACGCGGTGCGCTTCTTCCTCCTCCGCGAGGTGCCGTACGGCGCGGACGGCAGCTACAGCCACGAGGCCGTCGTGGCCCGCAAGAACGCGGACCTCGCCAACAACCTCGGCAACCTCGCGCAGCGCTCGCTGTCCATGGTCGCCAAGAACTGCGGGGCTGCGGTGCCGACGCCGGGCGAGTTCACCGTCCAGGACGAGCAGGTTCTCGCCGCAGCCGACTCCCTCCTGGCCACGAGCCGCCTGGCCTATGACTCCCAGGAGTTCCACAAGGCGCTCGAGGCCGCGTGGACGGTGCTCGGGGACACCAACGCCTATTTCGCGGACCAGGCCCCCTGGGTGCTGCGCAAGACGGACGCGGCCCGCATGGAGACGGTGCTCTACGTGACGCTCGAGGTGCTGCGGAAGGTTGCGCTGCTGGCCCAGCCGGTCATGCCCGAGTCCGCGGGCCGCCTCCTTGACGCCCTGGGCCAGCACACGGAGGCCTCCCGCCAGTTCGCGGCGTGGCCCGAGCGCCTGCGCCCCGGTGCGCCGCTGCCGGCCCCCGCGCCGATCTTCCCCCGCCACGAGGAGCCGGACGAGGCGTAGGCCGGGCGCCTACGGGGCGGAGAGCCCCTCGGACGGGGTGACCCGCGCGGACCGGAGTGCCGGGAGCATGCTCGAGGCCAGCGCCACGATGAGTCCGCCGAGCACGGTCACGACGATCCACTGCCAGTTGAGCACGGGTGAGCCCGAGTCGAGGGTGTCGTACGGCACGGCGGCAACAGCCCCGGCCCACCCGTAGAAGACGCCGAGCGGCAGGCCCGCGATGAGCGCCGCGGCCGTGATCCCGAGCGACTCCCACGTGACGATCCCCGCCACACCCCGTCGGCTCATGCCCAGGGCGCGCAGGAGCGAGACCTCGCGGGACCGCTCAAGCTGCGAGAGCGTGAGCGAGTCGGCCACGCCCATGAGCGCGATGACGACGGAGATCCCGAGCAGACTGAGCGCGATCCCGAGGAGGACGTTGAGCCCCTCATCCACCAGGCGCCGCTGCTCGGCCGCCCCGCTGACCTGCTGGCGATCCACGCCGACGATCGTCGCGATCTGCGCCCTGACCCGGCCGATGGCCTCGGCGTCGAGCCCCTCCGTCAGGCGCACGGCGAGCATGTCCGGCGTGTTCGGCACGGTCACGCTGCCGAGTTGCGCGGCCGTTCCGTGCGTCACCGCGAGGAACTCCGTGCCCATGCCCGCGCGGATCGGCGTCCCCACGTCGATGGAGCCGCCCGGACCGGACAGCCGCTTCGGCAGAGAGTCCGCGTCCTCGTTGACCCCGACCCCGTAGATCTCGCCGTCCTTGAGGTGCGAGATGTCGCCGCGGGCCACGGTTCCGATCTCGGCCGGCAGCGCGTAGACGATGCGCTGCGCCACGGGCTCCGTGGGCTCGCCCTTCCAGACGGGCTTGAGGACGTCAGCGCCGGCGACGCCCGGCAGCGCGCGAATCCGCTCGAGGGCGCCCGGCGCGAGGGCGATCTTCCTGAGGGTGGGCTCCTGCCCCGCGGGCGTCGTGTCCTCGCCAGGTCCGGTGGCGACACCGCTGTAGTCCGCGAGGCCCACGGTCACGTCGAACGGGGCGTCGTGATCGAGCGCCTTGAAGGCGATGTCCCGCCCCGTCGAGACGGCCGTGAGCATCATCGTCACGAGCGTGACCCCGATGAACAGGGCCGCGGAGGTGGACCCTGCACGGCGCGGCGAGGCCTGGACGCCGCCCGCAGCCAGTCGCGCTGCCGGCGAGCGCCGCACCGCACGGAGCAGCACGGCTGTGAGCCGCGGGGCCATCCGCACGAACACAGGCAGGCTCGCGAGGGCGCTCGCGGCCCCCAGGAGTGTCGCCGGGATGAGCGCGTGCCGGACCGCGAGGCCCCACGTCCCGGCCAGGCCCGCGACGCACGCGGCGGCCGCGAGCCACGGCCACAGCCGGGAACGCGACTCTTCCTCGAGCCGCGAGGCGTCGTCGGACACCGCCTGAAGCGGGCGCACCGCCCCAGCGAGGCGCACGGCCGGCCGTGCGCCCACGGACGTCGCGAGGACGCCGAGCCCCCACGCCGCCCCGAGCAGGACGAACGGCGGAATGAACGACACCCCGGCGAGCTCCGGAACAGCGAGGACGGCGATCCCCAGGACGCCGACGCCGATGCCCAGCCCCACCGCAGACGCCGCGGCACCGAGGATGAGCGCCTCGAGCAGCACGCCGCCGGCGACGGCGCGCCTGCTCGCCCCCACGAGCCGCAGCAGCGCGAGCTCCTTGGCGCGCCGCGCGGTGAGGACGGACATCGTCGTGGAGATGACGACGACGGCCACGACGAGCGCAATCACCGCGAAGAGCAGGAACGGCGCCGTGGAGGCCCGCCCCATGGAGGCGTCGCCCGCCCGCTCGGCGATGAAGTCCGGCGACTGGACGGTGTATTGGCGCGTCGTGCTCATGCTCGCGCTCTCGCCGCCGGCCACGAGGAGCAGCGCCCCGATGGCGACGGACTCGTCCACGGGCGCGAAGTCGGACGGCGCAAGGATGGCGGGCGGCAGGCCGATCCGCGCGTCGGGGACGGTGCCCACGAGGCGGTAGGCGACGGGCTCCGGACTGACGAGGGTCACGGTCCCGCCCACCTCGACGCCCGCACTGCGAGCGATGTTCTCGGGCAGCACGATCTCGCCGCGCGCGCTCGGGAGCCTGCCAGCCGAGACGGTCTGGGGGTGGAACCGCTCGGGCCGGACGGGGGAGGCACGCAGGAGGATGTCCCGCGCCTCCGTGCGCAGCACCCGCCCCTCCGTCCGCTGGAGGAACGTCTCGGCGCCGCGCGCCGTCGCGTCTTTCGTCGCGGCGGCCAGCCCTGCGGCGGTCTCGGATTCGACGACGACGCCGGCGCCCGCGATCTCCGCCCGGGCGTCCCGGACGCTCTTGCCCGTGATGAGCGTTCCGACGCCGATCGACACCGTGAGAAACGCGACCGCGAGCGCGATGACGGCCCCGAGCGCGCCCCAGCGCTTGACGTTGGCCCGCAGGCCTGCGAGGAGGACGGGGATCATGCCGCGACCCGCCCGTCGACCATGCGCACGATCCGGTCCGCCACGCCGGCGGCCCGGTCGTCGTGGGTCACCATGACGACGGTGCGGCCGTCGGTGTCGACGCAGTCCCTGAGGAGGGCGAGGACGTCGTCGCCCGTGGCCGTGTCGAGGGCCCCGGTGGGCTCGTCGGCGAAGATCACGTCGGGCGAGCCGAGGAGGGCGCGCGCGATGGCGACGCGCTGCTGCTGGCCCCCGGAGAGTTCGCCTGGCCGGTGGGTCAGGCGCGAGGCGAGGCCGAGCCGCTCGGCGAGCCGACGCACGGCGGCCTCGTCCGGGGCTCGACCCGCGAGCCTGGCGGGCAGGACGATGTTCTCGTGGGCCGTGAGGGTCGGGACGAGGTTGAAGGACTGGAAGACGAACCCGAGCCGGTCCCGACGGAACGCGGTGAGAGCGCTGTCGCCCAGTCCCGTGATCCGCTGGCCCGCGATCTCGATCTCGCCGGAGTCCGGCGCGTCGAGCCCCGCGAGGCAGTGCAGGAGGGTGGACTTGCCGGAGCCGGAGGGGCCCATGATCGCCGTGAACGTGCCGGGGGCGACCTCCAGGCTGACGCCGTCGAGGGCCGCGACGCGGGCCTCGTCGGCCCCGTAGTGCCTGTGCACGTCGCGGGCGAGGATGGCGGGTGGCTGGGCGTGGGTCATGGAGAGCTCCTCGAGAGTCGGGTGCGGTGCCAGCGCCCGCCTTGGGGCGGCGGGGACGACGACGGGCAACTCTTTCGAGCCTATGAATCGGGCCCTGTCCGGCGCATCGGACGCGGGCCTGATTTCTGGCGCCGGCGGAGTCATCCTGCGGGCTGACCCGTGCGCCCTGCGCCCCAGCCTCTAGGGGGACACGACTCCCCACTGGTAGGCGAGGACCACGAGGTGGACTCGGTCCCGCGCCTCCAGCTTGGCCAGGATGCGGCTCACATGGGTCTTGACCGTGGGCTCGCTGACGAAGAGGCGCTCCATGATCTCCCGGTTGGTCAGGCCCTCGGCGATGAGCGTGAAGACGTCTCGCTCGCGGGGCGAGAGGCGGCCGAGGAGCGCCGCGGACTCCGGGGGAGGGGCGCTCGCGGGCCGGGCCGCGGCCATGTGGGACAGGAGCCGCTTCGTCGTCGTCGGGGAGATGACCGCGTTGCCCTCGTGGACGGTGCGGATGCCGGCGAGGAGGTCCTCGGGCGGGACGTCCTTGAGGAGGAAGCCTGAGGCGCCTGCGCGGATGGCGTCGAGGGCGTACTCGTCGAGGTCGAACGTCGTCAGGACGATGACGCGGGGCGCGGCGTCCTCGGGGACCGCCGTGAGGATGCGGCGGGTGGCCTCGATCCCGTCGACGCGCTTCATGCGGATGTCCATGAGGACGAGGTCGGGGCGCTCGCGGGCCACGATCTGGGCGGCCTCGTCGCCGTCGGAGCCTTCCGCGACGACCGTGAGGTCGGGCTGGGAGTTGATGAGCATGGCGAGGCCGGAGCGGATGAGCGGCTGGTCGTCGATGAGTGCGCAGCGGATCACGGTGTCCTCCTGTCGGTCTGCGGGCTGGGGTGGGCGGGCGGCTGGTCGTGGGGCTGGGCGGGCGTGCCGGGTGCGGGGGCGCTCTGGCCCGCGTAGGGGATGACGACGACGGCGCGGAACCCGCGCTCGGTGGGCCCCGCCTCGACGGATCCGGAGTACAGCGCGGCCCGCTCCCGCATGCCCTTGAGCCCAAGGCCCGTCCCCAGGCGGCCGCGGGCGTCGGCGGCGGCGGCGGTGGAGGCCGCGGGACAGTCGCTGACGCAGGAGAGGACGACGTCGCGGGAGCGCCAGCGCACGGTGAGGTCGGCGACGGCCCCGGGGCCCTGGTGCTTGACGACGTTCGTCAGCATCTCCTGGGCGGCCCGGTACAGGACGAGCTCCGCGCCGCGGTCGAGCCGCCCCCGCTGCTCCGTGCCGACGGTCGACAGGAGCGCGTCGACGCCGCTCGTCACCGCGGTGTCGACGAGGTCGGGGAGGCTGTCGAGGTCTGGGGCCGCGGCGTAGGCCGTGCCGTCGTCGGTGCGGAGGACGCCGAGGAGAGAGCGCATCTGGGCCAGGGACTCCCGGGCGGTCGCCGCGACGACCTCGAGGGTGCGCGGGGCCGCGGACGGGTCGGCGGCCGCCGCGTACCGCCCGCCGTCCGCCTGGGTGACGATGACGGCGAGGGAGTGCGCGACGATGTCGTGCATCTCCCGGGCGATCCGGGCGCGCTCGTCCTTCGCAGCGAGCTCGCGCTCCTGGGCGGCCTCGAGCTCGAGGCGCTCTGCGCGGTCGCGAATCGCCTGGATGGCCAGGCGGCGAGATCGGGCCATGTCGCCGAACGCCCACGCGGTCAGTCCCGCGGCCAGGACGAGGATGGCGAGGACGGTCGCCTGGGCGCTCGCTGCGTCCCCGGGGGGCGTCGAGCCGGTTCGGAACAAGGCGAGGAGCACGACGGACGCAATGAAGCCCATGAGGGAGACCCGGCGGTGGACAGGGCTGTCATGAGACGCGAAGGTGTACAGGAGAACGAGGACCGGCAGCGCGAGGTACACCTCGCTGAAGGAGTACACCAAGGCCGGCAGGAACCCGAGGAATCCGAGGCTGCCCGCGACGAACGCGTGGGACGGCAGGCGCCGCCTCAACGCGACGGCGAACCCCACGCAGCCCAGCCCCACATAGAACACGAACCGCCGCCCCTGCAGCTCCCAGAGCGACGCAGCCTCGAGGATCATGTACAGCGTCATGAGCGTCAGGAGCAGGGCAAGGGCAATGTCGACGCCGAACCGCCGCGTGGCAAGCCAGGCCCCCAGCGGAATGAATGGATTCACCTCGTCAACGCTAGTCCGGGCGGGGCGGCCGCGCATCAGACCGCGGGCTGATCCTGCACGCCCGAGGCGGGGCCCGCTGAGCCCCGCCCGCTCCGCCCGCCCTGCCCCCGTTCATGGCACCCCGCCAGCGACGCTGCCGTTCACATCGTGGATCATGTGTCTGAATTGTGGACTTCTCGCTACGCTGGGGACCATGACACACGGACGGATTGACCTGGCAGTCATCGGCGGAGACGGAATCGGCCCCGAGGTCACGGACGAGGCCCTCCGCGTCCTCGAGGCGGCGCTCGCCCTCGACGGCACCGGCGTCGACATCACCCGCTACGAGCTGGGAGCCGAGCGCTACCTGGCCACGGGGGAGACCCTCACCGATGAGACGCTCGCGAGCCTCGCCAGGCACGAGGCGATCCTCTTCGGCGCCATCGGCGCCGCCCCCGGGGACGCCCGCGTGCCCTCCGGCGTCCTCGAGCGCGACGTCCTCCTGAGGCTCCGCTTCGCCTTCGACCACGCCGTCAACCTCCGCCCGTCCATCCTCCCCGCGGGCATCGAGTCGCCGCTCGCAGACCCGGGCGAGGTGGACTTCGTCGTCGTCCGCGAGGGAACCGAGGGGCCGTACGTGGGCAACGGCGGCGCCATCCGCGCGGGCACGCCCCACGAGATCGCCACCGAGGTCTCGATCAACACGGACCACGGCGTCCGCCGCGTCGTCCGCGACGCCTTCGAGCGCGCCGCCGCCCGCCGAGGCCGCCTCACCCTCGTGCACAAGCACAACGTCCTCGTCCACGCCGGCGCCCTGTGGAAGCGTGTCGTCCGCGAGGTCGCCCAGGACTTCCCGGGCGTCGAGACCGACTACCTCCACGTCGACGCCGCCACGATCTTCATGGTCACCGACCCCTCGCGCTTCGACGTCATCGTCACCGACAACCTCTTCGGCGACATCCTCACAGACCTCGCCGCAGCCGTCACCGGCGGGATCGGCCTCGCCGCGAGCGCCAACATCAACCCGGACGGCGCCTTCCCCTCGATGTTCGAGCCCGTCCACGGCTCCGCACCGGACATCGCGGGCCAGGGCCTCGCAGACCCCCGCGCGGCCATCCTGTCCGCCGCGCTCCTCTTGGATCACCTGGGCAGGGGCGCGCTCGCGGACCGCGTCAGGGCTGCCGTGCGCGACGACGTGGCGGAGCACGGGGCGGCCTCAGGCAGCGCGGCCCGCGGAACCCGCGTCATCGGCGAGGCGGTTGCCGCTCGCCTGGCCTAGTCTGAAATGGACGATTCCGCACCGGACCCACTGGAGGACACCATGACGCTGTCGTTCGATCGACGCCTCTCCGAGAACCCCGCGAGCCCCGAGCGCCGTGCCGAGATCCTGGCCGCGCCCGCGTTCGGCACGATCTTCACGGACCACATGGCCGTGGTGGACTACTCGGAGGAGAAGGGCTGGCACAACGCCCGCATCGAGCCCTACGGCCCCATCAGCCTCGATCCGGCGGCAGCGGTCTTCCACTACGGCCAGGAGATCTTCGAGGGCCTCAAGGCGTACAAGAACGCCGAGGGGACGGTGGGACTCTTCCGCCCTGAGGCCAACGCGGAGCGCCTGCGCCGCTCGGCCGAGCGCCTCATGATGGCGGACCTGCCCGTGGACATCTTCGTGGACGCGTGCCGCGAGCTCGTGGACGTCGAGGCAGAGTGGATCCCCACGGGCCCGGGGGAGTCCCTCTACCTGCGCCCGTTCATGATCGCCACCGAGGCGTTCCTCGGCATCCGCCCGTCGAAGACGTACACGTTCTGCGTCATCGCCTCGCCGGCCGGCAACTACTTCGGCGGGGACGTTCGCCCGGTCAAGATCTGGGTGGAGCGCGAGTACGCGCGCGCCGGCCGAGGCGGCACGGGCGCAGCCAAGTGCGGCGGAAACTACGCCTCATCCCTCAAGCCGCAGGTCCTCGCGGCGCAGAAGGGCTGCGACCAGGTCGTGTACCTCGACCCGCTCAACGACAACGCCATCGAGGAGCTCGGGGGCATGAACGTGTTCTTCGTCGTGGACGGGGACACGCTCGTCACCCCGGCCCTGTCCGGCTCGATCCTCGAGGGCATCACGCGCTCGTCGATCCTCACGCTCGCCGCAGAGAAGGGCCTCGCCGTGGAAGAGCGCAAGGTCACTCTGGACGAGTTCCGCGAGCTGGCCGCCTCCGGCCGCGTGAGCGAGGTCTTCGCGTGCGGCACGGCCGCCGTCGTGACGCCCATCGGCGCCCTCTATGACGGGGACGACGTCATCGGTGACCCGGACGCACCCGCCGGCCCCGTGACGCAGCAGATCCGCGAGGAGCTGCTCGGCATCCAGACGGGCGCCGTCGAGGACCGCCACGGATGGGTGACGCGCGTCCGCTAAGCGCCACCAGAGTTCCGTCTGCGGCCCCGCGGGCTCCGGTCGCCCCGGGGCCCCGGGGCCGTCTCCGTCCGGGGGATACCATGGGACACATGCGTATTGCACGGTTTGTGGCCCCAGGACAGGATCCCGCGTACGGGATCGTCGACGCCGAGGAGGAGAGCCTCACTCAGATCGTCGGTGACCCGTTCTTCCAGGGCGTTCAGCCCACGGGCACGGTCCACCGCCTGGAGGACGTCCGCCTTCTCGCGCCCGTCATCCCTCGGAGCAAGGTCATCGGGATCGGCCGCAACTACGAGGACCACGCGGCGGAGCTCGGCAACGAGGCGCCGCGCGTGTCGCCGCTGATGTTCCTCAAGCCCAACACGTCCGTCGTCGGCCCCGGGGACCCCGTGACCCTGCCGAGCTTCTCTGAGGAGATCAGCTTCGAGGCGGAGCTCGCCGTCGTCATCGGCCGCATCTGCAAGGACGTGCCGGCCGAGAAGGCGGGGGACGTCATCTTCGGCTACACCGTGGCCAACGACCTCACCGCACGAGACTGCCAGCGCACCGACGGCCAGTGGGCCCGCGCCAAGGGCTGGGACGGCTCGTGCCCCCTCGGCCCCTGGATTGAGACCGAGCTGGACCCGGACGACGTGCGCGTGACCGGCGAGCTGGGGGACGAGCTCCGCCAAGACGGCCGCACCTCCCAGATGGTCTTCTCCGTCGCCGAGCTCGTCGCCTTCGCCTCGAGCGCGTTCACGCTCCTGCCGGGCGACGTCATCCTCACCGGCACGCCCGCCGGCGTCGGCCTCCTCGAGGAGGGCCAGTCCTTCACGGCGGCCGTCGAGGGCATCGGCGAGCTGACCAACACCTTCCGCCGCTAGGGCCTCGCGGGTCGCGCCAGCATCGTCGTCGCCCTTTCTCTCATGATGACGACGACGCGGCCGCCCGCACCGCCCCCGCCGGAGCGCATTCACACCGACCACGTACAGACACCGAACGGACAGCTGCTGAGCATGACTGACTCTTCCCTCATCCACCCCGCACCCGCCTCGCAGGGAGTGCGCGTGCGCTTCTGCCCCTCGCCCACAGGGACGCCGCACGTGGGTCTCATCCGCACGGCGCTCTTCAACTGGGCCTACGCACGGCACACCGGTGGCAAGCTCATCTTCCGCATCGAGGACACGGACCAGAAGCGGGACTCGCAGGAGTCCTACGAGCAGCTCCTCGAGGCGCTGCGCTGGCTCGGGATCACGTGGGACGAGGGCGTGGAGGTCGGCGGCCCGCACGAGCCCTACCGGCAGTCGCAGCGCGGGGAGATCTACGCGGACGTCATCGCGAAGCTCGTCGCGGGCGGGCACGTCTACGAGTCGTTCTCGACGCCCGAGGAGATCGAGGCCCGGCACCGGGCCGCCGGGCGGGACCCCAAGCTGGGCTACGACGGCTTCGACCGCGAGCTCACCGAGGAGCAGGTGGCCGCGTTCCGCGCCGAGGGCCGGGAGCCCGTGCTGCGCCTGCGCATGCCGGACGAGGACATCACGTTCACGGACCTCGTGCGCGGCGAGATCACGTTCCGGGCCGGAAGCGTGCCGGACTTCGTCGTGGTCCGCGCCAACGGCCAGCCGCTCTACACGCTCGTCAACCCGGTGGACGACGCGCTCATGGGCGTGACGCACGTGCTGCGCGGCGAGGACCTCCTCTCCTCGACGCCCCGCCAGATCGCGCTGTACGACGCGCTCGTCAAGGTGGGCGTCGCCGAGTACACCCCGGAGTTCGGCCACCTGCCGTACGTCATGGGGGAGGGCAACAAGAAGCTCTCCAAGCGGGACCCGGAGTCCAACCTGTTCCTGCAGCGGGACAAGGGCTTCATCCCCGAGGGGCTGCTCAACTACCTGGCGCTGCTCGGCTGGTCCCTCTCCGCAGATGAGGACATCTTCACGGTGGATCAGCTCGTCGAGGCGTTCGACGTGGCGGACGTGCTGTCCAACCCGGCGCGGTTCGACCAGAAGAAGGCCGAGGCGATCAACGGCACGCACATCCGCATGCTCGCGCCGGAGGACTTCGCGTCCCGGCTCGCGCCGTACCTTGCGGCCGCGGGCCTCATCGGGGAGGAGCCCACCGCGCGGGAGCGGGAGATCATCGCGGAGATGGCGCCGCTCGTGCAGGAGCGCATCGCCCTCCTCGGCGAGGTCCCGGAGATGGCGGGTTTCCTCTTCAAGGCGGACAACGCCATCGACGTGGCGGACGACGCACTGAAGGGCCTGCCGGAGAACGCGGCGGAGATCTGCTCGCGCTCCGCGGAGGTCCTCGAGGGGCTGGGCGAGTTCACGGTGGAGTCGGTTGAGGCGGCGCTGCGGGCGCTCCTCATCGACGAGATGGAGCTCAAGCCCCGGAAGGCGTTCGGCCCGCTGCGCACGGCCCTCTCCGGGCGCCGCGTGTCCCCGCCGCTCTTCGAGTCCATGGTCATTCTCGGCCGCGAGTCCACGGTGGCGCGCCTGCGGGCCTTCGCCGCGCGCGGCTAGAGGGGCCCAGGAGAGGCGCATCGGCAGGGATCGGCACCGCCGGTCCCTGCCGATTTGCATGTGCGGCTCGCACCGTGTAGAGTCATTACTCGTTGCGAACGGCGGCTGCGGCCGGGTTCGGGACCATTGGGATATGGTGTAATTGGCAACACTACGGTTTCTGGTACCGTCATTCTAGGTTCGAGTCCTGGTATCCCAGCGAAATTCGTTTCACCGCTTTAGAGATTCTCGAGGGAATCATTGGTGAGAGTGCGGGAATCGAATTTTGAAAAGGCTAGCCGATTTGGAAGTCAGAAAAACTTCTGGTAAGCTAGACGAGTTGCTTCGGAGAGATTCGGAGTGGCAAAGGGCGAGGAAATGATCGGAAGATCGCTTCTGAGCCATGGAAATAAGGTTGGAGCTTCTCGCAAGAGAAATGACAACGCGAATGTACGGCCCCATCGTATAGCGGCCTAGTACTCCGCCCTCTCACGGCGGCAACGCGGGTTCGAATCCCGCTGGGGTCACCACAGCCGAAAGCCCGGTTGGCGCAAGCCAGCCGGGCTTTTGCGTGTCCCACGGCCGCCCAGGTCTTTGGCAAGATGGGGGAGTGAACACTTCACTTGGCGGCCATGAGCCGCAGGATCCCCACTCGCCCGGCGTCCCCGCGCCCGGCGAAGCCTCCGTCGTCGAGCCCGCTCGCTCCAGCTCGTCCGCCCTCCGGCGTCCCGCGCCCGCACTGGGCCCGCTCCTCGAGCGCCTGCGGGACGGGCTCGCCGGCGTCGACATCGAGCTCAACACCCCTGCGGCAGCCCAGACGCGCGCCGCGGCCAAGGGCATGGCGGAGCAGCTCGACGACTACATCCTGCCCCGATTCGCCTCCCTCGACGCGCCGCTCCTGGCCGTTGTCGGCGGGTCCACGGGTGCGGGCAAGTCCACGCTCGTCAACTCCATCGTGGGCCGGCCCGTGACGCGCGCCGGAGCCATCCGGCCCACCACGCGCCAGCCGATTCTCCTGCACAACCCGGAGGACGAGGAGTGGTTCGCCACATCCCGCATCCTCCCGAGCCTGGCGCGGGTCCGCGGGCGCATCGTCGAGCCGGGCGAGGCCCCGGTGCCCGCGACGAAGGCCGGCGAGGAGCCCGACCCCGCGGCCATCGGCTCCATCACCCTCCTCGCCGAGCCGAGCATTCCGCGGGGCATCGCCCTCCTCGACGCCCCCGACGTCGACTCCCTCTCGGACGAGAACCGCCGCCTGGCCGGGCAGCTCCTCTCCGCTGCTGACCTCTGGGTGTTCGTCACCACCGCCAACCGGTACGCGGACGCGGTGCCGTGGGCGCTCCTCAAGGACGCGGCGGCCCGGGACATCACGCTCGCGGTCGTGCTCGACCGAGTCCCGCCGGCCGTCATCGGCGAGATTGAGCCGGACCTGCGCTCCCTCCTGAGCCGCGAGGGCCTCGCGGACGCGAAGCTCTTCGTCGTCCCGGAGAGCGAGCTCGACGAGCTGCGCATGCTCCCCGCCGGCGCCACGGACGAGCTCTCGGACTGGCTGGCCACGCTCGCCTCGGACGCCCAGTCCCGGGCCGACGTGGCGCGCCGGACGCTCGACGGCGTCCTCGCCCAGCTCGCGGACCGGATGGACGGCCTCGCCGAGGGCATCGCCGAGCAGGAGGGCGCCCACGCCCGCCTGGCGTCCCTCGCCCGCGAGAACTACGAGATCGCCGCCGAGGACGTCCTCCGCAGCACCCAGGACGGCAACCTGCTCCGCGGCGAGGTCCTGGCGCGCTGGCAGGACTTCATCGGCACGGGGGACTTCTTCCGCGGTGTCGAGTCCGGCGTCGGACGCATCCGCGACAGGATTGGCGCGCTCATCACGGGCAAGCCCGTGCCCGCCGTGGAAGTGGAGACGGAGATTGAGTCCGGCCTCCACTCGGTCATCGTCAACGCCGCCGCGCACGCCGCCGAGCGCACCGACACGATGTTCCGCCAGGAGCCGGCCGGCCGCCCCCTCGTGGAGGGCCGTGACCTCTCCAACTGCTCGCCCGGCTTCGAGGAGCGCGCCGCGGAGGAGATTCGCCTGTGGCAGGACGATCTCCTCGGCCTCATCCGCACCGAGGGCCAGGGCAAGCGCCGCATGGCCCGCATCTCGAGCCTCGGCGTCAACGCCGTGGGTGTGGCGCTCATGCTCGTCGTCTTCGGCTCCACGGGCGGCCTGACGGGCGCCGAGGTGGGCATTGCGGGCACCACCGCCGTGCTGTCTCAGCGCCTGCTCGAGTCGATCTTCGGCGAGGACGCCGTGCGCCGCCTCGCCAAGAAGGCCCGCGAGGACCTGGGCGTCCGCATGGCCTCGCTCATGGGGGAGGAGGAGGCCCGCTTCACGGGTCTGCTTCCCGCCGCGGCCACGGACGCCGCGTTCTCATCCGCCGATGCCCGCTCCGCCGCCCGGGACCTCCGGGCCGTCGCCACCGAGTCCAGGGAGGCCGCCCGTGCCCAGAACTGAGTCTGATCTCGCGTCCCGCCTGGAATCGCTCGAGGAGGCGCGCGCGCTCGGCGAGGACCGCCTGAGCGGCGAGCTCCTTGAGCGGGCCGCCCGCGTGAGCTCGGCCGCCGGGGAGCGCCGGCGCCTGTCGAGCGAGCACACCGTCGTCGGCTTCTTCGGCGCCACCGGAAGCGGAAAGTCGACGCTCTTCAACGCGGTCGTGGAGGAGGAGGTGGCGCGCACCGCCGCCACGAGGCCGACGACGAGCCAGCCGCTCGCCATGATCTGGGGCAGGGAGGGCTCGGAGCCGCTGCTGGACTGGCTCGGCGTCACGGACCGCCGCTTCCGACCTGACGGGGAGGTGCTTCACTCCACCGAGCGTGGCTCGCAGAACCCGTCCGGCCTCATCCTCCTGGACCTGCCGGACTTTGACTCGACGGAGCGGGCCAACCGCGAGGTGGCGGAGCGGCTCGCAGGCCAGGTGGACGTGCTGGTGTGGGTCATGGACCCGCAGAAGTACGCCGACGCCTCGGTGCACCTTGATTTCATCCGGCCGCTCGCGGGCCACGGCTCCGTCATGCTCGCGGTGCTCAATCAGATTGACCGCCTCCCCCCGGGCGAGGTCGACCACGTCGTCGCCTCCCTCCAGGGACTGTTGCGCCAGGACGGGGTGACGGGCGTCGAGGTCATCCCGGCGAGCGCCCGCACGGGGCAGAACGTGGACCGGGTGCGCAACGGCATCCGGCGCTTCGCGGACGCCAAGGACGCGGCCGACGCCCGCCTTGCGGCCGATGTCGACGCCGCCGCGAGGGACCTCGCCTCCTCCGGGACGGGGGAGCCCGCGGGGGTGACGAAGAAGTCCGTCGAGGGCCTGAGCACCGAGCTCGCCGCGGCGGCCCGGGTGGGCGTCGTGGCGGACGCCGTCGAGAAGTCCTACCGGCACCGCTCCCACGCGGCCACCGGATGGCCGCTCGTCAAGTGGGTGGGCCGATTCCGGCCGGACCCGCTGCGCCGGCTCAACCTGCACCGCTCGGACGTCAACCCGGAGGTGAACCGCTCCTCGATGCCGCCGATGGGCGCGTCCGAGCGGGCACGGGCGGACTCGGCCGTGCGGCGCTTCGCGGACGAGGCGAGCGACGGCGCGACCGAGGCGTGGCGGTCCTCGACCCGGCGGGCGGCCCGAAGCGAGTCCGAGAGGCTCCCGGATCGCCTGGACCAGGCCCTCGCCTCGGCCGACCTTCAGGCCGGGCGGCGCGCGTGGTGGTGGCCCGTCTTCACGGTGCTCCAGTGGGTGGCGCTGCTGACGCTCGTGGCCGGCCTCGGCTGGCTCGCGGCGATCTTCCTCGCGGGCTACTTCCAGTTCCATCTGCCCGAGACGCCGCAGGTGGAGGGCTTTCCGGTGCCCACGCTCCTCGTGGTGCTCGGCGCCGCGCTTGGCATCCTCCTGGCGCTCCTCGCGGCCGCCATCGCCGGGGCCGCGTCCCGGATCAAGGGGCGGCGCGCTCGGAAGCGGCTTACCGCTGAGGTCGAGGGGGTGGCACGCGGGTACGTCGTGCACCCGGTCGAGGAGGAGCTTGCGCGGTACGAGCGCTTCCGCGCCGCCGTGGAGCGTGCCTCGGCCGCGCCGCGCCGGTCACGGCTCGGCGGGCTTCTCGGACGGAGGCAGGGAGCCGAGGCCACTCGATGAGCCTCGTCGGGGATCTCACCGAGGGCGAGCTCCTCGACGTGCTCCTGCCGATCCTCGGCTCAGGGGCACGGGATGGCGACGGCGCGGCGGACCACGACGGCCAGGCGACGCCAGATCGGGCGCACGTCGACGAGATCGGCCCCGGGGACGACGCCGCGCTCGTTCACATGCCCCGCGGCACCCTCGTCACGGTGGACGGGCTCGTCGAGGGCCAGGACTTCGTGTGGGCGTGGCCGTGCGGACGGGAGCAGGACCCGGCGGACGCGGGGTGGAAGTCCATCGCCCAGAACGTCTCCGACATCAACGCCATGGGCGGCGAGCCGCGCCACGTCTTCTGGTCCCTCCAGTGCCCGGCTGACACCCCGCTGGCGCGCATTGAGGGCTTCGCGCGCGGCATGCGGGCCGCGCTGGACGAGCTGGCCCCGGGCTGCCGCGTCTCCGGCGGGGACCTGGGCACCGCGTCCGAGCTGACGAGCACGGTCACGGTCCTCGGCGAGCCCGGCCCGAGCGGGGCCGTCTCGCGCTCGGGGGCGCGCCCGGGGGACGTCGTCGCTGTCGCTGGCCGCCTCGGCTGGGCCGCGGCGGGCCTCGCTCTGCTGCTCGGGGATGCGCCTGTGACTGCGGATGCCGAGCCGTTCGTCCAGGCGCAGTTCCGTCCCCGCCCTCCCATGGGCGCGTGGCGGGAGTCTGCGCCGACGAGCCTCATGGACGTCTCGGACGGGCTGGGCCGCGATGCCCACCGGCTCGCCCGCGCTTCGGGCGTCCGCCTCGAGCTGAGCGGCGCGCCCCTCCGCGCCCGCGCTGATGAACTCCTGCCCGCCGTCCGCGCGCTGCGCTCGGCTCCTGTCCGGCAAGACGTCGGCACCGGTGCCGCGCCGGCCTCCCCAGGCGTGGCGTCCGGTCACTCAGACGACGACGCCGGGGCTGCGCTCCGCCTCGTCCTGACCGGCGGCGAGGACTTCGCCCTGCTGGGGACGTTCCCTGACGCGGCCTCTGTGCCGGATGGGTTCGAGGTCATCGGCCGAGTCGCCGGCGTGGGGCCCAATGCCGCGACCGGCGCGGCGGACCGCGTACTCCTGGACGGGGCCCCGCTGCCCGCGGCCGGATGGGACCACTTCGCCGGCCGCTGAGTGACATATAACACACACGAGCGCTATCATAAATCCATGAAGCAGTTGCAGTCTCTCAGTTCTGTTGACTCGTCGGCTGTCGGGGGATCCGATGAAGACAAGGCGGTTCGGGGCCTGGTCCGGGTGTTCGTGATCGTCGACCTCATCATCGTTCTCGTGATCTGGGTCGTCATGCCCAAGGTCTTTGGGGTCCACGTGCCTCGGTTCTACGAGTGGCCCAACGGGGTGATTCTGGACATCGTGCTCCTGGTCGTCTTGGGCGGCATCGAGGGGTGGATGGTGCGCCGGTACCTGCGGTCTGAGAATGCCTCGCGCTGGCGTGGCCTCACGTGGCTCGGTGACTTGCTTAGCTGAGACGTAGGTGGGCGGGGCTCGCTTGATGCGGGCCCCGCCCCTTCGTCATGCAGCGTCGTGCGGTCCTGGCCGCACGCGAAGGTCTACTCATCCTCCTTGCCCCCGCTGCCCGAGGGTGGATGGGACCACTTCGCCGGCCGCTGAGTGACACGTATCACATACGAACGCTATCATAAATCCATGAAGCAGTTGCCTCGGCCTAGCGCCGTTGACCCGTCTGCCGTTCTTGAGCCGGAGCAGGATCCCGACGAGCGGCTGGCCGGCAGGATTCTCTCGATCGTCGGATGGTCTTTGGGCATCGGCACGTGGATTCTCCTCCCCGTTGTTTTCGGTGTCCCGGTCCCCTCGCCCTTCGAGTGGCCGTGGGGAGTCGCCCTGCTCGCGTTTTTTCTGGCGGACTATATCCTGCTGGACTTCGCGCTTCGGGCCTGGGTTCGGCGGCGTCGACGGGCGCGGCTCGCGGCGGCCCAGGGGCAGGAGCTGCGGCCGAGAGGTGAGTAGATCCAGCCGGAACGGGGCCCGCACACACAGAAGCGGGGCCCGCATGATGCGGGCCCCGCTTCTGTGGCCTTCAGCGCCGTGCGGCGCATAGGTCGCACGCGGAGGCTAGTCCTCCTCGTCGCCGCCGTCGGAGGGCTTGCGCAGAGCGGCCGTGATCGTCGCGGCCGCATGAACGACGGCCTCGGCGTGGAGGCGGCCCGGCTGGCGCGTGAGCCGGTCGATGGGGCCGGAGATGGACACGGCTGCGATGACCCGGCCGGAGGGGCCCCGCACCGGGGCGGACACGGAGGCCACGCCGGGCTCACGTTCGCCCAAGGACTGGGCCCAGCCGCGGCGCCGCACGCCCGCGAGGACGGCAGGGGTGAACCGGGCCCCCTCCAGGCCCTCGAGCAGGCGGGAGTGATCCTCCCAAGCCAGCAGAACCTGCGCCGCGGAGCCGCCCTTCATGGACAGCTTGGTGCCCACGGGGATGGTGTCCCGCAGTCCGATGGGCCGCTCGGCCGAGGCCACGCACACTCGCCAGTCGCCCTGGCGGCGGAAGACCTGCGCGGACTCGCCCGTCGTCGTCCTCAAGGACAAGAGGGCCGCGGAAGCGGCAGCGATGAGGCGATCCTCGCCGGCCCCGGAAGCGAGTTCCACGAGGCGGTTGCCGAGGACGAAGCGGCCGTGCATGTCTCGCGCCACCAGGCGGTGGTGGATGAGCGCGAGGGCCAGACGGTGGACCGTGGGGCGGGCCAGTCCGGTGGTCGTGACGAGCTGCGCGAGGCTCGTGGGGCCCGCCTCAAGGGCGTTGAGTACAGCGGCGGCCTTATCGATGACCCCGACCCCGCTGGATGAGCGTTCTGTGTCCATACGCTGATACTAGAGTCTCAATAAGTGAGATGCAACGAGGCGCGTCCCCCGTGGGCCGTTGCGTCGTGATTCAG
Source organism: Falsarthrobacter nasiphocae (assembly GCF_031456275.1). Lineage (NCBI taxonomy): Bacteria > Bacillati > Actinomycetota > Actinomycetes > Micrococcales > Micrococcaceae > Falsarthrobacter > Falsarthrobacter nasiphocae. Next base: position 2,002,351 of record NZ_JAVDUI010000001.1, read on the forward strand.
TGGACAGCACGAGAAGACCCGGCCATCGCCGCGTCCGCCCCGAGAGTTGAGGACCCCAGAGATGCACGCCCCGACAGCCCCGCTCACCCTCGCCGAGAAGGTGTGGAGGGACCACGTCGTCGTCGCCGGCACGAACGGCGCCCCGGACCTGCTGTATATCGACCTCCACCTGCTCCACGAGGTGACAAGCCCGCAGGCCTTCGACGGGCTGCGACAGGAGGGCCGGCCGCTCCGGCGCCCCGACCTGACGATCGCCACCGAGGACCACAACACCCCCACGCTCGAGATCGACAAGCCCATCGCGGACCCGGTCTCGCGCCTCCAGATCGAGACCCTGCGCGCCAACTGCGCCGAGTTCGGCGTCCGCCTGCACTCCCTCGGCGACAAGGAGCAGGGGATCGTCCACGTCGTGGGCCCCCAGCTCGGGCTGACCCAGCCGGGCATGACCATCGTCTGCGGAGACTCGCACACGTCCACTCACGGTGCGTTCGGGTCCCTCGCCATGGGCATCGGCACGAGCGAGGTCGAGCACGTCATGGCCACCCAGACGCTCGCCCTCAAGCCGTTCAAGACGATGGCCGTCACGGTCAACGGCAGGCTTCGGCCGGGCGTGACGAGCAAGGACCTCATCCTCGCCGTCATCGCCGAGATCGGCACGGGCGGCGGCCAGGGCTACGTCCTCGAATACCGGGGCGAGGCCATCCGCGCGCTGTCCATGGAGGCGCGCATGACCATCTGCAACATGTCCATCGAGGCGGGCGCCCGCGCCGGCATGATCGCGCCTGATGAGACGACGTTCGAGTACCTCAAGGGCCGCGACCACGCCCCGAAGGGCGAGGACTGGGACGCCGCCGTCGAGGCCTGGAAGGGCCTCGCCACGGACGAGGGCGCAGTCTTCGACCGCGAGATCGTCATCGACGGCGACGCGCTCGAGCCGTTCGTGACCTGGGGCACCAACCCGGGCCAGGGCGTCAGCCTCTCGGAGAGCGTTCCGGATCCGCTCCTCATGGAGGACGACGTCGCCCGCGTCTCGGCGGAGCGGGCCCTCGAGTACATGGGTCTTGAGCCGGGAACGCCGATGAAGGAGATCGCCGTGGACACGGTGTTCCTCGGCTCCTGCACCAACTCCCGCATCGAGGACCTTCGCGCTGCGGCCGAGATCATCAAGGGCCGCACGAAGGCAGCGAGCGTGCGCATGCTCGTCGTCCCGGGCTCCGCGCGCGTGCGCCTGGAGGCTGAGGCCGAGGGGCTGGACCGCGTCTTCAAGGACTTCGGCGCCGAATGGCGCTTTGCGGGCTGCTCCATGTGCCTCGGCATGAACCCGGATCAGCTGAGCGAGGGGGAGCGCTGCGCCTCCACCTCCAACCGCAACTTCGAGGGCCGGCAGGGCAAGGGCGGTCGCACGCACCTCGTCTCGCCGCTCGTCGCCGCTGCCACCGCCATCCGGGGCACGCTCTCGTCTCCTAGCGATGTCGTGCCGGACACGGCCAGCGCCCACACCCCCGCACTGACCGCCACGACGAACGGAGCCTAGGACCATGGAAGCCATCTCAGCCATTGACGGTGTCGGCGTCCCGCTGCGCGCCTCCAACGTGGACACCGACCAGATCATCCCCGCGGTCTACCTGAAGCGCGTGACCCAGACGGGATTCGAGGACGCCCTCTTCGCCGGCTGGCGCAAGGACCCGGCGTTCGTCCTCAACGAGCCCGCCTACGCGGGCGCACAGGTCCTCGTCGCCGGGCCGGACTTCGGCACGGGCTCGAGCCGGGAGCACGCCGTCTGGGCGCTGCGAGACTACGGGTTCAAAGCCGTGCTCTCGGCCCGGTTCGGGGACATCTTCCGCGGCAACGCCGGGAAGAAGGGCGTCCTCGCGGCCGTCGTCGAGCAGCCGGAGATCGAGCGGATCCAGAAGGAGCTCGAGACCGCGCCGGGCACCCACGTGAAGATCGACGTGGCGGCGCAGACGATCTCCTGCGGCTCCGTGCAGACCCGGTTCGAGATCGACTCTGACACGAAGCACCGCCTCCTCAACGGGCTCGACGACATCCGTCTGACGCTCGAGAGCGAGGGGGACATTGCGGCGTTCGAGTCTCGGCGCCCCACCTACCGCCCCCGGACTCTGCCTTCAGCGAACGACGAAGGTTAACGCCTATGCTGAAGTTCTTGGGCGCGCCGCGTGAGGCGTGCCCGATCCCCCCTCAGCACACGTTAGGAAGTACCCCGAGCAATGGCTAGCGTATTGACGATCCGCGGCGGCAAGGCCCTCCGCGGCACAGTGAGCGTCCGGGGCGCGAAGAACCTCGTGCCCAAGGCAATGGTTGCAGCCCTCCTGGGGGACACCCCGTCCACCCTGCGCAACGTGCCTGAGATCAAGGACGTTGACGTCGTCACGAGCCTGCTCCGCATTCACGGCGTGGATGTCACCAAGGACCCGGAGACCGGGGACCTGTACATGGACCCCACGAAGGCCAAGAGCGCCACGAGCGCCGAGATCAACACGCACGCGGGGGACTCGCGCATCCCGATCCTCTTCTGCGGCCCGCTCATTCACGCGATCGGCGAGGCCTTCATCCCGGACCTCGGCGGCTGCAAGATCGGCGACCGCCCCATCGACTACCACCTCCAGGTCCTGCGCCAGTTCGGTGCCGTCGTGGACAAGACCCCGGACGGCATCTTGATCACCGCGCCGAACGGCCTCAAGGGCGCCAAGCTCGAGCTGCCGTACCCGTCTGTCGGCGCCACCGAGCAGGTCCTCCTGACGGCGACCCGCGCCGAGGGCATCACCGAGCTCAAGGGCGCGGCCGTGGAGCCGGAGATCCTCGACCTCATCGCCGTGCTCCAGAAGATGGGTGCCATCATCACGGTCCAGACGGACCGCGTCATCCGCATCGAGGGCGTTCCCGCCCTGCGCGGCTACAACCACCGCGCGCTCCCGGACCGCAACGAGTCCGCCTCGTGGGCCTCGGCCGCGCTCGTCACCCGCGGCGACATCTACGTCGAGGGTGCGGACCAGCAGGACCTCACGGCCTTCCTCAATACCTTCCGGAAGGTCGGCGGAGAATTCGAGGTCGACGACGACGGCATCCGCTTTTACCACCCCGGCGGCGAGCTCAACCCGCTCGTGCTGGAGACGGACGTGCACCCGGGCTTCATGACGGACTGGCAGCAGCCGCTCGTCGTGGCGCTCACCCAGGCCGACGGCGTCTCGATCGTCCACGAGACCGTCTACGAGAACCGGTTCGGCTTCACGGAGGCCCTGCGCCGCATGGGGGCCACGATCCAGGTCCACCGCGAGTGCCTCGGGTCCATCCCGTGCCGCTTCGGCCAGCGCAACTTCCTCCACTCCGCCGTGATCTCCGGGCCCAGCAAGCTCTCGGGCGCGGACATCGACGTCCCGGACCTCCGCGGCGGCTTCAGCCACCTCATCGCGGCGCTCGCCGCCGAGGGCACGTCCCGCGTCACGGGCATCGAGATCATCAACCGCGGCTACGAGCGGTTCGAGGAGAAGCTGCGCGGACTCGGCGCGGACTTCGACGTCGAAGCACTCTGACATGAGAGCATGGTTGGGCCGCTCCGGGACATCCGGGGCGGCCCGCCGCGTTCTCGGCGGGCATGAACCTCTGAGAGAAGCGTGATCCCAGTGGCCACAGCGAACAGCGTCAAACGGACTATCCGCGGCACGGCCGCCGTCGTCATCCCGTTCCTCAAGGGCACGTTCGACATCACGTGGAAGGGGCAGGAGCACCTGGCCGGGGAGGGCGGCGTCATCGTCGTCTCGAACCACGTGACGCAGGTGGACCCGCTCCTCGTGGGGCACTTCGTCTTGGACACTGGCCGGATGCCGCACTTCATGGCCAAGAAGTCCATGTTCGGGTGGCCCCTCGTCGGATGGATCATGCGCCGCTCAAACCAGGTTCCGGTCTTCCGCGGCACGCAGGACGCGGGGCGGGCCATCGACATCGCGCGCGAGATCGTCGCCGGCGGCGAGGCTCTCATTGTCTACCCGGAGGGCACCCTGACGCGAGACCCGGGCCTGTGGCCCATGCGCGGCTACACCGGCGCGGCCCGCCTCGCCCTGGCCACGGGCGCGCCCGTGGTGCCCGTGGCCCACTGGGGGGACCAGATGGTCCTGCCGACGAGGGGCGGCACGAAGATCCCGAAGCGCTTCCGGCCTCCCGTGACGGTCCAGGCGGGGCCCGCCGTGGACCTCAGCGACCTGCGGGACCAGCCGATCACCAAGGCCACCCTCATGGAGGCTACCGAGCGCATCATGTCCGCGTTGACGGCACAGCTCGCGGACATCCGCGGTGAGGCCCCGCCCGCTGTGCGCTTCGACCCGAGGAAGGCCGCCTCGTGACCCGCGTCGCCATCCTCGGCAGCGGCTCCTGGGGCACCGCCTTCGGCAAGATCCTGACCGACGCCCGCGAGGACACCCTCGTCACCCTGTGGGCGCGGCGCGAGACCGTCGCGGCCGAGATCAACGAGCGCCACCTCAACCGGGAGTACTTCCCGGACGTGGAGCTCTCCGAGCGCATGACGGCCACGACCGATCCGGCGGCGGCCGTCCGGGGCGCCAGCGTCGTCGTCGTCGCCGTGCCCTCCCAGTCCGCCCGCGCGCTCATGGAGCGCGTCGCCGGCGCGCTCGAGCCCGATGCCATCGTGGTCTCCCTCATGAAGGGCCTGGAGCGGGGGACGCACCTGCGGATGTCCCAGGTCCTCGCGGAGTCGCTCGGACTGTCCCCTGAGCGGATCGCCGTCGTGTCCGGGCCCAACCTGGCCCGCGAGATCGTGGACCGCCAGCCCACCGCCTCCGTCGTGGCCGCCGCCAACCCCCTCGTGGCCGCGCGGATCGCCGAACTGTGCACGGCCCCCTATTTCCGGCCCTACACCAACACGGACGTCGTCGGCGTCGAGGTCGGCGGGGTCGTCAAGAACATCATCGCTGTGGCTGTGGGGATGTGCGACGGGCTCGGCGTGGGGGACAACTCCAAGGCCTCGATCATGACGCGCGGCCTCGCCGAGACCATGCGCCTCGCCCTCGCCCTCGGCGGGCTCGGCCCCACGCTGGCCGGCCTCGCTGGGATGGGCGATCTCGTGGCCACATGCTCCTCGCGGCTGTCCCGCAACAACACGGCCGGACGGCTTCTGGCCGAGGGGCTGACGCCGGACGAGGTGGCCGAGCGGATGTCGCAGGTCGCCGAAGGCGTGAAGTCGGCGGCCGCCGTGGCAGAATTGGCGGCTCAATACGATGTGCGGATGCCCATCACCCAGGCCGTCGTCGACGTCGTGGAAGGACGTCTCGCGGTGAACGACATGGGCGCACGGCTCATGGGACGAGACTTGACGTCGGAAGGCGAGCTGTGACCCAGAACCCCCACGAATCCTCGCAGGCCGGAGACCGCCGGACCGTCCTCGTCCTCTTCGGCGGCGTCTCGAGCGAGCACTCCGTCTCCTGCGTCAGCGCCGTGAGCGTCCTCCGGGCCATCGACCGCTCTCGGTTCGACGTCCTCGCCGTCGGCATCACGCGCAGCGGCGAGTGGACGCTCGTGGACGCGGAGGGGCTCGACTACAGCTTCGCGCCCGGCGCGCCCCTGCCTGAAGTCCGGCCTGGGGAGGACCGCGTGGCGTTCTCGCCCGTGGCGGGCAGCCGCGAGCTGCTCCTCATGCGGGACGGGGCGTACTCCTCGCTCGGCGTCGTCGACGTCGTCTTCCCGATCCTCCACGGACCGTGGGGCGAGGACGGCACCGTCCAGGGGCTCCTTGAGCTCGTCGGCGTGCCGTATGCCGGCGCGGGCGTGCTGACGTCGGCCGCGGGCATGGACAAGGACTTCATGAAGCGCCTCTTCCTCGGCGCCGGGCTCGAGGTGGGGCCGTACGCGGTCATCACGGACAAGGCGTGGCGGAGGGACCCTGAGGCGGCCATAGCCGGCCTGGAGGGCCTTGAGTACCCGCTCTTCGTCAAGCCGGCCCGCGCCGGCTCCTCCCAGGGCATCACGCGCGTCGAGGACGCGGGCGGCCTCCGCGCCGCCATCGAGGAGGCCCGGAACCACGATCCGAAGGTCGTCGTCGAGCAGGGCATCCGCGGGCGCGAGATCGAGGTCGCCGTCCTCGGCGGCCGCGGCACCGAGCCCACGCGGGCGAGCCTGCCCGGCGAGATCGCCGTGGACGAGGCCGGAGCCCACAACTTCTACGACTTCGCCGCGAAGTACATTGAGAACGACGCCGCCCGCCTCTCCTGCCCGGCGGAGATGCCGGTGGAGGCGGTCGAGGCCGTGCGGGCCCTGGCCATCGAGGCCTTCGACGCGCTCGACGGCGAGGGCCTGTCCCGCGTGGACTTCTTCCTCACGGAGGACGGCCGGTTCGTCATCAATGAGATCAACACGATGCCCGGGTTCACCCCGATCAGCATGTACCCGGCCCTCTGGGGACGTACGGGACTCACCTACCCGGAGCTCGTCTCCGAGCTGCTGGACCTCGCCCTCTCGCGGCCCGTCGGCCTCCGCTGACACCTTCGGGCGCTGCCCCTACTGGCAGGAGCGCTTCTTCTCCAGCGCGCCCGCGGCCGCGCTCAGGGTGGGCAGGACATCCGAGGAGGGCATCGTGTCCGCGTTGAAGACCACTTCGAGGGTGGGCTCGGTTCCGTAGGTCGTGGCCCGCCACGTGTGGGACGGCGACTGCCCTGGGTGCTGCTCCTCCACGACAAGCCAGTCCACCCCGTCCACCGCGAGGCACTTCTGGCTCGTGGGCCCGGGCGCGTCCACGCCGCACCGAACGACAATGTCCGCGGGGTCCCCGTACGCCGTGTTGCCCTGTGAGGTCGTGTCCCGCCGGTCGCGCCCGGAGATCGTCTCGGGGGTCTTGAGCATCGCGCTCGCACAGAGGGGATTGTTGGCCGCAGGCGCCGCCGTCGTGACGACAGCGGAGGCGCACCCCGTCAGGGGCAGCGCGGCGAGGAGGGCGAGGGTGACGTGTCGGAGTCTCATGGCTTCTCGTGGTTGTCGGACGTGGTGAGCCAGGCTGCCACTTTATCGTCCTTGAGGGCCGTCCGCAGGGAGGCGAGGCCCTTCTCGTCCACGAGGACGATCGACTGCCCGTCCTTGGACCAGCCGGTGCCAGCCGTGGGCATGGTCGCGAACTTCACGTCGCCGGCGCGCACGTTCCGCAGCTCGAACCCGAGGCGGCTGATCGTGGCGAAGTCGAACTGCGGGTCATGGGAGACGTACGGGCTCGTCAGGTCCGTGATGTCCTTGATCTTGCTCGGGCTGGAGAGCGTCTCCTTGGACATGAGCTTCTTCAGGATGGCGCTCATGACGGCGTGCTGGTTGCGCACGCGCTGGTAGTCGCCGTCGGCATACGCGTAGCGCTCCCGGCTGAAGGCGAGGGCGAGCCTGCCGTCCATGTGAGTCATGCCCGGCTTGAGGACGGTGCCGTCCAGGTGGGAGAGCGTGGTCTCCTTCTCCACGTAGACGTCGAGGCCGCCCATCGCATTGCCGAGGGCCTCGAAGGAGGCCATGTCGATCTCCGCGACATGGTCGATCCGCGTCTGGAGGAGCTGCTCGAGCGTCTGGACCTCGAGCTTGTATCCGCCGAGCGCGTAGCCGGCGTTGACCTTGTTCTCCCCGTGGCCCGGGATGGGGACCCAGAGGTCGCGCATGACGCTGATGACGCTGACGTGCTTGCGGTCCGCCGAGATGTTGACGAGCATGATCGAGTCGCTGCGCTGGTCCGCGCCGCCGCCTGGCACGGCGACCTTGGGGTCAACGGGCGTGGGGCGCTTGTCGGAGCCGAGGAGGAGGATGTTCGTGGACCCGTCCGCGGACTTCGGGGGGCGTGAGGACTCGTCGGGGAAGACGTTCTCTATGACGCTGGACTTGGACTCAAAGGAGTTCTTCAGGCCGTTGAGCCAGACCGCGGCGACGCCCACGAGGATCGCGATGATGAGCCCGAGGGCGCCGAGGGTGATCCAGACGCCGCGGCGACGGCGACGGGGCTTGGCGGCCCGGCGGGCGGTCGGGCGGGGCGAGTCGAGGTTCTCTGGCATGGGGTGGATCCGTTTCCTGTGGTTCACGGGGAGGCCCTCGCCGCGGCCCCCGGGGACGGCGCGGGGACGTGCGCCCGCGCGGGTCGTTCGGAGTGAGCGACGTGGGGGACTGCCTCCCGCAGGTCATCTCGAAAGAATGTAGCAAGTTATTCTGACGATTGACTGGAGTCGGTGCTCCTCCTGATAGGTTCGGTGTGAGTGCGCCCGCCGCTGGGCGTCGTCAGGAGAGGGAGGCTCGAATGGATCGCTCGGCGGACGGTCTTCGCTCGCTGCCGGGGCCTCGGCACGTTGACGCGTGGCTCGTGGAGAGCGCTCGCTGGCTCGAGCGCTTCGAGTCGCTCATCAACCACATCAACGTCTTTCCCGTTGCGGACCGGGACACCGGCTCCAACCTCTTGGCCACGGTGCGCGCCTGCGTCGAGCCCCTCGCCTCCGCGGTCGCCCGTGCCTCCTCGGCCGACGACGGCGGGCTGGCGCCGGATCGAGCCCCGTCCCAGGCGCCTGAGCCCGCCCGCGCCCCGGCCGCTCCCGCCCCCACAGACCCGGAGACGTGGGGCAGCCGCCTGCAGATCGCGGCCCAGGCCGCGGGCCGGCGGGCGCTCGGCAACTCGGGCACCGTGCTCGTGGTCCTCCTGGCGAGCCTGGCCCACCACCTCGAGGGCGTCCGCCGCCTCGACGCCCCGTCCTGGTCTGCGGCCGTCACCGCGGCCGAGGTCCGTGCCGCGAGCGCCGTCTCCGAGCGCGCCCCAGCGAGCGTCTTCGACATTCTGACGGCCATGGCGGCCGTTCCCGCCCCCGAGGGCGGCAGCGTCCGGTCCCTGCTCAGCCTCGTGGAGGCGCAGGCGGACGCGGCTCGCCGCGCGGTCGCGGCCACGCTCAACGGCTCGGAGGCTCTGGCTCGCTTCGGCGTGATCGACGCCGGGGCCGCCGGTCTCCTCGTCGTCATCGAGGCGCTCCGCTCTGTCCTCACGGGCGAGCCGTTCCGCGAGGACGCCGTCCGTTCCCTTCCGGGGCTTGAGACGAGCGAGCAGAGCGTGGTCGAGGCCCGCGGATCGTCGTGTCCCACTGGTGGGGAGTCTGGTGTGGAGGTGGTCTGCACGGTCGTGGCCACGCCCCTTGACATGGCGATGGCCCGCGCCGCTCTCGACGAGGCGGCCGAGAGCGTCATGGTCTCGCCCCTGGACCGCGCGGATGCCGCGGGCATGGATCCGTTGCTGTGGCGGGTGCATGCCCATGCCGACGCCCCCGAGACGATTCTCGACATCGTTGCGGAGGCCGGCGCGCCGGGGGACGTGACGATCTCGAGCCTCGAGGACCCGGAGCGGTGAGCGCTGGGCTGGACCGCCCGCTCAAGGAGATCCTCGGCGCCCGCATGGCGTCCGCGGTGGAGAAGGAGATCGGCGCGAGCACGGCCGGCGAGCTGCTGGACTGGCTCCCCCGCAGCTATGTGGCCCTGGGGGAGCGCTCGAGTCTCACGGAGCTGCCCGTGGACGCGGACGTCTCGTTCGTCGCCGAGATCGTCGCGGTGTCCTCGCGGCGCCTGCACACGCGCAAGGGGAGCATCACGGAGGTCGTCGTCACGGACGGCGAGACCGAGCTCGCGTTCTCCCTCTTCGGACACCACCGTGCGCACAGCGGCCTGGAGGTCGGGGCGCTGGGCCTTCTCAGCGGCAAGACCTCGCTGTACCAGGGGCGGATCACGCTCAAGAGCCCCAAGTTCGCCGCGCTCAGCTCGGAGGAGGAGGCGGAGCGTCTCGGGGCCGTCCCCATCTATCCGGCGACGTCCGGGCTGACGAGCCACGCCATCGAGCGCGCCGTGGCCCTCGTCCTCGCGAGCCTCGGCATGCCGGACGTCTTCGGGGATGAGGGTCCCGAGCGTGACCTCCCGGGCAGCGGGGCCCGGGAGGGCTCGGTCGCAGACGCCGGCCTCCCCGCCGTCGACGGGCTCGGGACAGCCGTCGAGGACCCCCTTCCCGCGGACGTCCGCGAGCGCCAGGGGCTCGTCGGCCTCGCAGAGGCGTACCTGCGTGTCCACCGGCCCCGTGTGCCCGAGGACGCGGCGCCAGGCCGCGCGCGCCTGCGCTGGCAGGAGGCCTTCGTCCTCCAGACGGCCCTCGCGCAGCGCCGCCACGCGGCGAGCACCCGCTTGGCCGTGCCGCGTCCCCCGGTCCCCGGTGGTCTCCTCGAGCGGTTCGACGCCGCGCTGCCCTTCAGCCTGACCCCCGGCCAGGCAGCGGCGGGCGCGCGCATCGCCGAGGCGCTGGCTGGCTCGAGCCCGCTCAACGCCCTCCTCCAGGGGGAGGTCGGCTCGGGCAAGACGGTTGTGGCCCTGCGCGCCATGCTCCATGTTGTGGACGCGGGCGGCCAGGCCGTCTTCCTCGCCCCCACGGAGGTCCTCGCCTCCCAGCACGCCGCGAGCATCCGGTCCCTCCTGGGCCCCCTCTCTGAGGAGGGCACGGTCTTTGACGCGGGCGACGGCGGCGTGCGCGTGGTGTGCGTGACCGGCTCCATGCCCACCGCGGCGCGCCGCGAGGCCCTTCTCCAGGCGGCCTCCGGCAGCGCTGGCATCGTCGTCGGCACCCACGCACTCCTCTCGGAGGGGGTGACGTTCGCGGAGCTCGGCCTCGTCGTCGTGGATGAGCAGCACCGGTTCGGCGTGAAGCAGCGCGACGCGCTGCGCCAGAGCGCCGAGCACCCGCCGCACATGCTCGTCATGACGGCCACGCCCATTCCGCGCTCGGTCGCCATGAGTGTCTTCGGGGACCTGGAGATCCTCACCCTTGAGGGCCTGCCGTCGGGGCGCTCTCCCATCGCCACGCACGTCGTCCCTCTCGCCGAGCACCCCGCGTGGGAGGGGCGCATCTGGTCCCGGGCCCGGGAGGAGCTGGACCGGGGGCGGCAGGTCTTCGTCGTTGCGCCGCGGATCGGCGGGGACGACACGGACGGCACGGGCTCAGCGGGCTCACCGGGCCGAGCGGGTCACACGGCGGGCGGGCGCGGGTCGTCCGGCAGGGGCGCGAACGCCGACGAGGCCGAGACCGGCTCCACCAGCGTCGAGGAGACCGCCGCCTGGCTCGAGGCCGAGCGCGTCCTCGGCCCGCACCGCGTGGGGATGCTCCACGGCGCCCAGCACCCCGAGGACAAGGCCGAGGCCATGCGAGCGTTCGCCTCAGGCGAGGTCGGGGCGCTCGTCGCGACGACGGTCGTCGAGGTGGGCGTCGACGTCCCCAACGCGACCCTCATGATCATTCTCGACGCCGAGCGGTTCGGCATCTCGCAGCTCCACCAGCTCCGGGGCCGAGTCGGCCGAGGCCAGCACGGCGGCACCTGCCTCCTCGTCACGCGCCTCGAGCCCGGACACCCCAGCCGGGAGCGCCTCGAGGCCGTGGCGGCGACCACGGACGGGTTCGCGCTCGCGGAGGCGGACGTGCGGCTGCGGCGCGAGGGCGACATCCTCGGCACGGCCCAGTCCGGGACGCGCCGCACGCTGAGACTCCTGTCCTTGGGGCGGGACGGCGCCATCATCGCGGCGGCGCGGGACGAGGCCGTGCGGCTCGTGGGCGAGGACCCGGAGCTGTCCGAGGCGCCGGGGCTCGCACGCCTCATCTCCGAGCGCCTCGGGGAGGAGCGGGCCGCGTTCCTCGACCGCGGGTAGCGCTCCCGGAGGCCGGCCCCGGCAGCCCGGCCCAGGGTGGCCCGGCACCGCTCCTTCGCGCCGTCTCCCGCACCGCCCCTCGCGACGTCCCGGGCCCCGGCCCGTAAGATGGTCCCGTCCTTCCCAACCTCAGTCTCAAGGAGCCACCGTGTCTCGCATCATCGCCGGCGCCGCCGGAGGGCTCCGGCTCACCTCAGTCCCCGGCGCGGGGACGCGCCCCACGACGGACCGGGTCAAGGAGGCGATTTTCTCCAGGCTCGAGTCCTACGGCGTCCTCGCGGGGGCCGAGGTCCTCGACCTGTACGCGGGATCGGGCGCGCTCGGGCTGGAGGCCCTGAGCCGCGGTGCGGCCTCTGTGGAGCTCGTCGAGTCCCACGCCGGCGCGGCCCGAGTCTGCCAGCAGAACGCTCGCGCCGTGACCTCCAAGCTGCCCGGGGCTCGCGCGAAGGTCTCCCGGGCCAAGGTCGAGTCCCACGTGCGCTCGCTTGCCCCGGGCCTCGACCTCGTCCTCGTGGACCCGCCCTACGACGTCCCGAATGAGCAGCTCACCGCCGTCCTCGAGCCCGTCGCCGCGGCGCTCGCCCCCGGCGGCACCGTCGTCGTCGAGCGCGGCAAGCGCACTGGCGAGCCGCAGTGGCCCGCAGGCCTCACCTGCGAGGCCGTCAAGACCTACGGCGAGACGACCGTCTTCTACCTCGAGGCCACCGAGGCCATCGAGACGCCTGGCGCCGAGCCGAGCGAGCACCCGTCCGGTGAGAGCGACCCGGCCGAGCGCTAGAAGCCGAACGCCTCGTCGAGCGCGAGCCCGCGCGCGGCGATCCCCGGGTGGGGGCCTCGCGCCGCCCACCGCGCCTCGAAGTCCGGCGGGAAGCCGGCGGGGGAGGCGAGGGCGATCGAGTTCCCCGGCACGCGCCGAGAGAGCATCTCCGTCTCGGTCGCGAGGACCACGGCGGACTCGTCCCCGAACGCCTCCCGTAGGTGGCCGAGCTGCGCGCGCGTGAAGTCCAGCGGCGGGTCGTCCCCGAGGTTCACCGCCACGAGCCCGCCGTGCCGATCGTCGAGCAGCCGCCTCAGCAGCGAGTAGTACTCAGCTCTCGCGAGGTGCGCGGGGGAGTCCTGGCCCGTGAAGATGTCGACGACGACCAGGTCCGCCCGCTCCCCGCGGGAGGCGGCGGCCTCGGCCCAGGCGAGACCGTCCTCCGCGATGACGCTCAGCCGGCCCGCGAAGGGGAGGTGCTCGAGGACGAAGGGCACGAGCCGGGGTTCGACGTCCACCGCCACGTGCTCGCTGCCCGGGCGCGTGGCCTCGAGAGCGCGGGCCAGGGTCAGGGCGCCGGCGCCGACGTGGGCGATCCGCAGCGGCTCGGCGGCCGGGAAGAACTCCTCGACCCCGTTCCGCAGGCGGTCCAGGTAGGCGTAGAAGATGTGCGAGGGGTCAGCGACATCCACGTGAGACTGCTCGCGGCCGCCGATGACGAGGATCTCGGCGCCTTCGACGAGCGTGTCCTCGACGATCTCCGCGTGGGCGTCCGTCAGGCTGAGCCGGATGGAGCGCGCGCGGCTCACGGTGCGGCCTTCTTCAGACGCTGCATCGCGGTGTCGAGCACGTCCGGCGTCTTGCAGAACGCAAAGCGCACGGAGCGGCCGAACACGTCCGAGCCCGGCGGCATGAACGCCGTCGTCGGAATGCCCGCGACCCCGGTGGAGGCGGGCAGGGCGAGGGCCGCGGTCTCCCCGGCCCGGGGGTCGTCGGCGGAGGCGAGCCAGGCAGGGGGCTCCGCGAGGATGAAGAACGTGCCCTCCGGCGTCAGGGTGCGCCACCCGGAGGCCTCCAGGCCGCCGAGGACGCGCGTGCGCTTGGCCTCGAGCCCGCGGCGGGCGTCCTCGATCCAGCCCCGGTCGTCCTCGAGGGCGCCGGCGACCGCGAGCTGGTACGGCTCGCTCGTGCAGAAGCTGAGGTACTGCTTGACGGCCCGCACGCGCTGGATGAGCTCGGGCGGGCCCGTGATCCACCCCGTCTTCCAGCCCGTGACGGAGAACGTCTTGCCCGCGCTGGAGACGGAGAGCGTCCGCTCGAACGCCCCGGGGACGGCGGCGGCCGGCGCGTGCGGCCGCGCGAACCACTGGTGCTCGTAGACCTCGTCCGTGACGATGAGCGCCCCGTGCCGCTCCGCGAGCGTCACGAGGAGCTCGCGCTCGGCGTCCGTGAACTGCGTCCCGGTGGGGTTGTGGGGGTCGTTGAGGACGACGACGCGCGTGCGCGGGCCGAACGCCGCCGTCACGGCGTCCACGGGCAGCCGCAGGCGATCGCCGTCGGACTCGAGGGGGACGCGGACGTGAGTGCCGCGCGCGAGGGCGACCAGGGCGCCGTACTCGTCGTACGACGGGTCGAAGGTGATGACCTCGTCCCCGGGCTCGACGAACGCGAGGAGCGCGGCCGCGATGGCCTCCGTGGCGCCAGCAGTGACGAGGACGCCCGCGCCAGGGTCCAGCTCAAGGCCGTAGCAGCGGTGCTGGTGCGCCGCGACGGCCTCGCGGAGCGCGGGGAGGCCGATGCCCGGCGCGTACTGGTTCCGGCCGTCCGCGATGGCGCGCGCGGCGGACTCCAGGAGCCAGGCGGGGCCGTCCTCGTCAGGAAAGCCCTGGCCCAGGTTGATGGCCCCGTGCTCGGCGGCGGCCGCCCCGATCCGCTCGAAGACCGTGGGGCCGGGGCGCCCGTCGGGGCCGAGGAGGCCGGCCCCGGCGCTCGCGCGCAGCCACGGGGGATCGGCGGGGTCGAACGACGCGCGCACGGTCATGGGGTCTCTCCTCGGGGTGGGCGGCGTGGGCCCCTTCAGGCTACGCGGTGGCGGGATCGGATAGCGTTGGCCTCATGCGACGCGCAGTCTGCCCCGGCTCCTTTGACCCCCTCCACTCCGGCCACGTAGAGGTCATCACCCGAGCGGCCTCCCTCTTCGACGACGTCGTCGTGGCCGTGGCCGCGAACCTCTCGAAGAAGCACCTGTTCACCCTCGAGGAGCGGCTCGAGATGGCGGAGGAGGTCTTCCGGGGCCTCGACGGCGTCAGCGTGATGGCCATGCCTCCGGGTACCCTGCTCGCGGACTTCTGCCACGACGCCGGCGCGGCGGCCATCGTCAAGGGCCTGCGCAACGGGAGCGACCTCGACTACGAGGTCCCCATGGCCGTGACGAACCGGCACCTCAGCGGCGTGGAGACCGTCTTCCTCCCCGCCGACCCGCGGCACGCCCACGTCTCCTCGACCATCGTCCGGGAGGTCCACCTCCTCGGCGGCGACGTCTCGGCCATGGTTCCCGGGGTCGTCGGCCGCCGCTTGACCCAGCGCCGGTAGCGAGGCGGGCCCGTCGGCGCTCCCGGTGAGCCCACGGCGCGCCGCACGGGGTGAGAGTTGGGCGCATGCGGCACCAGCGGGTAGACTGAGACCTTGGTTCACTGTTTGATGACGCATGTCGTCCGCTGCCCTACGGGCCGCCGGGAGGCGTTCGTCCCTCACGCGAAGGGAGAAGGTAATGGCACAGCGCGCTGACGCCGCTCGTTCCACGTCTGCTCTGACCCTGAGCGTCAAGGATCTCAGCCGGAGCCCTGGCTTCTCGCGAGAGATCCACGAGACGGTGGCCACCCCGAAGGATTTCGGTGTCGCGTTGGTTGGTGTCGAGGAAGGTTCACCCCTCGACCTCACGGCGAGGCTCGAGTCGGTGC
This sequence comes from Falsarthrobacter nasiphocae, assembly GCF_031456275.1. Lineage (NCBI taxonomy): Bacteria > Bacillati > Actinomycetota > Actinomycetes > Micrococcales > Micrococcaceae > Falsarthrobacter > Falsarthrobacter nasiphocae. Next base: position 2,017,765 of record NZ_JAVDUI010000001.1, read on the forward strand.
ACGAGGGAATCCTCGTCACGGGCACGGCCGTCGTGGATGTCGTGGGAGAGTGCGGTCGGTGCCTCGATCCACTCGACTACGAACTCGACGTCCCCATCCAGGAGCTCTACTACTTCGAGGACTCGGCCCCGGCTGAGGACGAGGAGGACGAGCAGCACCTTGTCGTGGATGAGTCGATCGACCTCGAGCCGGTGGTGCGAACCGCCGTCGTCTCGGCGCTGCCTTTCCAGCCTGTGTGCCGGGAAGACTGCGCGGGGCTCTGCCCCGAGTGCGGAGCGCGTCTCGACGACGATCCGGACCACCGCCACGAGATCATCGACCCTCGGTGGGCAGCGCTCACCGAGCTCGTCGATCCTCACGCAGACACCGCACCGTAGTAATCACAAGTCGTTCTAGAGAAATGAGTTAGCCGTGGCTGTTCCGAAGCGGAAGATGTCTCGCTCCAACACTCGCGCACGCCGTTCGCAGTGGAAGGCTGCCGTGCCGAACCTCGTCAAGACCGTCGAGAACGGTCGCGTCACCTACAGCCTCCCGCACCAGGCCAAGGTCGTCACCGACTCGGCCGGCACCGCGCTGTACTTCGAGTACAAGGGGCGCAAGGTCGCCGACGCCTAAAGGCGAACGAGTGACGTCTTACGAAGACCTTGCGAAGCGTCTCGGTGTCAATCTTGACACCGAGACGCTTCGTCTTGCCCTGACGCACCGCTCCTATGCCTACGAGCACGGGGGCTGCCCGCACAACGAGCGCCTGGAATTCCTCGGGGACTCGGTGCTGGGCCTCAGCATCACCAACCTCCTCTACCGGTCCTTCCCTGACCGCTCGGAGGGGGAGCTCGCCAAGCTGCGCGCCGCCGTCGTCTCCTCGAAGGCCCTGGCCCGCGTGGCCCGCGCCATCGACCTCGGCGAGCACATTCTCCTCGGCGAAGGCGAGATCAAGACCGCCGGGCGGGACAAGACCTCCATCCTCGCGGACACCATGGAGGCCATTTTCGGGGCCGTCTACCTGAGCCTCGGCTTTGTCGAGGCAGAGGCCCTCGTGCTCAGGCTCGTCGCGCCCCTCCTGGACGACAAGGACGCCATCGGCGCTGGCATGGACTGGAAGACCGTCATCCAGGAGCATGCGGCCCAGGCCGGCATGGGCGCCGTGGTCTACGTGGTCGAGGGCGAGGGCCCGGACCACCAGCGCACGTTCACAGCCGAGGTCCTCATCGGCGGCACCGCCTACGGCACGGGAACGGGGCGCTCCAAGAAGGAGGCCGAGCGCGCGGCCGCCGAGCACGCGTGGGAGCGGTTGGACCCAGAGCGCCGCGCCTGACGCCATGCACCTCAAGCGCCTGACCGTCCGCGGGTTCAAGTCCTTCGCCTCGGCCACCACTTTCGACTTCGAGCGCGGCGTCACGGCCGTTGTCGGCCCCAATGGCTCCGGCAAGTCCAATGTCGTGGACGCCCTCGCGTGGGTCATGGGCGAGCAGGGTGCCAAGAACCTCCGCGGCGGGACCATGGAGGACGTCATCTTCGCCGGCACGTCGTCCCGGCCGGCCCTCGGGCGTGCCCAGGTTGCGCTGACGATCGACAACACGGACGGCGCCCTGCCGATCGCCTACACCGAGGTGACGATCTCCCGCACGCTCTTCCGCAGCGGCGGCTCGGAGTACTCGATCAACGACCGCCCCTGCCGCCTCCTCGACATCCAGGAACTCCTCTCCGACTCGGGCCTGGGCCGGGAGATGCACGTCATCGTCGGCCAGGGCCAGCTGGACCGGGTCCTCCACGCCACAGCCCAGGACCGCCGGGGGCTCATCGAGGAGGCGGCCGGCGTTCTCAAGCACCGCCGCCGCCGCGAGAAGGCCTACCGCAAGCTCCAGTCCACGGACGCGAACCTCGCCCGGCTTGCGGACCTGACGGGGGAGGTGGCCCGCGCGCTCAAGCCCCTCGAGCGTCAGGCGCGCGTCGCCCGGCGCGCCCGGGACATCCAGTATGAGCTCAAGGACGCGCAGTCTCGCCTGGCAGCCGACGAGCTCGTCCGCGCGCGGCAGCAGGAGGCCCAGACCGCGGCCAGGCGCGAGGCCGCCCTCGCGGAGGCCGCCAGCGTCACGGGCACGATCGAGACGCAGACCGCCGAGGCAGCGGCCCAGCAGCAGGGCCTCGCGGAGGCCCAGCGACGCGCCGACGAGGCCCAGCGCGCCGTTCAGGGCGCCCGCCGGGCGGTCGAGCGCCTCCACGTGGTGCTGGAGCTCGCCCGCACGCGCGGGGCGAGCCTCGCCTCTCCCGACAACGCCACGGGCGCCCAGGACGCGGACGCCGAGGTCGCCCGCCTCGCCTCCCAGCTGTCAGAGGCGCGCGACGACGCGGCCGCCGCTCAGTCCGCCGCCGAGAAGGCCCGCGCCGCCGAGGTCGAGGCCGGGGGAGCGGCCCGCGCGGCCGAGGCCCGTCGCCGGGACGCCGAGGCCCTCGTGGCCCACCGCCAGCGGGAGCAGGCGCAGGCCCGAGAGGAGCTGCTCCGCGTCCGGGGCGCCGCCGAGACCCTCGGGGGCCGCACGCAGGCCGCACGGAGCGAGCTCGAGCGCGCCCAGGCCCTCGCGGAGGATGCCGCCGCCGCGGAGACGCAGGCCCACCGGGTCCTCGCGGACCTGACCGAGGCCCAGCCGGACGCCCCGGCGGCGTCCGCACCCGACCCCGCCGAGGCCGCCACGGCCCGCGCCGCCGCCGAGGGGACCCTTGTCGACGCGAGGGCCGCTGCCCGCGCGGCCGATTCCCACGCGGCCTCCCTCGCCTCCCGCGTGGCTACCCTGACGGAGACCCTCGCGGGCATGGGGGCCGAGTCCGGGCCGTCCGCGGGCGCGGGGGACCCCCTCGCGGACGGGCTGTCGGTGGAGCCCGGCTTCGAGCCGGCCCTGGGGGCGCTCCTGGCCGACGACGCGCTGGCGCCGCTCGGGTCTCCGCGGGACCCGGGCTCCCGGATCGTCTGGCGCGAGCCCATCCGCCCCACAGCCGCGCTGCCGGACTCGCTGCCGGACGGGGTCGTCCCCGCGGCGTCGCTTGCCGAGCACGCCTCGGCGGGCGAGTCGCTGGGCGCGCTGCTCGCGGGGGACGTCGTCGTTCCCACCGAGGACCTGGCCCTGGAGACGCTCGCCGCGCATCCCGAGGTGAGGCGCGCCGTGACGCGCGAGGGGGTCCTCGTGACCCGAGCGGGGCGTTCCCTCCCGCTCGAGGGGCGCGCCAACGCAGTCGACCTCGTCGCCCACGTCTCCCGCGCTGAGCGTGAGCGCACAGAGGCCGACGACGCCGCCCGTCGTGCCGCCGCCGCGGTCGCCGAGGCCGAAGAGGCCGCGCGCCTGGCCCGCGCCGCGGAGGACGCCGCGAAGGCCGAGGCCGCCGAGGAGCGGACGCGGCAGGCTGTCCGCGACGCCGCCGTCCGGGCCGCCCGGCAGAGTGCCGAGCAGGCCCGCGCCCGCGCAGAGAAGCTCCACCGAGCCGCCGAGCAGTCGGCCGCCCGCCTGACAGAGCTGCGCGCCTCCCAGGACGAGGCGGACCGTCGCGTCCGCGTGCTCGAGGAGGCGCAGTCAGAGGCGGAGGGCGGCGAGGCCCTCGAAAGCCTGCGCGCGAAAGCCGACGACGCCCGCGCCGAGTCGGAGGCCCTGACGCGCGCCCACACGGAGTCCGCCCTGACGGCCCGCGGCGCCGACGAACGGGCCCGCGCGCTCGCCTCCCGCGCCAAGGACCTCGCCTCCACCCTGGACCGAGCCCGCAAGGCTGCCGAGACTCAGCGCCGGGCCGAGCGCCGCCGACGCATCCTCGTGGCGCGTGCGGCCCGCGTCGCGGAGATCGCGGGGGAGGCCTTGGAGCGGGCCAAGGCGGCGCGCCGCGTCGCGGAGTCGGAGAACACCGAGGCGAGCGGGCGGCACGCGGCCGCGCGCCGGGAGGCCGAGGAGCGCCAGCGCGCGCTCCGGGAGCTCAGAGACCGCCTGTCGCAGCTCGAGTCGGAGACGGCGACGAGCGAGGCCCACCTGACGCACGAGTCGGGCCGGCGAGAGGAGCTGGAGCGCCGGGCCCTCGAGGACCTGGGGCTCAGCCCGGACGAGCTCGTGCGCCGTTTCGGGCCGGACGTCCCCCTCGAGGACGGTGGCGCCTTCAGCCGCACCGAGCAGGCGGCGCGCCTCAAGCGGGCCCAGCAGGACATGCAGTCCCTCGGCCGGGTCAACCCGCTCGCCCTCGAGGAGTTCGCCGCACTCGAGCAGAGGCACTCGTATCTCGCGGGACAGCTCGCGGACCTGCGCGGCTCGCGCGGGGACCTGCTGACGATCATCAAGGATGTCGACGAGACGATCGAGCGCGTCTTCGCCTCCGCGTTCAAGGACACAGCCCGCGAGTTCGAGGGCGTCTTCGCGCGGCTCTTCCCGGGCGGCGAGGGCTCCCTCGTGCTCACGGACCCGGACGACCTCCTCTCCTCGGGCCTCGAGGTCAATGCCCGCCCGGCAGGCAAGAAGGTCAAGCGGCTCTCGCTCCTCTCGGGCGGCGAGCGGTCCCTCACCGCGATCGCCCTCCTCGTGGCCATCTTCAAGGCCCGCCCGTCCCCGTTCTACGTCATGGACGAGGTCGAGGCGGCTCTCGACGATGCCAACCTGGGCCGCCTCATCGGCCTCTTCCGGGAGCTGCGGGACACGTCCCAGCTCATCATCGTCACGCACCAGAAGCGCACCATGGAGGTCGCCGATGCGCTCTACGGTGTGAGCATGCGCGGGGACGGTGTGTCCCTCGTCGTGAGCCAGAGGCTCGAGCGGGAGGACGAGGACCAGGCCGGATGACCTGGCCGGTCCCGGTGTGGGATCGTGGAGGGGTGGAACAGTACCTCATGATGATCCTGATCTCCCTGGCCGCCGTCGTCGTCCTCGGCGGCGTGACGCTCGCCCTCGTGGCCGGGCGGCGCCGCGGCCCCCGGTATGAGACGACGACGGACCCCGACGATCGCGGCCCCCTCGGGCCCGTCGACACCCTCGAGCGGCCCGACGAGGCCACGGGGCGCCTTCAGCGGCTCCGCTCGAGGCTCGTCCGCTCCAACACGTCGATGGGCCGCGCCGTCCTGGCCCTGCTCTCAAGCGACAAGATCGACGAGGACGTGTGGGACCAGATCGAGGAGACCCTCCTCCTGGCCGACATGGGCACGTCCGCGTCCATGGAGCTCGTCGAGCGGCTCAAGCAGCGCGTGACCGTCCTCGGCAGTCGGGACCCGGGCGAGGTCCAGGCGATGCTCCGCGAGGAGCTCCTGCGCATGGTCGGCCCGGACATGGACCGCACCGTATCCACGGAGACGGCGGGGACGAAGCCCGCGGTGGTGCTCGTCGTCGGCGTCAACGGCGTGGGCAAGACGACCACGGTGGGCAAGATCGCGCGCGTGCTCGTCGCCGAGGAGAAGAAGGTCCTCTTGGGCGCCGCGGACACGTTCCGCGCCGCCGCAGCGGAGCAGCTCACGACGTGGGGCGCTCGGGTCGGCGTCGAGACGGTGTCTTCCCATGAGGGCGCGGACCCCGCGTCGGTCGCCTACAACGCGGTGGCCCGCGGCGTCGAGGAGGAGGTCGACGTCGTCCTCATCGACACGGCCGGGCGCCTGCAGAACAAGGCCGGGCTCATGGACGAGCTCGGGAAGATCAAGCGCGTCGTCGAGAAGACGCGCACCGTGGACGAGGTGCTCCTCGTCCTCGACGCGACGACGGGCCAGAATGGCCTCGTCCAGGCCAAGGTGTTCTCCGAGGTCGTCAACGTCACGGGCATCGTGCTGACCAAGATGGACGGCTCGGCCAAGGGCGGCATCGTCGTGTCCATCCAGCGCCAGCTCGGCGTGCCGGTCAAGCTCATCGGCCTCGGCGAGGGTCCGGACGACCTCGCGCCGTTCGAGCCCAAGGCGTTCGTCGACGCGATTATCGGCTGACGGCCGCCTCCGGCCCCTCCTTGGCGCGCAGCCACAGAAGCGCGGCCAGCAGGGGCATGACGGCGACGGCGCTGAACGCCCAGCCGAACCCCGCCTGGTCCGCGATGAAGCCGCCCAGGACGGGACCGACAATGGCGCCGATGTCCGCTGCCATCTGGGGCGCCGCGAGGGCCGATCCGCCACGGCGGCCGCCCAGCGTGTCCGCGAGGGCCGCCTGGACGGCGGGGTTGTGGATCGCCTCGCTGACGCCGCCGAGGAGCGAGGCGGCGATGAGCAGGCTCGCACTCGGGGCCCAGCCGATGACGGCCAGGGTCACGGCGATGCCCGTCAGGCCCAGGAGGGCGGGCCGCCGGCGGCCCCACGAGTCCGCGAGGCGACCGGCCACGGGCAGCGTGACGAACGTCCCGAGGGCGAACGCGGTCATGGCGAGGCCCGTGAGCTGGGTGCCCGTGAGCCCGCCGAGCGGGTCCCAGCCCGCGGACCCGTGCCCGGCCACCGCCAGGGCGAGGAGCGGCAGCAGGGCCACACGGATGCCGAAGACAGCCAGGCCGTTCGCGAGGCTCGAGAGCATGACGGCGCGGTACGTGGGCGAGCCGAGGGCCTCGCGGACGGCCAGCCCCGCAGCCGCGGCCGGCTTGGCCTCTCGCGGGTCGGCCGCGGCGAGCCGGCGCTCCCGCCTCAGCGACCAGGCCATGAGGCCCGCGGCGATGAGAAGCGTGCACGTGTAGATGATGAAGGGCGCGCGCAGTCCGAGCCCCGCGACGAGCCCGCCGAGGGAGGGTCCCGCGATGTTGCCCGCGAGGAATGCGCCGCCGAACGCGGCGCTCGCCCGCCCGCGCAGGTGCGGCGGCGTGATGCGGATGAGCAGCCCGGACGCGGCGATGGTGAACATGATCGAGCCCACGCCGCCCAGCCCGCGCAGCAGGACGAGGAGGGGGAAGCTGGGGGCGAACGCCGCCCCAAGGGTCGAGGCGGCGACGACGAGCAGCCCCGTCGTGTAGATGACGGCCTCGCCCCGGGCCGAGACGAGCTTCGCGGCCGTCGTCGCGAAGACGAGGCGCGCAAGCGAGAACGCCGAGACGACGAGCCCGGTCAGCGCGTAATCCACCCCGTACGAGTGGGCCAGGACCGGCAGGACCGGCGCGAGGATGCCGTAGCCGAGGGCCACGCTGAACGAGCACGCGAGGAGGACGCGCATCTGGGGAGAAAAGGCGGGGGGCTTGGGCACGGCCTCAACCCTACTCCGCTCCCACCCCAAGCCGTTTGCCCCCGGTTCTGGCGAGTGCCACCGACATTGCGGGGTGCATACGCCAGAACCGGGGGCAGACCGTGAGGGGGTCCGTCCCGATCCGCGCAGCGAGGCTCGGCGGGCCGGTGCCGAGCGTCAGACGGTCGGCTTGAGCGGGGTCGAGGAGACGGGCGCGCCCAGCTGGCCGCCGTCGCAGCTCGTGGGCCACGACGAGGGCCCGAGGGAGCCCGCGGGGTACTCCTCGAGCGGAACCTCGCCGGCCTCCCAGGCATGGAGGACGGGCTCGACGATCCGCCAGCAGTCCTCAGCGATGTCCCCGCGCACGGACAGGAGCGGATCGCCTGCGAGAACCCCGTCCAGGACCTCGCCGTACGGCAGGAGGTTGGACGTGTTCATCTCGGTGGCGAGGACGGCGCGGTCCAGGGTGAAGATGTCGCCCGGGCCGTTGACGTCGATCTCGAGCTGGAGTGTCTCGGGGGAGAAGCCGATCCGCAGGCGGGTCGGCTCGTCCACGCCGTGGAAGCCCGTGGGCAGGTGCGGGACCGGCTTGAACGTGATCATCGCCTCCTTGCGGCGGCGCCCGAGCGCCTTGCCGGAGCGGAGGATGAACGGCACGCCCGCCCAGCGCATGTTGTTGATCTCGATCTCGAGCTCGGCGAGCGTCTCCGTGTTCTTGGCGGGGTCCACGCCCGGCTCGTCCGTGTAGCTGGGGATGGCCTTGCCGTTGATCTCGCCGGCCGTGTAGCGGGCGCGCCTGGTCGTCTCGGCGTAGCCGGGCTTGACGCGGGCCGCGCGGAGGAGCGAGCCGATGTGGTCCCGGAGGTTCCGCTCACCGAGGGAGGCGGGGGCGTTGAGGGCGAGCAGCGCCATGACCTGGAGCAGGTGGGACTGGATCATGTCTCGCAGCGCGCCGGCGTTGTCGTAGTACCCGGCACGGTTCTCGAGGGCCAGGTCCTCGTCGAAGAAGATCTCCACCTTCTCGATGTGCAGGTTGGACCACACGGGCTCGAGGAGGCGGTTCGCGAAGCGCAGGCCGAGGATGTTGAAGACGGTGCCCTTGCCGAGGAAGTGGTCCACCCGGAACACGTCCCGCTCCGGGACGAGCTGCGCGAGGATCGCGTTGAGGTCGCGCGCGCTCTGGGCGGAGGAGCCAAAGGGCTTCTCGAGGACGAGCCGGGTCCCCTCCGGCACTCCGGTCTCCACGAGGAGGCGGCACGCCTTCTCACTGACGGCCGGGGGAAGGGCGAAGTAGACGGCCACGGGGCCCTCGAGGGAGTCGATGAGGGAGCGCAGCTGGCCTGGCGCCGTGACGTCGACCTCGTGGAACGACGTCGACGCGCGGACCTGCTCCAGGACCTCGCGGCCCTCCGTCGTCGCCTTCTGCTCAGCGTCAGCGAAGACGGAGCGCACCCGCTCTTGCCACTTCTCCTCTCCGTAGCCCGAGGAGCCTGCGCCCGCGAGCCGGACGGGGCGGACTTTGCCGGACCCGAGGAGGCCCGCGAAGCCGGGCAGGAGAAGCCGGCCGGTGAGGTCGCCGGACGCGCCCAGGATGAGGAGCGTTCGGGCCGTGGCGGCGCTCGAGCGGCGGGCGTGGCTGATGGAGGTGGCAGTCTGCTCATTCACGGGCCCAACTCTGCCACGATCGCCGTCGCGTGTCGCCCGTCCGGCCGTGCTCAGCCAGGGCAGAGCGACTTGATAGCCTAGAGAGTCGGACTTTCCGCAATCTACGACTACGATCCCGAGGCAGCGACTTCCTGTGTTCACTTCACTTTCCGATCGCCTGAGCGAGACGTTCAAGAACCTGCGCGGCAAAGGCCGGCTCAGTGAGGCGGACATCGACGCCACCGTCCGCGAGATCCGGCGGGCGCTGCTCGACGCTGACGTCGCCGTCGCGGTCGTTCGCGAGTTCACCTCGCGCGTCAAGGAGCGTGCCCTCGGGTCCGAGGTCTCGCAGGCCCTGAACCCGGGGCAGCAGGTCGTCAAGATCGTCAACGACGAGCTCGTGCGGATCCTCGGCGGCAACACGCGCCGCCTCAACCTCGCCAAGAACCCTCCGACCGTCATCATGCTCGCCGGCCTCCAGGGCGCGGGCAAGACCACGCTCGCAGGCAAGATGGCCAAGTGGCTCAAGGGCCAGGGCCACTCGCCCGTCCTCGTCGCCTGCGACCTCCAGCGCCCCAACGCCGTCAAGCAGCTCCAGGTCAACGGCGAGCGCGCGCAGGTGCCCGTCTTCGCGCCGCACCCGGGCGTCTCGAGCGAGTTCGAGGCCTCGACGGGCGACCCCGTGGCCGTCGCCGCCGAGGGCATCGAGTACGCCAAGCAGAAGCTCCACGACATCGTCATCGTCGACACTGCCGGCCGCCTCGGCGTGGACGCCGAGCTCATGCAGCAGGCCGCCGACATCCGCGCGGCCATCCAGCCGGACGAGGTCCTCTTCGTCATCGACGCGATGATCGGCCAGGACGCCGTCAACACGGCTCTCGCGTTCAACGAGGGCGTGGACTTCACGGGCGTCGTCCTCTCGAAGCTCGACGGCGACACCCGCGGCGGCGCGGCCCTGTCCGTGGCGCACGTGACGGGCAAGCCGATCATGTTCGCCTCGACCGGCGAGGGCATCGGGGACTTCGAGCAGTTCCACCCGGACCGCATGGCCAACCGCATCCTCGACATGGGCGACGTCCTCTCCCTCATCGAGCAGGTGGAGGCCACGTGGGACAAGGGCGAGGCCGCCCGCATGCAGAAGAAGTTCGAGGACCAGGAGGACTTCAACCTCGAGGACTTCCTCGCGCAGATGCAGCAGATCCGCAAGATGGGCTCCATGAAGAAGATGCTCATGATGATGCCGGGCGCCGCCCAGATGCGTCAGCAGCTTGAGCAGTTCGACGAGAAGGAGATCGACCGCGTCGAGGCCATCGTCCGCTCGATGACCAAGCACGAGCGCGTGGCCCCCAAGATCATCAACGGCTCCCGCCGCGCCCGCATTGCCAAGGGCGCAGGCGTGTCCGTCTCGGCCGTCAACGCCCTCCTGGAGCGGTTCGCCCAGGCCCAGAAGATGATGCGCAAGATGGCCCAGGGCCAGGGCGGCGCCATCCCGGGCATGGGAGGTCACGGCCCTGGCAAGCGCAAGCAGCAGCCGGCGAAGTCCAAGAAGGCAGCCAAGCAGAAGCCCAAGACCCTCGCCGAGCGGCGCGCGCTGGAGCGGGGCGAGATCCCCGGAGCGCCGAAGCAGCAGAGCGGGTCCTCGTTCGGCGCCCAGGCGGGCGAGTTCGATCCCTCGCAGCTCAGCCTGCCGAAGGGCTTCGAGAAGTACCTCGACAAGAACTGACCGTGGTCCGTCCCGCTGACACCGTCTACGTCGTCGTGCGCGCGGCGCGCGGCCTGATCGTGGGAGCCCGCCTCGCGGAGGATTCCGACGACGCCCCCTGGGCCCTTCCGGCGGGACCCGTCGGCGAGGCTGGGCCCCGCGCGAGTGCGGCCGCGTGGTGTGTCGACGCCTTCGGGCTCGATGTCTCCGTGGGGCATCTCCTCGCCGTGCGGTTCGTCGCCAGCGGCGCGAGCGTCTTCGTCTTCGACGGGACGCTGCGGGAGGCCGCGGTGGCGGAGTCTCCGCGGCACGGCGTCGTCGTCCGCTCTTTCCGCCCGGAGGAGCTGAGCGCGCGACTGCCGGAGTTCGAGCGCGGCGCGCTGACGGCGGCCCTCCAGGGCGCAGAGCTCGGCCGCGTGGTGGAATGGAGCGCAGGGGGCGAGGTCGCCTTTCAGGAGGAGCGCTCCTGGAGGCGCATGATGCCGGCGCTCCCGGCGCCGTTCGGCCCGCTGATCCCGCGGGACATGAGCCGGGCCGCGCGGTACAAGACATCGAGAACACGCTGACGAGCGACGAGCAGGGGTTGGTACGAGTGGATGTGTGCTTCTACGACGTCATGGTGACGTTCAAGGGCGAGCGAGGCGAGGCCGCGGCTGCGGCTGTGGCGGAGGCCTTCACGGAGGCCGGGGCGGTGGCCGGCCAGTATGCGCCGTTGGACGAGCGGGGCGTCACGGCGCTCAACTATCTCGTCCTCGGGACCGCGGACAACAGTGCCCTCACGGCCGACGCCGACGGGCGTCTCGCGAACACCGCCGACCTCAAGGCGCTGCTCACGCGCATCTCCCGGGCCACGGGCGCTCAGATCGTCTACGTGACGAAGCTCGTGGAGGGTTCCGTCGACGTCGAGGAGTTCGAGGACATCGAGGACGCCGAGGCGGCCCGGGACCTCGTCTTCCGGGAGGCTCGCAGCGTGGCCGTGGGCCGCGTGGGTCACGAGTGGGCCAGTCGCCTGTCCGCAGTGACGTTTCAGGACGTCCACCTCGTCTCGCGGGGCGGCTGCGAGACGGCCCTCGTGGATGGTGGCGTCGACGCGTCCCGGCTGCCTGTGCTCGATTCTCCGTCCGCCTTCGTCTACACGACCCCTCTCGCGACGCTCGTGCGGCTCTTCCTGCCCGGCCGGACGCTCGGGGAGCCCGTCCACGAGGTGGGCTTCACATGGTTCGCCGAGACGAGCCCTCTGCGCTCGTTCCCGGCGGGCGCGGAGGTCACGCGTGTCTGGGACGAGACCCTTGAGCGCCTGCGATCCGCGGCGCCGCTGGTGGCGGAGCTGGAGAGCAACCCGGCCGTGGACGTCCCCTCTGACGCCCGCGAGCTGTGGTCGTCTGCGGCGGACCTTGCGATCGTCGAGTCGGTCCTGACGGCCGCGCGCCTGCCGGGGCGGGCCGTGCGCCTTGCGGAGCACCCGGGGCGGGCCGAGAATCTCGAGGGCGCGAGGACGATCCGCTCTGCGAGCGCCGAGGTCGAGGAGCTCCGTGCGCATGGCGCGCCTGAGGAGGAGGCGGTGCGCGCCGCGCCGCGCGTCGTCGAGGAGCGGGAGGCCAGTGCCGCCCCGTCCGTGGCCCGCACGCTCGTCTTCGCCCTGCTGGGGGTCCTGAGCCTCTGGCTCGCGTTCGCTGTCTTCGACTCCGTCCCGCGGATCGGCCTCATCATCCTCGGCGCGATCTTCGCGGCGGCCGCCGTTGTCCAGGGGGTCCGGGCGGCCCAGTTCGTCAGGGCGCGCCGGTCAACCGCGTCCGAGTAGGATGCGGGCGCGGAATCTGGCACAATAGGACGGTACTTGGAATCCGCAGCCCCTCTCTCTGCGGACAGTCCACGTCTTCGTCTCCCGAGACGGCGGTTCGCCCCACGGACATGCCCAGCGGAGACGGTCATCAAACCAAGGAGTGTCCACTAAGTGGCCGTTAAGATTCGCCTCAAGCGCATGGGCAAGATGCGCGCCCCGTTCTACCGCGTTGTCGTCATGGACTCGCGCTCCAAGCGCGATGGCCGTGCCATCGAGGAGATCGGCAAGTACCACCCCACCGAGGAGCCCTCGTTCATCGAGATCAACTCGGACCGCGCTCAGTACTGGCTCGGCGTCGGCGCTCAGCCGACCGAGCAGGTTGCCGCCCTCCTCAAGATCACGGGCGACTGGCAGAAGTTCAAGGGCGAGGCTGGCGCCGAGGGTACCCTCAAGGGCAAGACGGAGAAGCAGGCGTTCGTCGCGCCTGAGAAGGACTCCGTCATCCTTCCCGCCAAGGCCGAGCCCAAGGCTGAGGCCGCTTCGAATGAAGAGGCCCCCGCTGCCGAGGGTGCAGAAGCCTCCGAGGCCTGATCCTCATGCTCGTCGAAGCGCTGGACCATCTCGTCAAGGGCGTCGTCGATTCGCCTGAGCGCGTCTCCGTGACGCACAAGGAGAACCGGCGCGGCGGCCTCTACGAGGTCCGCGTCCACCCGGAGGACCTGGGCCGCGTCATTGGCCGTCAGGGCCGCACCGCCTCGGCGCTGCGGACCGTGGCCAACGCGCTCAACGGGTCCGGTGTCCGCGTGGATATCGTCGACACAGACCGCCGGCGCTGATCCTCGCGCTGTGAACGTCCCGCAGGTCTTCCCGGCCTGCGGGACGTTCGTGTTTACAGGAGGGCCGCCCCGGCGGCGGCCCGCCTGCCCTCCCGTGTCTCACATCTGGTTGTAAGGAGTCTCCCGTGCAGGTATCAGTGGCACGCATCGGCAAGCCCCACGGCATTCGTGGCGAGGTGACTGTCCAGGTTCTCACCGACGCCCCGGACGAGCGCTTCGCGCCCGGCAGCGAGCTCGGGCTGGAGGGCATCCCCGGCCGCTCGTCGGTCGTGGTGGACTCGGCGCGCTGGAACAAGAGCATCCTCGTCCTCGGGTTCGAGGGCGTCATGGACCGCAATGCGGCCGAGACGCTCCGCGGCGGGCGCCTCCTCGTCGACCCTGAGGCCGAGGGTGAGGCCGCCGACGAGGACGAGTACTACGAGCACGAGCTCCGCGGCCTGGCGGTGGTGGAGAACGGCGCGGAGATCGGCCGCGTCGAGGGCCTGCGCACGGGCGCGGCCCAGGACCTTCTCGTGGCGACGATCAACGAGCGCGAGGTCCTCATCCCGTTCGTGTCCCAGATCGTCACGGAGGTGGACACGGCGGGCGGCCGCGTCGTCGTGCAGCTGCCTGCGGGCCTCGTGGACCTGGCGGACGGATAGCGCATGCGGATTGACGTGTTCTCGATCTTCCCGGAGTATCTCCAGGCGCTGGACCTCTCGCTCATCGGCAAGGCGCGCCAGAAGGGCCTGCTGGAGATCGCGGTGCGGGACGTGCGGGATTACGCGCTGGACAAGCACCGGTCGGTCGACGACACGCCGTACGGCGGCGGGGCCGGCATGGTCATGAAGCCGGAGCCGTGGGCGCTGGCCCTCGAGTCCGTGCTCCCGCAGGGCGCCGAGGGTCAGGCGGGGGAGGACGCGCCGCTGCTCATCGTCCCCTCGCCGGCGGGACGGGTCTTCGACCAGAGCCTCGCCTACGAGCTCGCGGAGGAGCGGCACCTTGTCTTCGCGTGCGGCCGCTACGAAGGCATTGACGAGCGGGTCTACGACTGGGCCGGGGCGCACTTCCGTGTCATGCCCGTGAGCCTGGGGGACTACGTCCTCAACGGCGGCGAGGTGGCGGTGCTCGCGATGGTCGAGGCCATCGGGCGCCTCGTCCCGGGCGTCGTGGGCAACCCGATGTCCCTCGTGGAGGAGTCCCACTCTGACGGCCTCCTCGAGTATCCGGTCTACACGAAGCCCGCCTCGTGGCGCGGCATGGACGTGCCCGACGTCCTCCTGGGCGGAAATCACGCGGCCATCGAAGCGCACCGACGGGCGGAGCAGCTGCGGCGGACGGCGTCCCGGCGCCCGGAGCTCCTCGAGGGGCGGAGCGCGGCGGATCTGTCTCGCGCTGACCTCGCCGTGGCCTCGGAGTTGGGCTTTGGCGTGCGCGACGGCGTGCTGGCGCGCTCGGCGGCCCCGTCGTCGTCGGAATCCCGCGCGGATGGCGACACGTAAGACGAGGTGACGGGCACGACCCCCGCACTTGGTGGCAAGTGCCGTATACTGAAATCTCATGTTCTGCGGGCGCTCCCTCTGCCACAGGGGAGGCGCGCCAACGCACGAACGCCTCGGGGCCTGTCCAGGATTCCCGACGAGAAGTCACCGGTGTACGGCCCGCAGGGCCCAGGCACCGCCAATCGAGTGTCAGACCTGTGGCGTGATGCTCGCAGGAGAACCAGATGCATATCTTGGATTCTGTTGACGCAGCGAGCCTGCGCAACGACGTTCCGGACTTCCGCCCGGGTGACACCGTCAAGGTGCACGTCAACATCATCGAAGGCAAGAACTCCCGTGTTCAGGTCTTCCAGGGCTTCGTCATGGGCCGTCAGGGCCACGGCGTCCGCGAGACGTTCACCGTCCGCAAGGTGAGCTTCGGCGTTGGCGTCGAGCGCACCTTCCCGGTGCACACCCCGGTCATCGACAAGATCGAGGTCGTCTCCCGTGGTGACGTCCGCCGCGCGAAGCTCTACTACATGCGCGGTCTCCGCGGCAAGGCCGCGAAGATCAAGGAGAAGCGCGACGCCAAGTAGCACGATGGCTTCACGCTTGTCCTCAGGGCGCCCTCGCCGAGTCTCTCGGTGGGGGCGCTTTGTCGCGTCTGTGCTGGTGGGCGCGTTTGCGCTCGTCACGCTCGTGCGCGCGCTCGCCGTGGACTCCTACGGCGTCCCCACCCCCTCCATGGCGCCCACGCTCTTGCCGGGCCAGCGCATCCTCGTGCTGACGTGGCCGTGGCAGCGTGAACCGGCGGCCGGAGACGTCGTCGTCGTGGACGGACGCGGGACCCTCGCGCCGAATGCCCCCGACTCGCCCGCCAGGACGGGCGCGTGGCTCGTGGGCCGGAACGCGGGGGACCAGTTCGTCAAGCGCGTCATCGCCGTGGGCCCGGCCCGGGTGACGTGCGACGGGGCCGGCGGTCCGCTGCTCGTCGACGGCGCCCCTGCAGACGTGTTCCGTGCCGAGGACTGTGGCCGGAAGCGCTTTGACCAGCGGATCCCGAAGGGGACCGTGTGGCTCATGGGGGACAACCGGGAGAACTCCCGGGACTCGCGGGACCTGCTCGGGGCGCCGGGCGGCGGGGCGATCTCCGAGTCGAGCATCGTGGGTCGGGTCCTCGGGGCTCAGTGACGCGCGGGGGCGTTCGAGGGCCCGGGTCCGTGCCATGGGGCCCCGGTAGACTAGTGGGCATGTCGTCTGCCGCAGTACCCGGGTCCCCGTCCGCCCCACGCCGAGGGAAGGGCTCCGCAAAGAAGGAGAATCCCTCCGAGCCGAGGACGCTCGGGTCCTGGGTCAAGGAGATTCTGAGCATCGTCGTCGTGGCGCTCGTCCTCTCCTTCCTCTTCAAGACGTTCATCATGCGGGCCTTCTATATCCCGTCGGGCTCCATGGAGAGCACGCTCGAGGTCGGGGACCGCATCTTCGTCAACAAGATGATGGACCCCACCAAGGACTTGAAGCGCGGGGACATCGTCGTCTTCCACGACGACGCCGGCTGGCAGCCCCGCACGGCCAACCCCAACCCGGTGAGGCAGGCTCTCGAGTTCGTGGGCGTCTTCCCCGGCGACAGCCAGAACTTCCTCGTCAAGCGAGTCATCGGCCTCCCCGGGGACCACGTGAAGACCACGTCGGACGGGCGCATCAGCGTCAACGGCAAGGTCATCGACGAACCGTACCTCTACACGGGAGACAGGGGCTCCGACATCCCCTTCGACGTCATGGTCCCCGCCGACAGCCTCTGGGTCATGGGCGACCACCGCTCCAATTCCGCGGACTCCCGCTACCACACGAACCTCGAGACCAAGGGGTTCATCCCCACGTCCTCCGTCGAGGGGACGGGCTGGTTCACGGCCCTTCCGCTCAACCGCATCAAGGGTCTCGGCGGGGGAGAGTCCGCGTTTGACGGTGTTCCCGCGCCGTCGTCGTCCTCTTCCGCTGGCCAGTAGTGGCGGCCCGCGAGCCGGACCTCGCGTACGAGCGCGAGCTCCTCGCCGCAGGCGGGGCGCTTGTGGCCATGGACGAGGTGGGGCGCGGTGCGATAGCCGGCCCCGTGGCCGTGGGCGCCGTGTTCCTGTCGGCCGAGGCCGCGGCGAGTGACCCCGTGCCCGTGTCGGGGGTGCGGGACTCGAAGCTGCTGTCCCCCTCGCGCAGAGAGGCCCTGGCCGCGCTCATTGAGGACTGCGGTGCGGGTCCGCTCGGGATCATCGGGGCCGTGGGCTTCGCGGAGCCGGGCGAGGTGGACACGGTGGGGATCGTCGGGGCGCTGCGCCTGGCCGGCCTCCGTGCGCTGGAGGGGCTACCGGAGTCTGACCGGATTCTCCTCGACGGCAGCCACGACTGGCTGAGCGCGCCTGCCGCGCCGGACCTCTTCTCTGCGGCGGACGACGACGCCCCCTTGCCGCCGGTGACCATGCGCGTCAAGGCGGACCTGACCTGCTGGTCCGTGGCCGCCGCGAGTATCCTGGCAAAGGTCCGCCGAGACGCCGTCATGACGGAGCTGGCCCTCGCCTGGCCCGGCTACGGGTTTGAGCGGAACAAGGGCTACGGGACGGCCGAACACACTGCCGGGCTGGCCGAGCTGGGCTTGACCCCGGCGCACAGAGCCAGCTGGGCCATACAGACAACAAGGGGAGCGCGATGAGCCACGAGGAACTCGAAGACTACGAGACCGGCCTGGAGTTCTCCCTGTTCCGCGAGTACAAGGACGTCGTCCGGCTCTTCAAGTACGTCATTGAGTCGGAGCGCCGCTTCTACTTGGCGAACGAGGTGGACGTGCAGATCCGCAGCGCGGAGGGCGAGGTCTACTTCGATGTCCGCCTGAGCGACGCGTGGGTGTGGGACGTCTACCGCTCCTCGCGGTTCGTCAAGAACGTGCGCATCCTGACGTTCAAGGACGTCAACGTCGAGGAGCTGGCCGCGCCTGCGGACGAGCTCAAGCTCCTCGAGGGCTGAGGCGGGCGGCGAGAGCGCCACCCGCCTGACCCGCTCTGAGGTCTAGAGGGCGTCCTGGCCCCGCTCGCCGGTGCGGATGCGCACGACCCCGTCGAGGGACGTGATCCAGATCTTTCCATCGCCCATGGCGCCGCTGCGCGCGCCCTCGGTGATCGCCTCAATGGCCCGCTCGACCGACCGCTCGTGGACGGCGAGCTCGATCTTCACCTTGGGCAGCAGGTCCACGACGAAGTTCTGCCCGCGGTAGGACTCCCTGTGGCCCGCCTGCTGCCCGACGCCCGCGACGGTCGAGGCGGTCAGGCCTGCGAGCCCCGCGGCGGCCAGGCGCTCCCGGACCGGGTTGAGGCATTCGGGCCGGATGACGGCTGAGATGAGCTTCATGGGAGTCTCCTGTGGCTGTGGCTGTGGCTGTGGGACGGGCGGCTGCGGCGGGGCCGGGTCACGTGGAGCCGCCCGCGGGGGAGACTCCGGCGGGCGCCGTCGTCGTCGGAAGAGGGAGCGCGGCCGGCCCGGTGACGTACCCGCCGAGATCATAGGCCGTTTCCGCGTGCTCCGTGAGGTCGAGGCCCTGGACCTCGGCGTCGAGGGAGGCCCGGAGGCCGAGGGCGAGCTTGAGGCCCGCCGCGAGGAGTGCCGTGACGCCCGCGCTCAGGGCCATGGCCACGAGGACGCTCACGGCCTGGGCCAGTAGCTGCCGCGCGTCGCCCCCGTGAAGGAGACCGGGGGCCTGCCCGCCCGTCCCGGTGCCGATGACGCCGATGGCGAGCGTCCCGAGGACACCGCTGACGAGGTGGACGCCGACGACGTCGAGGGAGTCGTCAAACGCGTACCGGTACTTGAGCCCCACGGCGAGGGCCGAGGCCACGCCCGCGACCGCCCCGAGGCCCAGCGCCCCGAGAGGCGAGACGGAGGCGCACGCCGGGGTGATGGACACGAGTCCGGCCACAATGCCCGAGGCTGCGCCGAGGGACGTCGGCCTCCCGTCCCGGACACGCTCCACCGCCAGCCACGTCAGGCCCGCCGCGGCCGGTGCCAGGAGCGTGTTGACCCACGTCAAGGCGGCCACCTCGACGCTCGTGGCGGCGCCCGCGTTGAAGCCGAACCAGCCGAACCACAGGATGCCGCTGCCCAGCATGACAAGCGGCAGGCTGTGGGGGCGCTGGCTGCGGTCCTCGCCGAACCCGCGGCGCGGGCCGATGAAGAGGACGAGCACCCACGCCGCGGCACCGGCGGAGATATGGACGACGGTGCCGCCCGCGAAGTCGATCGCCTCGCCCAGGCGGGAGCCGATGAACCCCTCTGCACTGAGCAGCCCGCCGCCCCACACCATGTGGGCCAGAGGGAAGTACACGAGCGAGGACCAGGCGGCGGCGAAGACGAGCCAGGCCGTGAAGCGCATGCGCTCCGCGACGCCGCCGGCGATGATGCCCACTGTGATCATGGCGAACGTGGCGCTGAACCCGGCGGCCAGCAGGTCCGGGCCGGGTGCGAGGCCGGCGAGCGCGATGTGCTCGAAGGGACGGCCGAAGAGGCCAGCCACGCTCGTCCCGCTAGCCGTGGAGTAGCCCCACAGCGCCCAGACGACGGCCGCGACGAGCATGCCGCCGACGACCATCATCATCATGTTGAGCGTGGACTTGGCGCGGGACATGGCGCCGTAGAAGAGCGCCAGCCCGGGGATCATGAAGAGCACGAGGGCGCCGGCGACAAGTGTCCACACGGCGGACGGGGTGAGATCCATGGGCGGTCCTTGGTGTCTGGGCCGGCGGGCTGCCGGCTCGTGGACTCAACGGTAGAGATCGCGTGTTTCGCGCGGCCGGCGGGTGCGTTCCGGGCGGTTTCCCGCCCGTTTCGGGGCGGTTACGCGGGCTGCGGGGGAAAGTTATCCACGTTTCCGCGGTGAAGGGCACGACGACGGGGCTGCGCGTGGTTTCCTGCCGTTGGAGGTGGAAACCAGATGGGACGGAACCAAGAACTCGGGGCAGCCGGGGAGGCCCGGGTGGCCACATGGCTGGAGGACCATGGCGTCATCGTCGTGGCCAGGAACTGGCGGGGGAGCGCCGGAGAAGCGGACATTATCGGAGATGACGGCGTCCGTCTGCGTGTCGTGGAGGTCAAGACGCGTTCGAGTGGGGCGTGCGGGCACCCGCTTGAGGCCATTGGGCCGGAGAAGTATCAGCGGCTGTGGCGGCTGGGCCAGGAGTTTCGGGCGGGCTTCGGGCAGTCGAGGGATCTTGTGGTGGACGCCGCGGCCGTGTCCGTGGAACAGGGCAGGCTCGCGGTTGAGTACCTCGCGGATGTGCGGCCATGAGCGCGGGCCTGGGGCGCGCGTACGCAGTGTCCGTGGAGGGCGTGGACGGGCGGATCGTCGAGGTGGAGGCGGACATCAGCCAGAGTTTGCCTGCCTTCGTGCTGCTCGGCCTGCCGGACTCCTCCCTCAAGGAGGCCAAGGAGCGGATCAGGTCCGCCGCGAAGAACTCTGGTCACGCCCTCCCGCCGCGCAAGCTCACAGTCAACCTTCTGCCGGCCGGCGTGCCCAAGCGCGGGCCGGGCTTTGACCTGGCCATTGTCGTGGCCGCCCTGCAGGCGGAGGGGTGCCTGCCGCCGCAGGGGCCCACGGTGTTCCTGGGCGAGCTCTCACTCGAGGGGCGGCTGAGGCCCGTCCAGGGGATCCTGCCCGCCGTGCTGACGGCCGTCCGGGCCGGGTATGCGCGCGTCGTGTGCCCGCGGGCAGATCACCGCGAGGCCGCGCTCGTCCCGGGCGCTGAGGTCTTCTCCTTCGACACGCTGGAGCAGGTGCTCTCGTGGGCGGGGTCCGCGAGCGCGGCGTGGACGCCCCTCAGCGAGCTTCCTCCTGAGCCGGCTCCTGTGGAGGGGGAGCGGGAGGACTTCGCCCATGTGCTGGGCCAGCCGGAGGCGTGCGAGGCGGCTGTCGTTGCCGCGGCCGGCGGACATCACCTGCTCATGGTGGGACCGCCGGGGGTGGGCAAGTCGATGATCGCGCAGCGCCTGCCCGGCATTCTGCCGCCGTTGAGCATGGAAGACGCGCTGACGGTCAGCGCCGTTCATTCGTCGTCCGGGCTCGGCTACCGGGCGGACCGCCTGGCCGTTCCGCCGTTCGAGGCCCCGCACCACACCTCGAGCCTGGCGGCCCTCGTGGGTGGAGGTCCGCACTTGAGGCCGGGGGCCATCTCCCGTGCCCACTTGGGCGTGCTGTTCTTGGACGAGGCCTGCGAGTTTGAGCGCCGATCCCTCGACGGCCTCCGCCAGCCCCTCGAATCTGGGCGGGTGCGCATCGAGCGAGTGCGGGGGAGCATCACCCTTCCGGCGAGGTTCCAGCTCGTCCTCGCCACCAACCCGTGCCCGTGCGGGATGGACGGCAGCGGCCGCTCCGCATGCACGTGCACGTCCATCGCTCGCCGCCGGTATGCCGCCCGGCTCTCCGGACCGCTTCTGGACCGCATCGACGTCCGGGTGCGCTTGCGTCACCTGACAGGCTTCACTGACTCACGAGGTACCGTCATGACGACGGCGCAGGCCGCCGCCCGCGTCGCCGCCGCGAGAGCCCGGGCCCTGGACAGGCTCCGCGCCCTCGGGTTCGAGCGCAACGCGGACGTCCCCGGTGACGTGCTGAGAGGCGGGCTCCGTCTGCCCGGGGCAACGACTCGAAGCCTTGACGACGCCCTGGCTCGCGGTGCCGTCTCGGCGCGGGGCTACGACCGCGTGCTGCGCGTCGCCTGGACCCTGGCCGATCTAGAGGACGCACCGGGGCCCTCGGCCGAGCATCTGGCCCGCGCCGCCCTTCTGCGCGAGCCCGAAGGAGTGACCTATGCCTGAGATGAATGAAGTGCGTGAAGCCCGGATCGAGATCGGGCAAGTCTGCGAACCGGGGGACGTCGCGGCTCACATTCTCCTCGCCGTCGCCGGGCCGCAGACGACAGCCGACGTCGTGACCGGCCGTGCCGCGAGCATCCCCTGCCTCGACGAGTACGTCGAGGGCCTCAGGGCCGCCGGCTACCAAGACCCGCTCAAGGCAGCAGGGGAGGCCCTTCGCCGGTGGCACGCCCGCGCCGAGCAGCTCAAGCCTGCGTCCAGCCTGCGGGAGCAGATGGCCGAGATCGGCGCGCACTACCTCGTCCCCGAGGACGCCGCGTGGCCCGCGCGGCTCCTGGACCTCGGGCTCTCCCAGCCGTACGGGCTCTGGGTCAGGACGGGCTCCCGCGGCGCTGGTACCGCGCGGGACGCCCGAACCGCGCTCGCGGCGTGCGAGGTGTCCCTGGCCGTCGTCGGAACGAGGGAGGCGACCCAGTACGGCCTTGAGATCACTCACCGCATCGCTGCCCGGTGCCGCGACACGGGCGTCACCGTCATCTCCGGCGGAGCCATCGGCATCGACGGCCGGGCCCACGCCTCCGCCCTGGAACGGGATGCGGCCGCTGGGCGGCGGGGCATGTCGACCGTGGCCGTCCTGGCTGGGGGCATCGACCGTTTCTATCCAGCGTCGCACCACCGGCTCTTCGAGGACATTCTCGCTGGCGGCGCCCTCATCAGCGAGGCGACACCGGGAGGCGCGCCCACTCGATGGCGGTTCCTCCAGCGGAACCGGCTCATCGCCGCGCTCTCGGGCGCTGTCGTTGTCGTGGAGGCGCGCGTCCGCAGCGGCGCGCTGAGCACCGCCAACCACGCGCTCACCATCGGCAGGGACGTGGGCGCTGTTCCGGGGAACATCACGTCCGAGCTCTCCGCCGGATGCCATGCGCTCTTGCAGACCACAGCCTCCGCAGTCATCGCGGAGCCCGACGACGCGCTGCGCCTCCTCAAGCGCCCCGACGGCTCGTACATCCCAGAGGGCATTGGGCCGTCCCCGATGCCCAACGCCCGAGGGATCGCCCGGGCCCGGGTCACGGACGGGATGACGGAGAAGCAGCTGGCCGTCTATGAGGCCACGCCGGTCCGCCGGCCCGTGGACGTCGCCCGCATCGCCCGCTGGGCGGGCCTCTCCGCGGACGAAGCCCTCGGAGTTCTCGCGGACTTCGACCTCCGCGGGTACGTCCGCCGTGCGGAGGGCAAGTGGGTGAGGACCAGGTGAGAGCGTGTCATGATTGACAGATGGTGAAGGACAGCGCGCCGCCGGTCTGGGAGCTCGGCCGGTTCAAGGACTTCCTCCTCTATGAGCGCTCGCGCTCGCCCAGGACGGCCACGGCGTACCTCTCGGACCTGCGCACGATGGTCGCGAGCTGCACGCGCGCCGGCGCCTTCGGGCCGGCGGACGTCACGCTGGCCGATCTCCGGCGAGTGCTCCACGAGCGCCACGCCGACGGCGTCTCTGCGGCGAGTCTCGCGCGCCTCGTCTCCAGCATCCGCTCCTACTTCGACTGGGCCACGGAGCGCGGCATCACCGCAGCAGACCCAGCGCAGCGCCTGACCGGCCCCAAGATCTCCCGGACCCTCCCGGACGTCATCCAGCACGCCGCGGTCTCGGCGCTCCTCGAGTCCCCTCTGGGGTTGGACCTCGACGAGCACAAGGAGCGGGCCAAAGCGCACCGGGACGCCGCGATGCTCGAACTGCTGTACGCCACGGGCATGCGCGTCGGAGAACTCGCCGCACTCGACATCTGGTCCGTGGACGCCGAGCACCGGACCGTCCGGGTCATCGGCAAGGGAGACAAGGAGCGCGTGGTCCCGATGGGTGATCCCGCCCGCAAGGCCCTCGAGCGCTGGCTCAACGACTCGCGCCGATTCCTGGCGCGTCCGGACGAGACGGCCCTCTTCGTGGGCATGAGGGGCCGGCGGATCGACCAGCGCCAAGTGCGGCGCCTCGTCAACGAGGCGCTGGCCCGACTAGGCACGACGAAGGCCCGCGGACCCCACGCCTTTCGACACACGGCCGCCACGCACATGCTGGACGAGGGAGCGGACCTGCGCAGCATCCAGGAGATGCTCGGCCACGCCTCGCTCACGACCACGCAGATCTACACGCACGTGTCCGTGGAGCGCCTCTCCCAGGCGTACAAACAGGCCCACCCCCGGGCGTAGCGGGTTCCGGCAGTGGACGGGACACCCACAATTGCACCGTCCGTTGCGGCGCGTCGCGTGGCCCCGCGGCCCCGTCGTCGGCATGATGGGAGGTGATGGGTTGCCGGTGGCCGTCCTGGATCGAGGCACGTGGGGAAGACGCGCCTAAGAAAGGGGATACCGTGGCAACGACGTCTGACCGAGAGTCCCGCGTGCCGAAGGCAAGCGGCTCTTCGCCGCGCCCCGCCGCCGACATGACGAGGGGCACTCTCTCCGTGCTCGCCGTGCCGAGCGCCATGTGCCCGCACATCGAATGGGCCATGGACGCTGTCGTCGCGCGTCGCACCGCCGCCACCTGGACGCCGCAGCCCGTGGCCCCCGGCATGGTCCGCACGGAACTCGTGTGGGAGGGCGCGCCCGGATCGGGCTCCCTCCTCGCCTCATCCCTGCGCGGGTGGCCCCACATCCGCTTCGAGGTGACCGAGGAGGCCTCGCCCGGCACAGACCCCGGCCGCTGGTCCCACACCCCCGAGCTCGGAATCTTCCACGCCACCACCGACGTCCACGGCAACATCATGGTCTCCGAGGACCGGATCCGCTTCGCCTTCGAGCGCGGCGCAGGGGACCCCGCCGTGATGCACCACGAGCTCTCCCTGGCGCTCGGCGAGGCTTGGGACGAGGAGCTCGAGCCGTTCCGGCAGGCCACCGCGGAGGTCTCCAACGTCCGCTGGCTCAACCGGGCCCTGTAGAGCCCGCATGCGCCGCCTGACACGTCCTCCTGACTTGGCGGCGCAGGGCTTGAGGCCGCTTGTCGGTCCCGTCTACGTTCCGTCGCTCATCTACGCGGCTGGCGCCTCGGCTCTCGTGCCGGCCCAGGTCATCCTCGCGCTGCAGCTCGGATTCTCCCCGGCGGCTTTCGCAGGCGTCATGACCTGGATCGGCGCCTTCGCCGTTTTCGCCTCCGTGTTTGCCGGGAGGCTCGTGGACCGCTGGGGGGACAAGCGCGCCCTCATCGGCGTCACGGTACTCGGGGGCGCAGGTCTCCTCCTGGCGGCCTTGGCCGCCGCAGACGGCAGCCCATGGGCCAAATGGGTGCTCGTCGTGGCGCTGACTCTCTTCGACCTGGTTGACGCGGTCTGGTCCATCGCCCGTCAGGGCCTCGTCATGGATCTGGCGCCTGTGCACCTGCGCGGGCGCGCCATGAGCCTTTACGGCGCCTGCCAGCGCCTGGGTCGTCTCGCAGGTCCTCTTCTCGCGGCACCAATTCTCGCCGTCGCCAGTCCCCTCTGGGTGCTTCCGGTGACGACGACGGTGTGCGTCGTGGCGCTGGCCTGGCTCATTCGCCACCGGCCGTCACTGGCGGGGCCTCCGCTCGCATCGTCCACACCGATCGCAAGCGCGCCCACGCCTCTCAACCCACCCGTCGGGCGCCGGGCGGTGGCCACGCTGGGGGGCGGGGCATTGATCCTGGAGGCCCTGCGGATTTCGGTCACGACCCTCGTTCCCTTGTGGGCGGTTCAAGGCGCGCAGTTGAACCCGCCGGAGGTGGCCTTGCTCTTGGCACTCATTTCCGGGGCGCAACTGGTCCTCTTCTGGCCGGCAGGCGTCGTCGTCGACCGCTGGGGGCTGGCCCCGGTGACCGTGACCGCGATGGCAGGCATCAGCCTGGGTTTGGGGCTCATGCCCCTGGACAGGAGCATCACGTGGCTTGTTCTGTGCGGCCTGCTCGTGGGCCTCGGCGATGGCGTGGGGGCTGGTGTGATCAAGCAGATGGGTGCTGCGCTGGCGCCCGTGGAGGGGAGGGCCGCCTTCCTCGGTCACTGGCAGGGCATCGCCTCGGCGGGGTCGCTCGCATCCCCTGCCCTGTCGGGTGTAGCCATCGCGGCCGCCTCGCTGCCCGTGGCGCTTGTCCTCAATGGCGGGATGGGGCTGGCTGGTGCTGCATGGATGGCAGTGTGGGTTCCGCGCTTGCTGCCGCGCCCCGGCCCGCGCTGACCCGCCCAGCCCAGGCGATCGCCAGACGCAGAAGGGGCCGGTGCCACGCGGCACCGGCCCCTTTGCTCTGGCCTCTTCTCGCTGACCGGCCCCGAACCGGGCCAGCCCTGCTAGACGCTGCGGAACGCCGCCACGGCGTTGTGCCCGCCGAACCCGAAGCTGTTGCTCAGGGCCGCGATGTCGCCCTCGGGGAGCGAACGGCTCGTCGTCACCACGTCGAGCGGGATGCGCGGGTCCTGGTTCTCGAGGTTGATCGTCGCGGGCATCTGGCGGTGGTGCAGCGCGAGGACCGTGAGGACGGCCTCGACGGCACCGGCCGCGCCGAGGAGGTGGCCCATCTGGGACTTCGTCGCGGAGACGGCCACGTGGTCCAGGTCCGCGCCGAGCGCGGCATTGAGCGCCGTGTACTCGGGCACGTCGCCGACGGGCGTGCTCGTGGCGTGCGCGTTGACGTGGACGATGTCCGCTGCGGTCAGCCCGCCGTCCTTGAGCGCGCCGCGGAGGGCCCGCGTGGCACCAAGGCCCTCGGGGTCCGGCGCCGTGATGTGGTGCGCGTCCGCCGTGACGGCCGTTCCAGCGAGGACGGCGTAGATCTTGGCGCCGCGGGCGCGGGCGTGCTCCTCGGACTCGATGACAAGGGCACCGGCGCCCTCGCCCATGACAAAGCCGTCGCGGTCAACATCGTACGGGCGGGACGCGCGCTCGGGCTCGTCATTGCGGCGCGAGAGCGCCTGCATGCTGGAGAACGCCGCAAGCGTGAAGGGGTGGATGGCGGCCTCAGCACCGCCGGTGACCACGACGTCGACCTCTCCAGACCGGATCATGTCCAGGGCGAGCTCGAGCGCCTCCGTGCCGG
Source organism: Falsarthrobacter nasiphocae (assembly GCF_031456275.1). NCBI lineage: Bacteria > Bacillati > Actinomycetota > Actinomycetes > Micrococcales > Micrococcaceae > Falsarthrobacter > Falsarthrobacter nasiphocae. Next base: position 2,044,201 of record NZ_JAVDUI010000001.1, read on the forward strand.
ACGCGCAGGCGGACACGGGTGTGCGGGCCGCAGCCCGCGCGCCGAGGTCCAGGGAGATCGTGCCGGAGACGGAGTTCGGCATGAGCATCGGCACGGACATGGGGAGCACGCGGCGCGGGCCGCGCTCGCGCAGGGTGTCCCAGCCGTTGAGGAGGGTCTGCACGCCGCCGATCCCGGTGGCGAAGGCGACGCCGAAGCGCTCGGGATCCACCTCGGGGCGGCCTGCGTCCTCCCAGGCCTCGCGGGCGGCGACGACGCCGAACTGCGTGGAGGGGTCCATGCGCTTCGTCTCGGCCTTGGTCAGGCGCTCCGCCGCAGGGGTGGAGGCGTGACCGGCGATGCGGGCGGGGAGCTCGTACTGCTCAACCCACTCGTCCTCAAGGCGGCGGATGCCGGAGACGCCGGCAATGGCGTTGGCCCAGAGCTCGTCGACGGTCCCGCCAATGGGGGTAGTGGCGCCGAGACCGGTGATGACTGCTGTGCGGGGCATGCGGGGTTCCTTCGCTGAGGTCGAGACGTGGTGCGTAAGACGATGGGGTGTGCGCCGCCAGGCAGCCCTGGCGGCGCACAAAGCCTGGCTAGGAGGCCTTGACGATGTAGTCGACGGCGTCGCCGACCGTGGCGAGGCCCTTGACGTCCTCGTCGGGGATCTTGACGCCGAACTTCTCCTCGCAGTTGACGACGATCGTCATCATGGAGATGGAGTCGATGTCGAGGTCGTCAGCGAAGGACTTCTCCAGCTGCACGTCCTCAACGGGGATGTCGGTCTCTTCGTTGACGATCTCCGCGAGGCCTGCGAGGACTTCTTCCTGAGTTGCCATGATGGGCTCCTTACTCTTCGAGGACACGCCGTGCGCGTGGCCGGTGGTGGTTGTCCGGCCTGGGCCGGGCCGCTGGCGTCGGAGCCAGCCCCGGAGTGAACCCCGGGAAGTCTTAGGTTACGGAAGGACGACGACTTGCGCGCCGAACACGAGCCCCGCGCCGAACCCAATCTGGAGGGCGAGCTTGCCGCTGACCTCCGGGTGCTCGTCGAGCATGCGCCGCATGGCGATCGGGATCGAGGCCGCCGAGGTGTTGCCGGTGTCCTCGATGTCGCGCGCCACGAGGACGCTCTCGGGGAGCTTGAGCTGCTTGACCATCTCGTCGATGATGCGCATGTTCGCCTGGTGGGGGAGGAACACGGCGAGGTCCTCAGCCGTGACGCCTGCCTCGTCAAGGGCCTTGCGGGCCATCTTCGCCATCTCCCACACGGCCCAGCGGAACACAGACGGTCCGTCCTGTCGCAGGGTCGGCCACGCGGGGTTCGCGCCGGAGCGGACGTCGAGAAGCGAATGCGTCATGCCAATCGCGTCCCACTTTCCGCCCTCGGAGCCCCACACGGAGCGGCTGATCCCGGGCGTCTCGCTTCGGGTGACGACGACGGCGCCTGCGGCATCGCCAAGCAGGAAGCTGATCGTCCGGTCTGTGGGGTCGATGAAGTCGGAGAGCTTCTCCACGCCCACAACGAGAACGTTCTTCGCCATGCCGGAGCGCACGAGCGCGTCGGCCTGGGCCACGCCGTAGCAGTATCCGGCGCAGGCGGCGGACACGTCGAAGGCCGGGACGACGCCCGTGCCGAGGCGTGACGCCAGCAGGGCCGCGGCGGACGGGGTGGCGAAGGGGTGCGTCACCGTCGAGACCACAACGGCCTCGATGTCCTCCGCAGTCAGGCCCGCGTGCTCCAGGGCCTGGAGGGACGCGGCCTCGGCCATGTCGACGACGCTCACGTCGGCAGCCGCGCGGCGGCGCGTGGCGATGCCGGTCCGCTGGCGGATCCACTCGTCGCTCGAGTTGATCGGCTCGACGATGTCGTCGTTGGTGACGACGTTCTGGCCGCGGTATTCGCCGACACCGGCGATGCGGGAGTGCTGGACGGTCTCGTACTGCTTCAAGGTGGCGCTCATGCCTGGGGGCCTCCGGTCTGGGCCTCGTCAGGGGCCGTGCGTGCGTGGGCGCGGGCGAACTCCCGCGCGTCGTCGAGCTGATCAGGGGTGGAGAGCGAGAAGCGCTCGACGCCTCGAAGGCCGCGCTTGGCGAGGCCCGTGAGCGTCCCGGCCGGGGCGACCTCGAGGATCCCGGTGACGCCGAGGTCCGCCATGGTCTGCATGCACAGATCCCAGCGGACCGGCCGCGTGACCTGGTCGACGATGAGGTCGAGGAAGACCTTGCCGTGCTCAGTTCGGGAGCCGTCCCGGTTGGTGAGGAGGGTGGCCTCTGGGTCCTGGGTGAGGACGGCCTCGGCCGCGCGGGTCAGGGGCTCGACCGCCGAGTCCATGAAGTTCGTGTGGAAGGCCCCGGCGACCTTGAGCTCGATGACCTTCGCCTTCGCGGGCGGCTCCGCCATGAGGCGTTCGATGGCCTCACGGGAGCCGGCGGCGACAAGCTGGCCTGGGCAGTTGTTGTTGGCGACGACGGCGCCTGCGGCGTCAATGGCGGCCTCGACCTCGTCGGCGGCACCGCCGAGCACGGCTGCCATCGTCGAGTCGGCCTCGGCCGCGGCGGAGGCCATGAGGCGCCCGCGCTCACCGACGAGGGCGGCGGCGTCCGCGTCGGAGAACACGCCGGCGAGGGCGGCGGCCGTGATCTCGCCGACGGAGTGGCCCGCGTAGACGTCTGCTGCGACGCCCAGGGCGCGGGCGGAGATGAGGCCGGCGGCGACGATGAGGGGCTGGGCCACGGCCGTGTCCTTGATCGTGGCCTCGTCCGATTCGGTGCCGTGAGTCAGCAGATCAATCTTGGAGGCTTCCGACAGGGCCGCGACCTGCGCGGCGACCTGGGGCAACTCGAGCCACGGGGTGAGAAAACCGGGAACCTGGGACCCCTGACCGGGGCAAACAATGGCTAACACGAGAACAAGCCTTCCAAAGGTGGGGCGGGATCAGCGTCATGGCGACGAACTAACATGCGCGTGGCTCTTTGTAGAGAGTCTACAAGGCCACGGGTGGGGCGCCGGAAAGCCGCCCGGCGACGAGCCCGATCTGCAGGACGAACGCCTCGCGCGGGCCGAATGGGTCCAGCCCCGTCACCTCCGCGATGCGCTTGAGACGGTACCGCACGGTGTTCGAGTGGACGAAGAGGGCCCGGCTGGTCGCCTCGAGGGAGCGCCCGGTGGCGAGGTAGGACGCGAGCGTCTCCTCGAGCCCGGGCAAGGCCGCGAGCGGGGCCGAGACCTCGGCGACGAGCTTCTTGCCGGCGGCCTGGTCGCCCGCGAGCATCCGCTCCGGCAGGAGCGCCTCTGACGACACTGGGCGCGGCGCCTCGGGCCACGCGGGGGCCGCCGAGAGTCCGGACAGGGCGGCTCGGGCGGAGGCGCTCGCCTCGGCGAGGCCCCGGGCCACAGGGCCGACGACGACGGGGCCCGCCCCGAAACACGCCGCGAGCTCCGGCAGCGCGCGCTCGGGCGAGCGGAGGCCGGAGGCCACGAGCACGAGCCGGTCCCCTTGGAGGCCCACGAGGCAGTCCCCGGCGTGGGCGGACACCCGGCGCCGGACTGCGCCGAGACCGTCGGTCTCCGCCTCGGCGGGGGAGCGCCCCACGAGGATGGTGAGCGGCTGATGAGCGGCGAACCCGACGGCGGCGACCCGGCTCGTCAGGGCGTCGGAGGACTCGCCGCGAATGATGGCGTCGACGACGAGCGCCTCGAGGCGGGTGTCCCACGCGCCCCGGGACTCCGCCGCCCGGGCGTAGACGTCCGCGACGCTGAAGGCGATGTCGCGGGAGTAGCGGAGGACGGCCTCACGCAAGCGTGCCTCGTCCTCTGTCGAGACGACTGCGGGCACGCACTTCTCGACGGCCTCGACCACCACGCGGACGAGCTCAAGGGCCTGGAGGAGACTGATGGCCCGTGTCATGTCGGAGGGGGCCTGGGCGAGGATGTCGTCCACGCTCCATCGCGCCGTTTCGCTTGGGGCGGCATACCATTCCGCGAAGGCAGCTATGCCGCGCTGTGCGACGAGGCCCAGGCGAGAGCGCTCCTTCGGCCGGAGGCCCCGGTACCAGGTGAGCTGCTCGTCGAGCGCGGCCAGCGCGGACGTCGAGATGAGGCCCAAATGGGCACGCAGAAGCGCCGCGGTCCTGTCCTGTCCGGACGGGACCGCGGCGCTCACCTCAGACGAGGTCAGGCGTCGCCTCCGGCGTTGCCGGTGGTGCCGCGGTTGGGATCGTCAATGCCGTACTTCTCGTAGGCCTCACGAGCCGTCCCGGCGGGCACCTCGCCGCGACGCTCCAGCATCTGGAGGGTCTTGACGACGGCGCTGTGGGTGTCGATCTTGAAGAAGCGGCGCGCGGCTGCGCGGGTGTCCGCGAAGCCGAAGCCGTCCGCGCCGAGCGAGGCGAACTCGTTCGGAATGAACTGCCGCACCTGATCGGCGAGCGCGTGCATGTGGTCCGTCGTCGCAATGACGGGGCCCTCGGCGCCCTCGAGCTGCTTCGCGATGAACGGAACGCGTTTCTCACCCGTGGCGAACTCGTGCGCCTCGGCGGCCAGGCCGTCGCGGCGGAGCTCGTTCCAGCTCGTGACGCTCCAGACGTCGGCGGAGACGCCCCATTCCTCGGCGAGGATCTTCTGGGCCTCGAGGACCCAGGGGACGGACACGCCGGAGCCGAGAAGCTGGGCGCGGGGGCCGTCGTTCTCAGCGCGCTTGAGCAGGTAGATGCCCTTGATGACGCCCTCGACGTCGAGATCTTCGGGCTCAGCCGGCTGGAGGATCGGCTCGTTGTACACCGTGAGGTAGTACATGACGTTCGGGTCCTCGTGCTTGCCGCCGTACATGCGCTCCAGGCCCGAGCGGACGATGTGCCCGATCTCGTAGCCGTACGCCGGGTCGTAGGCGACGACGGCCGGGTTCGTGGACGCCAGGATGTGCGAGTGGCCGTCAGCGTGCTGGGTGCCCTCGCCCGTCAGGGTGGTCCGTCCTGCGGTGGCGCCGATGATGAAGCCTCGGGCCATCATGTCGGCGGCCGCCCAGATGCCGTCACCCGTGCGCTGGAAGCCGAACATCGAGTAGAAGATGTAGATCGGGATGAGCGGCTCGCCGTGCGTGGCGTAGGACGTGCCGACTGCCGTCAGCGCCGAGACCGAGCCGGCCTCGTTGATGCCCGCGTGGAGGATCTGGCCCTGCGGGGACTCCTTGTAGGCGAGGACGAGCTCGCGGTCCACGGAGAGGTAGTTCTGACCCTTGGGGTTGTAGATCTTCGACGTCGGGAAGAACGCGTCCATGCCGAACGTGCGGGCCTCGTCGGGGACGATCGGCACGATGCGCTTGCCGAACTCCTTGTCCCGCATGAGGTCCTTGAGGAGGCGCACGAACGCCATGGTCGTGGCGGCCTGCTGCTTGCCGGAGCCGCGGCGGGCGATCTCGAACGTCTTGTCGCTCGGGAGCTTGACCGGCGTGTGCTCGGTGCGGCGCTGAGGCACGGGGCCGCCGAGGTTGCGGCGGCGCTCGAGCATGTACTTGATCTCGGGGGAGTCGGGGCCCGGGTTGTAGTACGGCGCGTTGTAGAGGTCCGCCTCGAGCTGCTCGTCCGTGATGGGGATGCGGAGGTGATCGCGGAAGGCCTTGAGGTCCTCCATGGTCATCTTCTTCATCTGGTGCGTGGCGTTGCGGGCCTCGAAGTGGGGCCCGAGGCCGTAGCCCTTGACCGTCTTGGCGATGATGACGGTCGGCTTGCCCTTGAACTCCATCGCAGCCTTGTACGCCGCGTAGACCTTGCGGTAGTCGTGGCCGCCGCGCTTGAGCTGCCAGATCTGCTCGTCGGTGAGGTCCGCGACCATTTCCTTGGTCTGCGGAGTCTTGCCGAAGAAGTGCTCCCGGACGAACCCGCCGGACTCGCCCTTGTACGTCTGGTAGTCGCCGTCAACCGTCGTGTTCATGATGTCCACGAGGGAGTTGTCGGTGTCCTTCTCAAGGAGGGCGTCCCACTCGCGGCCCCAGACAACCTTGATGACGTTCCAGCCCGCACCGCGGAAGAACGCCTCGAGCTCCTGGATGATCTTGCCGTTGCCGCGGACAGGGCCATCGAGGCGCTGGAGGTTCGCGTTGATGACGAACGTCAGGTTGTCCAGGTTCTCGTTGGCGGCGAGCTGGAGCAGGCCGCGCGACTCGGGCTCGTCCATCTCGCCGTCGCCGAGGAAGGCCCAGACGTGCTGATCCGAGGTGTCTTTGATTCCCCGGTTCTGGAGGTAGCGGTTCGTCTGCGCCTGGTAGATGGCGTTCATGGGGCCGAGGCCCATGGAGACGGTCGGGAACTCCCAGAAGTCCGGCATCATGCGCGGGTGGGGGTAGGAGGAGAGGCCGTTCGGCGCCTTGGAGACCTCCTGGCGGAACGCGTCCATCTGCTCTTCGGTGAGGCGGCCCTCGAGGAAGGCGCGGGCGTACATGCCGGGGGAGGCGTGGCCCTGGAAGAAGATCTGGTCTCCGCCGCCCGGGTGGTCCTTGCCGCGGAAGAAGTGGTTGAAGCCCACCTCGTAGAGGGTGGCGGCACCCGCGTAGGTGGAGATGTGGCCGCCGACGCCGATGCCGGGGCGCTGCGCGCGGTGCACCATGACGGCCGCGTTCCAGCGAAGCCAGGCGCGGTACCGGCGCTCGATCTCCTCGTCACCCGGGAACTCAGGCTCCTGGTCAACGGGGATGGTGTTGACGTAGTCCGTCGTCGTCACCATGGGGACGCCAACGCTGCGAGCTCCAGCGCGCTGGAGGAGGGAACGCATGATGAACTGCGCGCGTTCCGTGCCTTCCGCCTCGATGAGGCCGTCGAGGGACTCGATCCACTCGGCGGTCTCCTGCGGGTCCGCGTCCGGAAGCTGATGCGTCAATGCGCTGACGATGTGGGCGTGTTCTTCGCCTGCAGTCACCTTTGAAACCTCTTTCATGCACGGTGCGAGCGGGGCGGCTTGGCCGCGGCCTTTGCACGGGTGAGTCACTTGGACGATCCGGGCGGAGCCGGCACCCCGGCCTCACGTCCAAAACTCACGAAAGGCGTGCCTGCAACGATGGACAGTCCACCCCCACTCTATCTGCATCGCCTGGATCTCCAATGGTCTGGACGGGGCGGGGGGAGTGAGACCGCCCACGGTCGCGCGGCTCGCAAACAAGCCGTCTTCTACGAGCGCGTCGCGTGGGCTGTCATTCCACGGCCAGGACACGTTAGATTAGCCATACGAAGAGCGCTGCCGTGGCGTTCTGCCGCACCTACTTGGAGGCCACTGGTGAACCCACAGGGTTCCGCTGCGAACGAACTTTCTCTTGCCGAGGAGCTGGGCCTGAGCCCCGAGAGCCTCGTGCAGGAGTTCGGTTATGACGAGGACGTCGATTTCGATCTTCGGGACGCCATTGAAGAGCGAACCGGCGAGGAGATCCTGACGGAAGAGGACCATGAGGTCGTTGACGCCGTGCTCGTCTGGTGGCGTGAGGGCGACGGAGACCTCGTCGACATGCTCGTGGACGCCCAGGCCACTCTGGACGAGGGCGGGGTCGTCTGGCTCCTGACACCCAAGAAGGGCCGTGACCTGCACGTGTCTGCCGCGGACATCGCCGCAGCCGCCCCCACCGCCGGGCTTCACGTCACGCGCACCGCTGGTGTCAGCGAGGACTGGACGGCTACTCGCCTCGTCGGTCGCCGCGCCAACTAGCCTTTCGCTCCTCGTCCGAGGCGCGTGGTCAGCGGCGGGGCCGTCAACTCGGCTCGGTCGAGTGAGTAGACGTAGATCAACGGCCTGTGCGGCCTCGGCCTCTCGTCCGGGTAGGGCTTGACGACGAGGTCGGCGTACCGGCCACGGAGAGTCCCTTCGCCTTCCTCGCCCATATCCAGCATGAGCTTGTACCAGGGGGAGGCGGCCTCACACCACTCGATGGCCTCGAGGACGGACTGCGCCTGCGTCAGCTCGTACTCGTCCTGGCAGTGCGCGTATCCGGGGAGCGGCGGCGGGCTCATGATGACGGCTCGGTAGGTCGGCTGCCCGTTGTCGAACACCCCAGACATCCTCATCGGGTCGACAAGCGTGATCTTCATGGCGGGCTTCCTGGTCGGGTCGGTGCGTGGTGGTTGGCCCGTACTCTAGTCCTCCCGCCCGCCGGGGGCCAGAGACCCTGGGCACTATGAGAGAACGACGGCGTCCCGTGCTGAACGGGACGCCGTCGTCGTCTCTGTCCCACGGCGGGGGAGGATCCCCGCCGCCCGAGATCAGTGGGTGTCGACGCCCACGACCTCGGTGAGGTCACCGGACCAGTTCGTGTGGAACGAGCCCTCGGCGTCGATGCGCAGGTAGGTGTGCGCGCCGAAGAGGTCGCGCAGGCCCTGGGTGAGGGCCGCGGGGAGGCGGCCGGCACGCAGCGCGTCGAAGTAGGCGAGCGAGGACGCCATGACCGGTGCCGGGATGCCCGTCGTGGCCGCGTGGGCCACAATGCGCCGCCACGCGGGGAGGGCCTTCTCGAGGGACGCGCGGAACTCGTCGGCGAGGAGGAGGCTCACCGGCTGGGCGTCCTCGGCGTAGGCCTTCATGATCGTGTCGAGCAGCTCGGCGCGGATGATGCAGCCCGCCCGCCACAGGGACGCGATCTTCGCGATGTCCAGGTCCCAGCCGTACTGCTTGGCGGCGAGCTGGAGCATGTCGATGCCCTGGGCGTAGCTCACGAGCTTCGTGGCGTAGAGCGCCTGGCGGACGTCCTCGATGAACGCGTCCTTGTCGCCCTCGGACACGTCCGGCGTGATGTCGCCGCCGAAGGCCTCGCGGGCCGCCGCGCGCACGTCTGCCTGGGAGGAGAGGGCGCGGGCGAAGACCGACTCGGCGATGGCGGACACGGGGGAGCCCACCTCGAGACCCGAGACCACGGTCCAGCGGCCCGTGCCCTTCTGGCCGGCTGCGTCCACGACGACGTCGACGAGCGGCTTGCCCGTCCGTGCATCCTCGTGGGCCAGGACGCGAGCGGTGATCTCGATGAGGTAGCTCTCGAGCTCCGTGGAGTTCCACTCCTCGAAGATCTTGGCCTGCTCGGCCGGCTCAATGCCCGCCGCTCCGCGCAGCAGGTTGAAGCACTCGCCGATGACCTGCATGTCGGCGTATTCGATGCCGTTGTGGACCATCTTGACGAAGTGCCCGGCGCCGTCGGTGCCGACCCAGTGGCAGCACGGGTCGCCCTCGTAGTCCGCGGCGATCGTCTCGAGCATGGGGCCGAGGGAGTCATAGGACTCGCGCGAGCCGCCAGGCATGATCGAGGGGCCGTTGAGCGCGCCCTCCTCGCCGCCGGAGACGCCGACGCCCACGAAGTGAAGGCCCTTCTCTGCGAGGTGGGCCTCGCGCCGACGCGTGTCCTCGAAGTGGGAGTTGCCGGCGTCGATGACGATGTCGCCCTCTTCAAGGAGCGGCACGAGCTGATCGATGACCTGGTCCACCGGGTTGCCGGCCTTGACCATGATGAGCACGCGGCGGGGCCGCTGCAGGCTCGCGACGAGCTCCTCAAGCGTGGACGTGGGAACGAAGTCGCCCTCGGAGCCGTGCGCGTCCATGAGGGCGTCCGTCTTCTCCTGGCTGCGGTTGTGGAGGGCCACGGTGTAGCCGTTGCGGGCGAAGTTCCGCGCTAGGTTTGCGCCCATGACGGCCAATCCGGTGACGCCGATGTCAGCGAGTTTCATGAGGTCCAGTCCTTCTCTCGTGCTCTGGGTCTGTCCAACGTGGCCCGCGTTGAGGGGCCCTCCCTCCCAAGGCTATAGTGAGGGAGTTGTGCCGCCTAGAGTCGGCGCGGCAAGGGCCTTTAGCTCAGCTGGTAGAGCGCCACGTTTACACCGTGGATGTCATCGGTTCGATCCCGGTAGGGCCCACGACGACGGTGCTCGCGCGCCTCGGCCCCGCTTTCTCCATGATCCCGTCCGCCGGTCGGCGTCGCCCCTCGACTACGCTGGTGTTTGACACAAGAGCGTGCCAAGATTCGGGGTGTGCGCAAGCTCCTTGCGCCTGAATGCCGCACTCCTGACCGTGCGAGGGAAATGACGTTGCATCCAGTTCTGAGCGTCCGAGACGTGTCCAAACGCTACGAGGGCTCCGATGTTGAGGCCCTGTCCGGCGTCTCCATGGACGTCGGCGCGGGGGAGTGCGTGTGCCTGCTCGGAAAGAACGGCGCGGGAAAGACCACCCTCACCTCAATTGCCAGTTCCCGGATTCGCCCCACATCTGGCGACGTTCTCGTGTCTGGGATCTCGGTCGTGGAGCGGCCTGATGAGGCCCGCGGGCGGATCGCCGTCGTGCCCCAGCAGGACACGCTGGACCACGGGATCTCCGTCCTCCAGAACCTCGTCTACCACGGACGCTATTTCGGGATGACGCGGGCACAGGCCCGGGCTAGCGCAAGCTCCGCCCTGGAAAGCCTCGGCATTGAAGAGCTCGCGGGCCGGGACCCTGTGCGCCTCTCGGGCGGACAAGTCCAGAAGGTGACCTGGGCCAGGGCGCTCGTCCACAGCCCGGACCTCATCCTGCTCGACGAGCCCTCCACGGGGCTCGACGTGCTCGCCCGCCGCCAGACCCACGAGCTCGTCCTCGCCATGAAACGCCGTGGCACGGCGATTCTGTTGACGACACACGACATGCACGAAGCCGCCCTCCTGGCTGATCGCATTGCCGTCATCGACCGGGGGCAGCTGCTTGCCGTGGGGACCCCCGCCGAGCTCTTTGAGCACCTGGGGCTCGGTGCCAGGGTCCTCGAGCTGAGCTACTCGTTCGAGGACACCGCCCATGAAGCTGCAGGGCGGATCGCCCGGGAACTGGAGTCGGCGGACTCGGTCGTCACCGTTTCTCACGTGGGATCAGCGGTCTTCGTCTCGCTCAGGTCCGAGGAGGCCTCGGCGGCCAGCGCCGTCATCGAGACCATCGCGGGCCTCGGCCTCGTGGAGCTGGGAGTCCTCGCCCGGGACCCCTCCCTCGAGGACGTCTTCCTGTCCCTCCTGGAGGAGTCATGAGCCGAGCATCAGTCTTCGCAGCGTTCGTCGAAAGGGACCTCCGCAAGGACCTCAAATCATTGCCGGGTGTCTTCGCGGAGCTCTTTCTGCAGCCGATCCTCTTCCTCTTCGTCTTCGCCTTCGTGCTGCCTGCGGTGGGCGGGATCGACCGCGGCTATCTGGGCGTCCTCGTCCCCGGTCTCGCGGCGATGACGGCGGTCTCCTCCGGAATCACGGGCGTGTGCCTGCCCGTGCTCATCGAGCTGCACTACACGCGGGAGATCGACGACCGCCTCGCGGCTCCCGTCCCCGCCCGATTCGTAGCCCTGGCCAAAATGACCCACTCGGTCATTCGAGCCTTCCTCGGAGCCATCTGCTTCGTCCTCGTCGCCTGGGCCCTCGTCGGGAAATCGCCGTTTGAATACGGCCCGGGTCTGTTCCTCGGCGCATTCCTAGGGGCATTTGTGGGCAGCGGAATCGGCATGCTCCTGGCGGGATTCGTGGACGTGAAGAATATCGACGCCGTGGCCGCCGCCTCCGTCAGCCTCGTCGGCTTCACGGGCTGCGCGCAATACAGTTGGGCGTCCCTCAGCGCGCTGCCCGCGTTTCAGTGGGTGACGCTCCTCAACCCCCTGACGTATGCGAGCGAGCTGACCCGCGCCGCATCCACTCACTCCCTGGCTCCGGCCCTGTGCGTTGCGGTCCTGTCCGTCCTCGCCGTGGTCACGTGGGCCGCGGGGGCGCGGAGGTTCGGCGTCATCGTCGCCCGGTAGCACCCCAAGCCGTCCTACGGCAGCTGGCCCGCCGTCTCGTCCTCGCTCGCCACGTACTCGGCCGGGTCGACGCACGGAGCGGGGTTCGGCGGGGCCACTTCCTTGCGGTTCTTCGCCGGAATGCCCGTGAGCACGGCGCCGGCCGGTGCGTCCTTGACGACCACGGCGTTGGCGCCCACAGCGCTGCCGTCCCCAATGGTCACGGGGCCCAGGACCTTGGCCCCGGCGCCGATCGTCACGCCGGAGCCGATCGTCGGATGCCGCTTGACCCGCTCAAGCGACCGGCCGCCGAGCGTCACGCCCTGGTAGATGAGGACGTCGTCCCCAATCTCGGCCGTCTCGCCGATGACCACCCCCATGCCGTGATCGATGAGGAACCTCCGGCCAATCTGCGCCCCCGGGTGGATCTCCACCCCCGTCACCGAGCGGGTCACCTGGGACAGCACCCGGGCCGCCGGGCGGAGGCCCGGCTTCTGCCACATGCGATGCGCCAGGCGGTGGGACCACACGGCGTGGAGCCCCGAGGAGACGATGGCGTTCTGGATGTCGCCTCCCGAGGCCGGGTCCCGGCGGCGGACGGTCTCGAGGTCTTCCCGGAGGCGCTTGAGGATACTCACGTGGGGCGGGGGCCTTTCTTGGCGCGGCGGTCTTGGTGCGGGTTGCTCGACGGCGCGGACTTCTCGATGGTGCGAGTCAGCGGACGTCGTCGAACAGCGCGGTGGACAGGTACCGCTCTGCGTAGTCCGGGATGACGGTGACGATGAGCCGTCCGCGGTACTCCTCGCGGCCCGCGACCTGCAGGGCAGCCCACACGTTGGCCCCGGCGGAGATGCCGCCCGCGATGCCCTCCTTGCGGCCCAGATCCCGCGCGGTGGCGATCGCGTCGTCGAGGGCCACGTCAATGACCTCCGAGTACACGCTCGTGTCCAGGATGTCCGGCACGAAGTTGGCGCCGAGCCCCTGAATCTTGTGCGGGCCGGGCTTCCCTCCGGAGAGGATGGGCGAGTCGATGGGCTCGACGGCCACGATCTTCACGCCTGGCGCCCGCTCGCGGAGGACGTTTCCGACGCCGGAAATGGTGCCGCCCGTGCCGACCCCCGCCACGAATGCCGCGAACTCTCCGGCGGTGTCCGCGAGGATCTCCTCCGCCGTCGTCCGCGCATGAACCGCGGGGTTGGCCTCGTTGGAGAACTGGCGAGCGAGGATGGAGTTCGGGGTGGACTCGGCGATCTCGCGGGCGCGGTCCACCGCCCCGCGCATCCCCTTGGCACCCGGGGTGAGGACGATCTCCGCGCCGTAGGCCGCGAGCATCATGCGACGCTCAACCGACATGGACTCCGGCATGGTCAGGATGACCTTGTAGCCGCGGGCCGCGCCGGCCATGGCGAGCGCGATGCCCGTGTTGCCGCTCGTTCCCTCGACGATGGTGCCGCCGGGCTTGAGGTCGCCGGAGGCGACGGCCGCGTCGATGATGGCCGCCCCGATCCGGTCTTTGACGCTGTTGGCCGGGTTGGCGAATTCAAGCTTCACGGCCACCTGCGCGGGCAGGCCCTCCGTGAGTCGGTTGAGGCGGACCATGGGGGTACCGCCGATGACCTGCGTGACGTCATCGTAAATGCGCCCGTGTGCGGGCCGATCGCTCGTGTTCACGTTCTTGCTCCTCGTGACGAAATGCGGTGCGGTCGTGGGTTGGCTCCGACGGCCAGGGCCCTTGACGCGCGGCGGCCGGCGTCAGCGGGTGGGCTGAACCCACTCCGCGAAGCCCTTGCGCGCGGACGCGAGCTTCGGGCTGACGATGGCCTGGCAGTAACCCGCCTCTGGAAACCTACTGTAGTAGTCCTGGTGGATCGCTTCGGCGGTGTGAAACTCGCCGAGCGGCTCGATCGTCGTGACGATGGGGTCAGGCCACAGCTCCTGGGCGGCCGCGATGGCGTCCTTGGCGTCGCGCTCGTCCTGCGCGTCCGCAACGAAGATCGTGCTGCGGTACTGCGTGCCGATGTCCCAGCCCTGACGGTTGAGCGTCGTGGGGTTGTGCATCGCGAAGAACATGGCGAGGATGACTCGCGCCGGAATGACCTCCGGATCGAAGACCACGCGGACAGCCTCGGCGTGGCCGCTCGCGCCGGAGCACACCTGCTCGTAGTACGGGTCCGGCGTGTGGCCGCCGGTGTACCCGCTCGTCACGGAGCGCACGCCCTTGACGGTGCGGTAGAAGGCGTCGAGGCACCAGAAGCAGCCGCCTCCGAGGACGAGGGTTCGGGTCTCGGGCGTGTCAGTCGCGTTGGGGTCCATGCCTCATGACAACGCTTCCCGGCGGGCTGGCATTCCCGCCGCGCCAGCGCGTCGTCGCCCGCACGCCCCGGCCGCCCGCACGCCCCCGCACGCCCCCGCCGCCCGCGCGCCCCCGCACTCACCCGCCGCTCTCTGCCCCCGCACCTGAGAAGATGGGGGCATGACTGAGCTGCAGGAGAACCCAGGCACCGCCCCCACGCTCGCCGAGGTCGTCGAGAGCATCGACGCGCTCTGGCCGTTCTCCCTCACGGAAGAGTGGGACCGGACGGGCGTCGTCGTCGGCCGGATGGACAAGCCCGTGCGCAGCATCCTCGTGGCCGTGGACCCAGTCGCGGACGTGGTCACGCAGGCCATCGAGGGCGGGTTCGACCTCCTCATCACCCACCACCCCCTCCTCCTCAAGGGCGTCAACTCGGTGTCCGACGAGACCGCCAAAGGCGAGATGGTCATGCGCCTCGCGGAGGCCGGCTGCGCGCTCGTGTGCACGCACACCAACGCGGACCAGCCGGAGGGCGGCGTGTCCCAGATTCTCGCGGACATCCTCGGGCTCACCGAGCAGCGTCCCCTCGCCCCGGCGAAGAACGGGCCGGACGACGCCGGGATCGGCCGCGTGGGCGTGCTGGCCGAGCCGGTCAGCCTCGCCTCGTTCGCCCAGCGCGTGGCCCGCTCGCTTCCGCGGGTCGCTGGCGGAGTCCGCGTGGCCGGCGACCTCCAGGCCGAGGTTCGCACCGTAGCCGTGTGCGGCGGCGCCGGGGACAGCCTCTTCGATGACGTGCGGGCCAGCGGCGCGGACGTCTACGTCACGTCCGACCTCCGCCACCACCCCGCCTCCGAAGCCCGCGAGACGGCCCGCGGCGGCACCCCGTTCCTCATCGACACCGCGCACTTCGCGAGCGAATGGGTCTGGGTGCCCTTCGCGGCGCAGGCCCTCAAACGGCACCTCGCCTCGCGCGGGCTCAGCGTCCAGGCGGCCGTCAGCGAGCTCGTCACCGACCCCTGGGATGCGGTCTTCTTCCCGGAGCGCGGCGCTGCGGGCGCAGAGTCCTAGAGCACGACGACGGCGCCTCGCGGCGTGTCAGGCCGCCGCGGCCCATGGTGGCCGGCCCGGGGCGTGAAGACCGGGGTGGCACCGGTTGCTAGTCTCGCTCCCATGAAGCTGACTGAGGCATGTCTCGAGTATGTTCCTCTCCTCAACGAGGACGTGGCCCGCACTCAGCAATTCACGTGCGAGCCGGGCGAAGACACGCTGTTGACTTTGGTGATTGACCGAGTCGAAGGCGGCGGGATCAGCCGGTTAGGCTTTGGGCCCGACACAGGCGTCTTCGCCACACTCCGCGCACCGGTGACTTCCAGTTTTCGTGTGCGTCACGGCAGCGAGTGCGCGGGCGTTCGGTTTTCATATGATCGAGGCGCGGACGCCGGGATTTTGAGCTTTGTTGAGCCGCGGGAGTTCCAGGAACTCTACGATCGCGATCTGTATTTCCCCAGCCCCGATCCAGACGACTCATTCCTCATCATTGCCTCGCTGACGTGCGACCTGAGGACCTTCCAGCTGGAATTCGTTGGCATGTCTCACGCGTTCCCAGACATCGCCTCGATTGCCGCACAATAGCGCCGACATCGTGACTGCAAGCTGAGCCGGAGGCCGGACGCGAGAATCAGACCCGGGCGACCCGGTCAGCCCGCGGCCGTGAACGCGTGGTCCGCCGGCAGGATGATGCGCAGCGAGGCTGGCTTCTTTCCGGCTGGCACGAGCTCCGTCTCCCAGCTCTTGGAGAGAATCTCGCGGAGCGCCTCGGGCGTGCGGGCCGCGGCGCCGCTCTCCAGCAGGTCCCGCACCACCTGGCCGCGCGTGTGCTTGGCGAAGTGGGACACCACGGCCAGCTTGCCTCCGCGCCGCTGGAGCACATCCAGCGCCACCGTCCGCTCGGGGGCGGGCGCGAACATCGACGCATACGGGCCGCTTCGCGCATCCACGACGAGCTCCCGCCCGCACCACTCCGCGAGCGGCTCCGCGAGCCGCGGCCGCCAATAGGCGTTGAGCGCGCCTCCCAGCCCCGGGACCTTGGTGCCCGCGGATGCGCGGTATGCGGGGATCCGGTCCTTGAGCCCGACGACGCCGAAGGCCGCCGAGAACACGAGCACGCGGGCATTCGCGCGCCGTTTGGCTGCGGGGGAGAGGGTCTCGGCCCCCAGTGCGGAGTAGAGGACCCCCTCGTAGACCAGCGCCGCGGGGGCGGACGGGGCTGTGGCCCACTCGGCGTTGGCCCGAACGGTGGGCAGCAAGGCCTCCGACACGCCGAACGCCGCCGCGGCGTCATCCCGGACCGAGGCCCCCGCGATGGCCTCGAGCGCGGCCCGCCTGTCCGCCTCCAGCTCGGGGAAGCTCAGTGCCGCAAGATCGGTGGCGCGCCCCCGGGCCGGACGGTGCTTGGTCTCGGACGGCGGGAGGAGGAAGCGCATGAGCTCAATCGTATCGAGCGGGGGACGGCGAGGCGGCCCTGTCATGGATCCCGCGGCGCTCAATCCGGCGGCCCCGTCGTCGTGATCAACGATGAGCACCCGCTGCAGACGCCCGCCAGCCGGCCGCCTTGCCTGCCGACGCGTAGACTGAGGGGAGGACGGGGCGCGAGGACGATCGCGTCGCCGGGGCCCACGGCTCCAGGCGTCGAGGAAAGTCCGGGCTCCACAGAGCGCGATGGTGGGTAACGCCCACTCGGGGAAACCCGCAGGCCAGTGCCACAGAAAGCAGACCGCCAGCGTGTGCGAGAGTTTTGCTCATTGTCGCAAAGCATCACAGCGCAGGTAAGGGTGAAACGGTGGTGTAAGAGACCACCAGCGCCCGGGGTGACCCGGGCGGCTCGGTAAACCCCATTGGGAGCAAGGTCATACAGGGTGCGTTTGAGGGCTGCTCGCCCGATGCATCCGGGTGGACCGCTAGACCCGCTCGGCAACGAGCGGGCGAGATAGATGATCGTCACCGCGCACCGGGCAACCGCGCGCGGCACAGAACCCGGCTTACATCGCGCCCCGTCCCCATCAACGCGATCCGCGCCGGTAGAATGGAAGGGCGCTCCCACGTCCCCAGGAGGGATGCGGCGTGCGCAGTATTCGCCGATGTGATCGCCGAAGCGATGTACAAAGACGTGCATGCGCCGCCATGCCGAGGAAGGAACAAGGATGTCCCTCAACCCCGAATCCGAGCCCGATGTCACTGAGAACACCGCTGGACTGAACAGCGAGGAGACGCTCAACGACTGGCTCGACCGCGAGGCCCAGGCCGAGGAGATGATCCCGGTTCTCGGGCGCCTCTACCGCCGCAACAACGTCGTCCCCTCCATCCACGGCCGCGCGCTCATCAACCGCTCCGCAGTCGGCATCCTCAAGCTCCACCGCTTCGCGCGCCAGATCGACGGCTCGCCCCTCAACGTGGCCGAGACCCTGCCTCTCGTCAAGGAGCTCGACAGCCTCGACCTCGCCGCCGCGTCCATCGACGTCGCCCGCCTCGCCGTCAAGTACCGGACTGAGGGCCAGGGCCGCGAGCTCAAGGACTTCCTCGCCGAGGAGCTCGCCGAGATCGCGGGCAAGGGCGGCGAGGGCGCACAGGAGCCGCGCGATGTGGTCCTCTACGGCTTCGGGCGCATCGGTCGCCTCGTGGCCCGCCTGCTCATCGAGCACGCCGGCGGCGGATACGGCCTGCGCCTCCGTGCGGTCGTCGTCCGCCCCACGGGCAAGAACGACCTCGCCAAGCGCGCATCGCTGCTCCGCCGCGACTCGGTGCACGGCCCGTTCGACGGCACGATCACCATTGACGAGGACAACGACACGATCCGCGCCAACGGCACCCTGATCCAATTCATCTACGCCAACGACCCGTCCCAGGTGGACTACGAGGCCTACGGCATCAAGAACGCGATCGTCGTGGACAACACGGGCAAGTGGCGGGACGCCGAGGGCCTCGGCCAGCACCTCCAGTCTGCGGGCGTCTCGCAGGTGCTCCTCACCGCGCCGGGCAAGGGCGAGCTCAAGAACATCGTCCACGGCGTCAACCACAAGGACATCGCCGACGACGACACGATCCTCTCGGCCGCATCCTGCACGACGAACGCCATCACACCGGTCCTCAAGGTCCTCAACGACAAGTACGGCATCGTCCACGGCCACGTTGAGACGGTTCACTCGTACACCAACGACCAGAACCTCATCGACAACATGCACAAGGGCGACCGCCGCGGCCGCTCCGCCGCCCTGAACATGGTCATCACCGAAACGGGCGCGGCCTCCGCCGTGGCAAAGGCCCTGCCCGAGCTCAAGGGCAAGCTCACCGGCAACGCCATCCGCGTCCCCACCCCGGACGTCTCGATGGCCATCCTCAACCTCCAGCTGGAGAACGAGGTGGAGAAGGACGAGGTCAACGCGTACCTCCGCGAGATCAGCCTCTCCACGCCGATGCGCAAGCAGATCGACTACACGTCCTCGTCCGAGATCGTCTCCACGGACTTCGTCGGATCCCGCCAGGCGGGCGTGGTCGACGGCCTCGCGACCATCGCTCAGGGCAAGAGCCTTGTGCTCTACGTCTGGTACGACAACGAGTTCGGCTACTCCTGCCAGGTCCTCCGCGTGCTGGAGACCATGGCCAAGGCGAACTTCACGCTGTACCCGCCGCTCGAGGGCTAGTCGGCGCTCCCCGTGAGGCCCGCCCCGCGGGAGCTGCGGGGGAGTGCTAGCAGCGCGCAGGGGAGGCCGTCCCGGTTGGGGGCGGCCTCCCTTTCTGCGTGCGTCGGTGACCCTCCCGTGTGCCCCCTCGATTGGCGTATGCCCCGGACCCGCTCCGGTTTGCCCCGGGATCTGGCGTTTGCCCCGTGCAATATCGGTGGCAGATGCCAAAACCGGGGGCAACGCCGTTTCGGGTGGCGAGCCGAGGCGGGGCGGGCCGGGCTAGTGGCCGAAGGGGTCCTCGTCCACGCCCGGCATCCATGTGTGGCCCGGCGTGAGCCAGCCGCGGTTCTTCATGAACTTGAAGGCGCGCTTCTTGTAGCGCGGCTCCAGCCGGTCGACGTAGAGGCGCCCGTCGAGGTGATCCGTCTCGTGCTGCAGGACTCTTGCGAACCATCCCGTGGCCTCGAATTCGAGCGGGTTTCCCTCCCGGTCCAGGCCCGTCAACGACACCCACTCAGCGCGCTTGAGCGGGTAGGAGCCGCCCGGCACGGACAGGCATCCCTCGGACTCCTCGTCCGGGTCGGGGAGCATCTGCGAGACCTTGCCCAGGCGCAGGCGCGGGTTGATGATGACACCGCGCGGCGGCACCCCGTCCTCGTTCTCGTACTCATACGTGAACAGCCGCAGCCCCACGCCCACCTGCGTCGCCGCCAAGCCCACCCCGTGGGCGGCCTTCTGCGTCTCGAACATGTCGTCGATGAGCGTCTGCAGCTCGTCGTCGAACACCGTGACGTCAGCGGTGACGCGGTGGAGCACGGGCTCGCCGTAGATCGTGATGGGCCGGACGGTCATAGGACTCCTTGGACGAGAGCGACGCGATGAAACGACGAAGGCCGCCCAAGAGGGGCGGCCTTCACATCCCGGGCGCTCGCTGTGCGAGGCGGGACACTGTGGGGTGAGTAACGGGGTTTGAACCCGCGACCTTCTGGACCACAACCAGACGCTCTACCGACTGAGCTATACCCACCGTGTGTCACTCCGGCCCGGGGACCCCGTCCGAAGCAGCGTGTTCAATGCTAGCGGATCAACCCCGCGCTGC
Source organism: Falsarthrobacter nasiphocae (assembly GCF_031456275.1). Lineage (NCBI taxonomy): Bacteria > Bacillati > Actinomycetota > Actinomycetes > Micrococcales > Micrococcaceae > Falsarthrobacter > Falsarthrobacter nasiphocae. The sequence goes on from NZ_JAVDUI010000001.1 coordinate 2,063,989, forward strand.
GCAAAACGTGGGGGAGTGTCGTACGGCGGGGGTTGAGGGGATGCGCCAGCAGGCGTCGTCGTTCTCCTCAGGAGCCCGACGACGGGCCGCCCGCGACGCGCCGCGCCGCCGCCTCAGCCGCCGCGGAGTCCGGGCCAGGAGCAGGGACGAACACCGTCTCCCGGTAGTAGCGCAGCTCGGCGATCGAATCGAGGATGTCCCCGAGGGCGCGGTGGTTGCCCGTCTTGGCCGGGGCCTTGAAGTACGCGCGCGGGTACCAGCGGCGAGCGAGCTCCTTGATCGTGGAGACGTCGATGAGGCGGTAGTGAAGATGATCGATGACCTCGGGCATGTCCCGGGCGAGGAACGCCTTGTCCGTGCCGACCGAGTTGCCAGCAAGGAGGGCCTTCTTGGGCTCCGGGCAGTGCTCGCGGATGCAGTCCATGATGACCTTCTGGGCCTCAGCCATCGACACGCCCGAGTCCAGCTCCGTGATGAGACCCGAGTTCGTGTGCATGGCCCGCACGAAGTCGTTCATCCCGGCCACGGCCTCGGCGGACGGACGGATGACGACGTCCACACCCTCGCCCAAGGGGTTGAGCTCCGAGTCCGTCACAATGCACGCGACCTCCACCAGGGCGTCCTTCGCGAGGTCCAGCCCCGTCATTTCGCAGTCGATCCAGACGATGTTCTCTTGAGAAATAGGCACCAGCCAAGCCTACGCGAACCGACTCCCACAGGCCCCGCTTGGTAGGATTCTGTCATTGCCGCGGGCCCGCATGTCAGCGCCGTCCGCGCACCTTCACGCTTGCACTCGACGAACCAGGACCCCGCCCGTGGCCAATCCAGCACGCTCAATGAGCGGCCGCGCCGTTCCAGCTTCCGTGGGGCACGCGCGGGCGCACTCGCAGGCAGGCTCCCTGGGACGCAGGCTCCACGAGCGCTTCATGGCGTACGAAGAGGGCGAGGGGCGCCCCTGGGTGGCGATCTGGCAGGGCTTCACCGGATCCATGATGATGCTCGTTGCCTCGTTCGGGGTCGGGTGGCTGCCGAACGCGTCCTACTCCGTGGCGTCGCTGGCGCCGGTCATCTGGATGCGCTACGAACTGGCGGGCGTCATCACGTCGATCCTGCTCCTCGTCTTCGGCGGCATGCTCCTCGTCCGCTCCTGGCTGCGGCTCGGAAGCCGGCTGGGGGACTTCGCGAAGGACGGGACAGCGGCCGCCGTGCGGAACGCGACACTCCTGTGGTCTGCGCCGCTCGCGTTCTCCCTGCCGCTCTTCAGCCGGGACGTCTTCGCGTACATTGCCCAGGGCCTCATGGTCACCAACGGGCTCAACCCCTACAAGGACAGTTACTCCCAGATCACGGGGTACCTGCAGATCGGGGCGGACGACCTCTGGTCCCAGTCGCCCACGCCCTATGGGCCGGTGTGGCTGTGGCTCGAGTCCTGGGCCGTGTTCTTCGGCCAGGGAAATCCGCTGCCGAGCATTGCCGTCTTCCGGCTCCTCGCCATTGTCGGGTTCCTCCTCATGTGGTGGGGCGTCACGAAGATGGCCGCGCTCCATCACGTCAACGTCCCGCGCGCCGTCTTTCTGTCCGTGACGAACCCGCTGGTGCTCACGACCTTCATCGCCTCCATCCACAATGACGCCCTCATGATGGGATGCGTCCTTGTGGGCCTCTACCTCGTGGCGAGGAAGAAGCCCATTCTGGGCATTGCCGTCTTCACCCTCTCGATCGGCATCAAGCCCATCACCGTCCTGCTCCTGCCGTTCATTGGGCTCATGTGGGCGGGGCCTCGCGCCTCGTGGCGGCGAAAGCTCGTCTTCGCCGGCCTGGCCACCGCGTACAGCCTCGGCCTGATGGCCATTCTCGGGTTCATTGTGGGCGGCGGATTCGGGTGGGTGGCTGCCCTCAAGACGCCCGGGACCGTGTGGATCTGGTACGCGCCCGTGGGCATGCTCGGATTCATTGTGGGTGCACTGGCGAATGCGCTGGGGCTTGACGGGGCGTCGCTGACGGATCTCGTGTATCTCGGGGCCAAGGTTGTGGGGCTGCTCGTGGTGGCGCGTGTGTTCTTTGTGGGGAAAGATGCGCATTTGGTGCGGCGGATGGGGGTGGCGCTAGCCGCCGTCGTCCTCTCCTCATCCATGATTCAGGGGTGGTACGTAGTGTGGTTGCTGCCCTTGTTTGCGGTCTCGGGGGTACGGTCCGATTGGCAATACAAAGTCCTGTCTTTCGTCACGCCCTTCTTTGTGGCCTATTCCCTGTGCGATCAGCTGGACATCTTCCCCTATCTCACGGGGATTGACCTGACGAGCGCCCGAAACTTCGCCGCCGTTCTCGTGCTCGCATTCTGTGTGTACCTCGTGGCGATTGATTCCAAGACCAAACATCTTTTCAACATTCGTTGGCCCTCTCTTTCTCAGATGCGCGAGCTCGGAGTGCGAGCCCGGGACGCAGTGCGCGCGGAGGCTGCGCGGATCCGGCGCGGCGCAGAAGGCCACACAGGCACAGACGAGAAAATCGTCAAGGGCCGCGCCCAGGGGCTCAGTGACGCGCCATCCGCGCCCGACGCCGCGCCTGGCGGCACCCCTCAAACGCCGTCGCGGCGAAAGTGAAGTCCATTCTTTTGTAGTCTTGGGGTATGGATACCAATCCGACAGGCAGTTCAGAGTCCGTTTTTCAGGGCACCTTCGAGGTGCACGGCTGGGAGTCCGAACCGTACACCGTTTCCGGTTCGAACTCCGAGTTGTCCCAAGTGCAGTCGACCAAAGAGTACGCCGGACAGATCGAGGGCGTCAGCTATGGGCGTCTGCTCATGGCAGGCAACTCCATCGGGGCCGGCTACGTGGCGTCGGAGGTGTTCGTCGGTGCCGTCGGCGAGAGGTCCGGGTCCTTCGTCTTCCAGCACTGGGGCCTCGCCGAGGGCGCTGCAGCTGCCTCCAGTGGCAACATCATCCCCGGCTCCGGCACGGGAGAGCTCGCCGACCTTATCGGACACCTCACCATGTGGCAGGACGCCGAGGGGCGCCACCACGTCAAGCTCAACGCCGGGCCGAGGTAAGGGCGAGCGGCGCACAAACCCAGATAGACTGGACCCATCCGCTCGGCTCAGCGGCCTTCGGCATCGCCGCCGCACGCGCTGAGCCGTATGCCTCAGTAGCTCAGGGGATAGAGCAGGAGCCTTCTAATCTCTTGGTCGGGGGTTCGAATCCCTCCTGGGGCACGCTAGGCCCCGGAATCACGCCGATTCCGGGGCCTTTGTCGTGCCCGGGGCGCGGGCAAGTCTCCCGAGAGCCTCCCATTACTCGGGCGCCTCGCCGCTGTGACCCAATCCCACTCACTGTCGGCGGTGCGCCTGTGCGCTGAGACGTGGGCCGGCACGGCGGCGGGGTCACGGATGCCGCAGCCGCGTTCCAACGCGTCGGAACACACAGAGGGCCGACCTCGTCGCGTCAACTCCCGGGAACAATCCAAGGTGTTGGTACGCGGCCGAAGTCGGCCCTCCGTGCGTGGGTGCGCGGCGCTGCCGTGTCTATGGGCGGCAGCCGAGCACGCGAGTCACATCAGCGTGGGTCAGATGCCGCGGCCGAAGTTGTCGTAGCGGTCCTGCGGAGCCTCGTTGGCAAGGAAGACCGTGGGGGACCAGACCTGCTGAACGAGGACGGCGTTGCGCTTGCCGATGTTGAACCAGGCGTTGCTCCACGTCAGATCGCGGCGGGCGCCCGGCGCCAAGTCCTTGCGCGTGGAGATGCGGAAGGTGCTCGGGGAGTTCTTCGAGACGAGGATCCACAGCGGGTTGTCAGCCGTCAGGGTGGCGTTGAAGCCCGTGTTGGTCTGACCGGTGAAGGCATCGACAAACGTGACGTCGATCCAGGCGCCGGCCGGAATCGTCTCACCCGTGTTGTTGCGGATGGAGATCTTGCCAGCGGTGAACGCGCCGGGGACCGGGGCGTTGCTGAACACGTTGACCGTCAGCGGGCTGTAGGTCCGAACGGGCTCAGCCTTGGCGGCGACCGCTCCGGTCAGGGCGACGGCCGGGGCGGCGAGGGCCGCAGTGCCGAGGATCTGGCGACGGGACAGAGTCATGATTCTGCTCGATTCTTTACTTGTCTCTGGGGATATGGGTTAGACGACGGGCGCGGAGGTGGCCAAGCCACCGACCGCGCCCGTCGCCGGGTGTTCGTTGAAGAACAACGAAGAGGAGTCAGGCCTTAGAAGACCTGATCGCCCTGGTTCTCGAACGTCTGGGTGACGCCGTTGAGCTGAAGGAGGTTCGTGATGCGGCCATCGGTCACGCCGCCGTCGCCTGCGGACATCGTGGTGTAGAAGCGGTGCTGGCCGTTGAGGTTGTAGACGTCCAGGGGATTGAAGGTGATCGTCCACTGGTAGTCGAGGCTGCCGACCGGGTGCGTCGAGGTCTGGGCGACGTCGTGGGTCTTGATGTCGGTCGTCACACGGTCAGCCTGGGTGAGGGTGACCGGACGGAAACGGTTGATGCCGCCGGCGTTGCGGAGGACGTTGACCGTGATGGTCTCAGTCGTGACGGCTTCCGGGGCCTTGCAGCCATTGGCCGGCTTGACGCCGGGCGTGACGACAGTCCAGAACGACACGGTGCCGAGCGCGCCATCTGCGCCGACGTACTGAACGTGCTCGAAGTGGTAGTCCCAGTTGTTCCACGGCGTGCAGGATGCTGCCTGCGCAGGGGCTGCCGAGGCGAGCGCGACGGCCGGAGCCGCCCAGGCAGCGCCCTTGGCCACGTTTCGACGAGAAATTGAGTTAGACACGATGGGTCTCCGTTGGATAGGGGTTTAGGTCTGCGCCAAGATTATTCGTAACCCTATCTAACAATCTCCCCCTCTGCAAAGTGATGGCGATCTTCGAGATAAACCGTACATTAAATATGTAAACGAGTGGAATAAAAGCACTTCTGAAAGTGCGAACGTGCTGGAAATGCTGGTCTCACGGCTACGCCGATCCGGCGCGCCTGCGCTCGTCGGCGGGCACCGGGTGTTCGGAGAAGCCGTGCTTCCCCGCGCCTGCCGTGGCTGGGACCTGCTCGGCACACCATCCGATTCGCTTCCCCCTCCACAGCCGCAGCCGATGCACCCGGACCGGGAAAGTTATCCACGTTTCGCGCCTCCGCGGTGCCCGGCGGGTTGGTCCTTGCCACAGTCGTTGTCAACGCCGAAGCCATCGGCGTCACGGCAACGAAAGGAAGACCATGTCTCACGTGGTTCTACACGGGGTGATCGGGACGGACTTGAGCGCGGGCTCCACGGCCCTCGGCACCCCCACGGCCCGGTTTCGTCTGGCAACTCAACACCGCTTCTACCGTCCACGGGAGCAGGACTGGATGTCGGGGCCCACGAGCTGGGTCACCGTCCAGGCCTACCGCCGCCTGGCCCAGAACGCCATTTCGAGCCTGTCCAAAGGGGACCGGGTGGTGGTGACGGGGCGCCTGACGGTCCGCGACTGGGCGGCTGAGGATGGACGGCGCGGCCGAGCCGTCGAGATCATCGCGGAGAGCATCGGGCCAGATCTCCGCTTCACAACATGCGCTGTCCACCATCCCTCGGGCCCCAGGAACGGGGGAGCCGGCGGCGGGGCGAGCGAGTTCGAGACCGCAGACGAGTCGCTCGAGCCGGACGTCCTCGAGGACGAGGTTGACCGCGAGACGGGCGAGATCTACGACCCTGCAGCTTCCTCGTCCGCCCCGGGCGAGGACCAGGACTTCGGCGAGGGACCGCTTGATCGCCCCGAAATCTCCAGCGCGTCCGCGAGCCCCGTTCCAGCAGCTGCCTCTGCAGGCACCCCCTTCTGACCCCAGGCCCCGGGCCACCTCAACCTCGACGCACCATTCCCACAGACAGGAGTCACTGTGATGCGTTCTCGCCTCACGAATTCATGCCGAACAATCACCGCCACATCACTCGTTGCGGGGGCTCTCGTTCTCCCGGACCTTGCCTACGCTATTCCGCAGGTGAGCATGTCGCCGGGTCCCGGAGCCGAGTCGGCTCACCGCGCGCCAGCCCCGTCGTCGTCGCAATCTGCGCCTGGAACCCAGGCTGAAGGGGAGAAGGGCGACGACGCAGCCGCTCGCCTCTCAGGACCGAACGTCACGCACGGCCGCACCAAAGACGGGCACCTTCAGGAGGCCAGCGCTGAATGGCTCGGAATCAAGCCCGGCGCCACAGTCAAGAACAATCAGCTGGTCCAGATCAACCTGAAGATCAACGCGAACAACGCGGACGGCTCCGCCACCGCGCGGCCGACCCGGATGTCGGTTCAGCTCAAGAACGGGCGGTTCCCGGATGACGTGAAGCAAATTTCGGGCGTCACCGTCTCCGCCGATGGCCGCGAGGCCACCGTTGACTTTGGGCAGGTCGCGGGCGGCACAACCAAGCAGCTCGCACTCGATGTGCAGCCCAACGGGGAGAACGGCACGATGCTCACCGCCAAGGTGACGCCGAACGTCGCGTCCAAGATTGAGCTTCCGGGCCTGCGGGTCTCGGCCACGCACGATGTCCAGGTGTCCACGGAACCCCACGAGTCCCTCCACGCGATGGCGGACAGCACACCAAAGCACAAGATGTGGTTTCCGTTCATGATGACCGTGCCAGTGGACGGGGTGCCGCTTGGAGACAAGGCGGAGTTTGATCTGGTCGTCCGCAGCGACGAGGCGGACTTCTTTGAGAATCTCTCTGTGACGCGATGGGACGCCAACGGAGTTCCGCTCCCGGGCGTGACGGTGACTAAGAACGCCGCCACGAAGTCCTTCCACGTCGTCCTGACCGGTCTGAAGCCGCCCAAGCCTCCCGCGCTTCGGCTCGGACCCAATGGCGAAAAGGTGACACCGGACCGGCTCCCTGTCGTCAAGATGGTTTTCTACCCGGAGCTCAACAACGGGGCCCGCGGAGCCCAGCGCAACAAGCCGTACAAGTACACGATGACCATCGAGAACCTCGACGTGAGAACGTCCGCGAACACGGCGATCACCACCGACTCGCCCGGGGACAACGTCCGGACCTTCCACGGGCGTCACTCCCGAGGGACAGTGCAGACCGACATCCTTCGCTGGACAGTGCCGGAGCTGCTCTCGGAGGAGGAGAACGCGGGCATGCGCAATCGGGCCGGGCATGGGCCCTTCCTCCACGCGCAGCCGGGCGACAAGTTCCTTGTCCAGACGACCTCCTTCATCAACCACCCGCTCACGCCGAAGAACCAGAGCGCGTTCCTCCAGACCACGCACTTCCTCACCGTGGACCCGGGGTTCACACGGTTCGCCGGAAACAAGGTCGGGGTGCGCACGCTGGGAGGAGACACACGGTTCTACGACAGGAACAACCTGCCCTCGTTCATCCGCTGGTCCACGGACCCCCTGCCGCCCCACGACGGCGACCTGAGGACGCTGAACTACACCCGCGGCGGGTCCATGCCGGAGAACGCGACCGTCATCGCGTGGGACAACAGCCGCGAGCAGTACGCCTCTGCCACCAACGTTCCGGACGACCCCCGGGGGCGCAGTGACCAGTTCTTCGTTCCCATCGAGGTCCTGCCGGACAACATCACCGCGGACTTCGACGGAAACGTCTTCCAATTCTCCGCATTCTCCGTAGGGGACAACAGCTACCACCCGATCTCCGCGGGCGGGGATCCGCGGGCCTACCTGCCTGTGCCGTCCAAGCGGTACCCAAACGTGACCCGGCGGAACACCCGCGTGGACGCGATCTCGGCGGCACCCTTCTCAACGGAGTCGGCCACCTCCGTCGATGCCAAGCGGCTCGCCACGGGGGAGAGCGCAACTCTCGTGCTCACGGATGCGTCCACTTCCCGGCACCCCAACCTCGCTCCCTACCGGAACCAGCCCCACACTCTGGAGTCCACGGTCACCCTGCCCGCAACCCTGCGCCTTGAGCGCGAGGGATTGCCAGCGGACGCCAAAGTCACCCAGAACGAGGACGGCACGACGACCTTGGTCTACCGTCGCTCCACGCAGACCAACGAACGGGCCGAGACCAGGGTCAAAGTGACCGCTCTCGCCAACGGCAGCGTCGCCCGGATCCGGCACGAGACACGGGACGTTTCAGAGTTCGTGAAACGCTCATTCGACTGGGCCTATGCGGAGTCCGTCTATGGCCTCGCGCTCGCGGCCTCAAATGAGACCCTGCTCTCGAAGACGGCGGTGGCGCCCGAGATGAGCTTCAACGGCTCCAATGCCTGGATCATCGAGGAAGAGAACAAGACGTCCACACAGGCTGGGCGCGTCGCTGTCGTGGACATCCTGCCCTATGCGGGGGATGGCAACGGCACCCGGTATCGGGGACGCGTCCACTACACGGAGCCTGTTGCCGCAAGCCCGGGCGTCAAGGTCTACTATTCGCGCCAGAAGCCCGAGACGATCTCAAAGGACCCTGCGGACCCGAAGAACCTGGGGCCCAACCTCGACACCCCGGGCGAGGGCTGGGTCACGGACAAGCCAGACGGCGGATACACCGCCGTCATGCTCGTCAGCGAAGGGCAGGCGCCGGGCGCACGCCTCACTGCCCGCATCCCCTTCAGCACGGAGGGGAACCTGCCGGAAGACAGGTACGCGAACGCGGCGTGGTCGCGCTCCGGGGTTGGAGGAGAAAACACGGACCTTCGCATGATTCGTTCGGCAACCGCTATTTCCCCCAAGGAGGCCGCGAAGCTCCAGGTGCACAAGAAACTCGTTGAGGGACAACAGCTGCGGGCCGGTGCCACAGTGCGGTACGCCATCGACGTGCACAATGCAGGGTCCACACCCGCCGAGGACGTCCTCGTCCGGGACCCAGGCGGAAATGGTGTTGAGCCCGGCAGCGTGCGCTTCCTCGAGCCGCCCAAGGGCACGCACATCGCCGGCGACGAATGGCGTGTCGGTGTGCTGGGCGCCGGCGAGACCAAGCGAATCCTCGTCGAAGTGCGCATCAGCGACACGGCGGCCGGCGGACGAGTCGGGAACGTCGTGACCATCGAGAACCCGCGCCATCCACGCCCTGAAGGGCCCGAGACGTGCGTGCCCAATGTTGACGTTCTCTCTGACACGGACGGGTGCCATGTGACGGATGACGAAGTCCCGGAGCCAGCACTCCTGCGCATTGACAAAGAGTCCGCAGGGCAGCCAGGCGAAGACGGCCTCGTTCCCTTCCGCCTCACTGTGAAGAATGCGAGCAGCCGGGAGGCGACCAACGTCGTCATCAAGGACTACGGAGGCGAGGGACTCGACGCCTCGTCCCTCGTCTTCGAATCCGTGCCCGATGGCACCCGCACCGAGGGACCCCACTGGCTCATCCCGAGCCTCCGCTCCGGGGAGACCCGAAGCGTCACCGTCAAGCTGCGGCGCGCGGCCGATCAAGGGGAGAAGACCTCCACCGTCCGCAACACGGCCACAGCGTGGGAGAAGGACCCCTCAACACCTGATCTGAGGGACCCGAACGAGGCCAAGGCCAAGGACCCGACACGCCTGTGCCAAGTCAACAATGGGATCGATGCAGACACGGACTCCTGCGACACGTTCGCCGTCGACCTCACCCCACCCAACGGACCGGACGAGAAGCCAGCGGGCGTCCTCCCGCGACTCTTCGGCACAGGCCACGCGGGCCAGGGTAGGCCGGAACCGTCTCTCCTCCCGCTGGCCGGGCTCGCAGCGGCCGTCGGGGCCGTCGGGGCGCTCGCGGGCTGGACGCAACGGAAGCGCCGGAACGCATCTCGCTGACGCCGTCACAGGGCGGATGCCGGGCCCAGGGCGGGCCGGGGTGGCTGACAGCCCGACCGGGAACGGTCACCATCGCGAGGAGGCGGGCGCAGGACAGCGTCCCGCGCCCGCCTCCAGTCGCCTCACTTCGCTGACATCGCTGACGTCGCTCACGTCGGGCCCCTCGGGGCCGGGGAAAGGAAACTCAGATGGCCAGACAATCGCGCGTGCGCGGATGGATTGGGCTCGGCCTGTTGCTGGGCCTTGTCACGGGCGCGGCTTTCGCCGCGTGGCTGTTCCTGAGAGGGCCTATGGTCGCCTCGCAGCCGAAGTCACCGGGGGACCTCCTCGCTGTGGACGAGGATGGGCTTCGTGTGGCGCCGAACCCAGCCCGGCAGTTCCGAGCAGCCCAGTGCGACCGCCAACCGCAGGCGGAAATCACTGTGGAACCGATGAGCTGGAGCGTGCCGAGCCTCGGTGTGGGCGCGCAAGTGGTGTGGTCCGGTCAGAGGCGAGTCGCGGTCTACTTGCCGGACCCGCCTCAGGGCGTGCTCCTCTCCGACGGCCCTGGCGTCTACAGCGCTGCGGGGGCAGCCGTCATGGCCGGTCACGTGGACGATGCCCAGGGGCGACTGACGCCATGGGGTGCGCTCCACCGCCTTGAGCCGTGCAACCGCATCTATGCGAGGGACTCGCACGGGGGAACGAGAGAGTTCGTGGTGACGGACCTGTACACCGTCGGACAGAGAGACATTCTCAAGGAGGACATCTACCGGATCTTGGGTCCGAAGGAGCTCGTGCTCGTGACCTGCTCAGGGCCCACGGTGGGAGAGGCAGGCTCGCCGTTCGCGTTTCGGTACGAGCACAACCTCATCGTGCGCGCGGCCCCCGTGGACGAGAGGCCTCGGACGGTGGCGCGCGAATAGCCGCGCCCGGTGTGAGAGGACTAGTGTGGTTCCCATGGCCGAGTTCATTTACACCATGACCCATGCCCGAAAAGCCGTCGGGGACAAAGTCATCCTCGACGACGTGAGCATGTCGTTCTTCCCTGGCGCAAAGATCGGCGTCGTCGGTCCCAACGGCGCGGGAAAGTCGACGATCCTCAAGATTATGGCAGGGCTTGACACGCCCTCCAACGGCGAGGCTCGACTGAGCCCCGGATACAGCGTCGGCATCCTCCTTCAGGAGCCGCCGCTCAACGAAGACAAGACCGTGCTCGGCAACGTCCAAGAGGGCGTCGGTGAGATCTACGGCAAGATCCAGCGCTACAACGAGATCTCCGAAGAGATGGCCAACCCGGACGCCGACTTCGACTCCCTCATGGAGGAGATGGGCAAGCTCCAGGAAGCCATCGACGCGGCTGACGCGTGGGACATCGACAACCAGCTTGAGCAGGCCATGGACGCGCTGCGCTGCCCTCCGGGGGACGCCGACGTCTCGGTTCTCTCCGGTGGTGAACGCCGTCGCGTGGCCCTCTGCAAGCTCCTCCTCCAGAAGCCGGATCTGCTGCTTCTTGACGAGCCGACCAACCACCTCGACGCCGAGTCCGTCCTGTGGCTTGAGCAGCACCTCGCCAGCTACCCGGGTGCAGTCCTCGCCGTGACACACGATCGCTACTTCCTCGACCACGTCGCGGAGTGGATCTGTGAAGTGGACCGGGGACGTCTCTACCCGTACGAGGGCAACTACTCGACCTACCTCGAGAAGAAGCGGGCCCGCATGGAGGTCCAGGGAAAGAAGGACGCCAAGCTCGCCAAGCGCCTCGCTGAGGAGCTCGACTGGGTCCGGTCCAACGCCAAGGGGCGCCAGACCAAGTCCAAGGCCCGCCTCGCCCGCTACGAGGAAATGGCCGCGGAGGCCGAGCGCACCCGCAAGCTGGACTTCGAGGAGATCCAGATCCCGCCGGGTCCGCGCCTTGGATCGCAGGTCATCGAGGCCACGAACCTCAAGAAGGGCTTCGGGGACCGCATCCTCATCGACGGCCTCTCCTTCTCGCTGCCCCGCAACGGCATTGTCGGCGTGATCGGCCCCAACGGCGTCGGCAAGTCCACGCTCTTCAAGACCATTGTCGGGCTTGAGGAACTGGACGGTGGCGAGCTGAAGATCGGCGATTCCGTCAAGATCTCCTACGTTGACCAGAGCCGCGGTGGCATCGACCCTGAGAAGTCCCTCTGGGAGGTTGTCTCGGACGGGCTGGACTACATCCAGGTCGGCAACGTCGAGATGCCGTCACGCGCCTACGTCTCCGCCTTCGGGTTCAAGGGTCCAGACCAGCAGAAGAAGGCCGGCGTCCTCTCCGGTGGTGAGCGCAACCGCCTCAACCTGGCGCTGACCCTGAAGCAGGGTGGCAACCTCCTGCTTCTCGATGAGCCCACGAACGACCTCGACGTGGAGACGCTGAGCTCGCTGGAGAACGCGCTCCTCGACTTCCCCGGCTGCGCCGTCGTCGTCTCTCACGACCGCTGGTTCCTCGACCGAGTCTCCACGCACATCCTCGCCTACGAGGGCACCGAGGAGGACCCGGCCAAGTGGTACTGGTTCGAGGGCAACTTCGAGGCCTATGAGGAGAACAAGATCGAGCGCCTCGGCCCGGATGCGGCCAAGCCGCACCGTGTCACGCACCGCCGCCTGACGCGCGACTAGCCCTCCTCCTCACTCGCACAGACAAGGCCGCGGCCCCGTTTCGGGAGCCGCGGCCTTGGTGCATGTGAGCCGAGATCGGCGGGCACGGGACGGAGGTCCGGAGATCGGCGGGCACGGGACGGAAGTCCGGAGATCGGCGGGCACGGGACGGAGGTCCGGAGATCGGCGGGCGCGGGACGGAGGTCCGGAGATCGGCGGGCACGGGACGGAGGTCCGGAGACGTCCCGCACTCGTCGGCGGTGGCTGACAGGTTACGCCGCCACAGTGGTGGGCGATTGCTACCGTGCGCCCTCCATGACGTCCTGAGGCACCCGGACCATGCCCTCCTGGCTGGCCGTTGCCACGAGCTGGCCGGCCCGGTTGTAGATCCGCCCGATCCCAAGCCCCCTGGCACCGGATGCGGAGGGGGAGTGCTGCACGTAGAGAAGCCACTCGTCCGCGCGGACGGGGCGGTGGAACCACATGGCGTGGTCAAGGCTTGCGATGCTCATGCCCTCGTTGGCCCACGTGAGCCCGTGCCGCCGGAGGATCGGCTCAAGGAGCGTGAAGTCGCTCGCGTAAGCGAGGGCGGCCCGCTGGAGGGGCTCGTCGCCCTCGAAGCTTGTGAAGGTTTTCATCCACACGGCGTTGTCGGCTGTGGCTGGGGAGGGTGCGCCCGGCAGGTAGAGGGGGGCCTCAACGTGGCGGATGTCGAAGGGCCGCAATTCGGCGATGTACCGCGCCGCAGGGTGGTCGATCCCCGTGAGCAGTTGCGCGGCCGTCGGCAGCGACTCGGGGTCGGGAATGCCGGAGGGCATGGGGTCTGCGTGGTCCAGGCCCTCATCCCAGTCTTGGAAGGACGTCATCATGGAGAGGATGGTCCGCCCGTGCTGGTAGGCGTGGACGCGGCGCGCCGAGAACGATCGCCCGTCTCGCAGCTTCTCGACGCCGAACTCGATGGGCTCGTGAGCGTCCCCGCCCCGCAGGAAGTATGCGTGGAGCGAGTGGACGAACCGGCCGTTGGGGACCGTCTGGTTGGCGGCGACGAGAGCCTGCCCCAGGACCTGTCCGCCGAAGACGCGCTTGCCGGCGTTGGGGACCACGGGGCCCAGGAACATCTCCTCGTCGTGCCGCGTCTCGTTAAGGGAGCTGACCTCCATGAGCTGCCGGAGAATCTCCGTGGGGTCCTGGGCGGTGGGCTGGGCGGCGTCTGGGCTGTGATTCACCCGCCTAGTCTATCGAGCACGGCTGGGGCTGGAGGTTCTGCGCGGCGCTAGGCTGGGAGGCATGCACACGGTGAGCCTGCAGATGCGGTGGGGCGACCTCGACCAGTATCGTCACGTCAACAATGTCCGCTACGTCCAGTACCTGGAAGATGCGCGCGTGCGCCTCATGCACCAGCCGATCTCCGATTTTGCCCCGGATCACCCGCGCGGCGGGGACACTCTGTGGGATCTGATCGGCCCGGGCAAGCTCGCGTTCATCGCGCGCCAGGAGATCGAGTACCGCGAGGCGACGGGCTACTCGACCGAACCCCTCGAGGTCAGGATCGGCGTCAGCTCCCTCGGCGCCTCGAGCTTCGACTACGCGTGCGAGATCCTCTCCGAAGGGCGCCTGAAGGTCGTGGCGGAGGTGAGCGTCGTCCTCGTCGATGAGGGGACGGGCCGCCCCGTGCGCCTGCCGGAGGCCCTCCGCGACGCGCTCGCCGCCCTCTCCTGCCCGCCGGTGTCCTTGCGCCGTCGGCGCGGCGCTTCGTGAGCGCGGCTCCTCGCATCCACTTGGGGGATGCGCAGACGGCCTCGGATGTCGCCACCTTCGTGCGTCGTGCGCGTGCGGTGGACGACGACGGTGCCCGCTTGACGGTGACTCCGCTGGCCGGGGACGCCGGGGCGCGTCTGGATGTGACCGTCCCGGTCTTGACTCGAGCGGGGCTCCTGGACACGGGGCCCGAGGTGTTCGGAGTGCGTTCGTGGTCAATCCGCTCTGCGGATCCCGTGGACGCTGTCTACGACCATGCCGCTCTCCTGGACCGCCTGGAACGCGGGGATGGGACTGAGTGGCCGGTGCCGCCGAGCGAAGTCCACAAGGCGTGGGCTGGGCAGAGCATTCCCCGCTCGGGCTGGGCGGAGGCGGGTGTCCTTGACGGGTCTGCACTCCGCGAGGGTGAGCGCGCGGGTAGCCAGGAGATCGCTGATGCGCTCCCTTCAGACCCGGGCCAGGCCATGCTGCGGCAGGCCCGGCGCGCCGTGTGGGGCCGGCCCGAGTCGTCGTTGGGCGGGCTGCCGCTGGGCGTGGGGTTCGCAGCTGTCCGCTTGGGATTCGTGGGGCGCGGACCGGAAGGCCTTGAGCCCCGCGAGGGGGTCCGGCCTGGCCTGGGCGCCCAGCCCGGCGGTGCCGCGGGGGCGGATGGCCCGCAGCATGGTCAGGCGGCTGCTGCTGCCTCACTGGACCGGGTCCGGGTGTTTCAGCAGGGCGGGCTCGTGTTGGTGGCGATGCGTTTCGGCGTGGTCGTCGTCAGGCTCGCAGGCGCCGAGGCCTCCTGACGGTCCCGGACGGCTCGGGACCCGAGGCCGCCCGCCGGGCCGCGGTGAGCGGGTGTGCGTAGGCGTCGTCGAAGAAGTCCCGTTCCAGGGCGATGGCGCGCCCGAAGAAGTCCGCAGCGACGGACTCCTCGCCGGGGCCCACGCGGTCCAGCTCTGCCCGGAGGAACGCGACGCGCTCCCGGAATTCAGGCCCGTCGTGGAGGTCAACCCATTCGGCGTGGACGAAGTCCTGGGGGAGTGTGGCCGGCGCAGTGCGGGCCCAGGAGAGGTAGGACCATTCCGCGACAACGAGCACAGCAAGGATCGCGGCGTAGTTCTGGCTGGCCACGGCCTCCCGCATGAGCGCCAGGAAGCCGGCCGTCGCGGGGCTGTCCGGGGTCTCGGCCCGGAGCGGCTCGTCGGCCCCGAGGGCCTCGAAGCAGCGCAGGAAGTACGTGTTCTCGTCCCCGGCCACCTCGCCGGCCACGCGGGCGAGCGTGATGCGCGCGTCTGTCGAGTCCGCTGCGCAGATCGCGGCACCGAGCAGGCGGATGAAGTCGTCGAAGAACCGGTAGTCCTGGACGAGGTACCCCGCCATGACAGTGTCCGGCACGGAGCCGGCGAAGAGCTCCCGGACAAAGCGATGCCGTACGACCGCGTCCCAGGTCTCCGCGTGCGCGTGGCGCAGGGCGTCGGTGAAGCGCGGTTGCGTGTCAGTCACCGCCGGTCACCTCCGGGCGCGTTGAGGAGTGAGTGGGCGGCGCGGTCCATGTAGTCCCAGAGGGTGGCTTCGTGGAGGGGGGAGAGGCTGAGGGAGTCCACGGCGGCCCGCATGTACTTCAGCCAGGTGTCGCGGGCCCATTCGTCGATGACGAAGGGCGCGTGTCGCATGCGCAGGCGGGGGTGTCCGCGCTCCTCGGAGTAGGTTGTGGGGCCGCCCCAGTACTGCTCGAGGAACATGAGGAGTCGGCGCTTGGCGGGGGCCAGGTCCTCCTCGGGGTAGAGGGCGCGGAAGTCGGGGTCCTCCTCCACATGCCCGTAGAAGACGTCGACAAGCTTGACGAAGGTCTCGTGCCCGCCGACCTGTTCGTAGAAGGTCGTCTCGGCGGGGCCTCGCCGGACGGGCTTGGCGGTGGTCAGGCTGAGCCCCTGGTGGCCTGAGGGCGGCGGCGGGCCGATGGGCGCATCGGTGGTCATTCTGTCTCCTTCTGTGCAGGGGCCTGGTGGCGGGTCTTCGCGTCGGCGGAGGGGCCGACGGCGGCTTGCGCGTCGCTCGCCGCCGCCGTTGGGCGAGGCGCCGGGTTGTGGTCAGGGTCCCCGACGCGCGTGATGCGGGTCGTGGCGGCGGTCGGGGCGTCAGAGGCTGGCGTCGCGGGCGCAGAGGCCTCCGCGTGGGACCCCGTGCGCGCCTCCTGGAGGGGCAGGGAGGTCGTCGTGACGCCTTGAGAGTGGTTGGCGACGCGCAGGATCTCTCCGTTGCGCAGGTACCAGACGGCGCCGTCCTCGGACTCCACGGTGGTGATGCGCAGCGACATGGCGCGCACCCGTCCCTTGACCTCGCTCGTCTCGATGAGGTCCCCGATGCCGAACTGGTCCTCCACGGTGATGAAGATGCCGGCGAGGTAGTCCCGGAAGACCTGCTGGAAGCCGAACGCCACGGCGATGCCGACGATGCCGACGCTCGTCAGGAGCGGACCGGCCGGGAAGCCCCACACGTCGAGGAGCATGAGCACGGCCACGACGCTGACGACAATGGTCAGCGCGTTGTTGAGCAGGGACGCCACCGTGTCGGTGCGGCGCTCTCGGCGCACGGCGGAGCGCGACGGCACGGTGCCCGCCCGTCCCTTCGAGCCGACCAGCCGAACCAGCCCCGGGGCCTCAGCCACCATGGACAGCATCCGCCGAATGAGGACCCGCCCGGCCAGGAGGACGGCGAGCGAGCCCAGGATGATCAGCGCGGACTTCCACAGCCCTCCGGCGACGGTGTGGGCGGGTGCGGCCACCGCGACGGCGGCGAGCTCGGTGAGGGCAACGGGGTTCATCAAGCCTCCTGGGAGATGTCAGTGGTGACCGGGAAGTTCACGCTCCGCGCGATGAAGCAAGCAGCGTGCGCCCGCTCGTGCAGCGCCTGGAGGGTCTCCGCGCGGACCGGCTCGGCGGTCGTCACCCGGGGCCTCAGGGTGGCGCTCTCGAACTGCCCGGAGTGGTCGGGGTTGAGCCGCAGGATGCCCTCGGCCGTGTCCTCGTAGGCCGTGACGGTGACCCCCTCCTTCACTGCCTCGTGCAGGAACGCGAGCATGTGGCACGAGGAGAGCGCGGAGAGGAGCATGAGCTCCGGATTCCAGCGGTCCGCACTGCCGCGGAACGGGGTGTCCGCGGAGACGGCGAGCGCCCCCGGCCCCTCAGCAGACGCGACATGATCCCGGCTGTAGGCACGGTATCCGGACGTCCCGGCCTCAGAGGACCATTCGGTGCGGACGCGGTAGGAATGCGCGGTCAAGTCCATGTCGCCATTGTATTTGGGTCAGCTCTGGGATCCCTGGGCACCGAACTCGCCTCGGAACGCCCCCGCCTCACCATGACGACGACGCCTGCCGCCGGCCTCAGCCCCCGCGGGCACGGGACAGGCCCCGTGGCCGAGCGCCGCCGGGGCCTGTCGCTGTTCGGGTCCGCGTCCGCCGTCGTCCGCCCACCCCCGATGAACGAAGGGGTGAGGCGAGAGGATCAGCCGCCGGGCCGCGAGGGTCACCCGTTCGGGAACGCCTCCTGCACGCGCAGGGCGCGGGCGAGCCCGTCGTGGGACTCGACGACCATGCGCTTGATGGCCGCGTCCTCCTCTCCGAGGCTCGCGATGAACGCCGCCGACGCGTCGAGCGCCGTGCGGCTCACCACGCGGGACGGGTAGAGGCCGCGCACCAGGGTCTGCGTGACCTCGTGGGACAGCTTCCCCTTGATCTCCCGAGCGCGCGAGAAGAACTCGTCGACGAGCTCCCTGTGCGCCTGCGTGTCGAGGCCGCTCTGGAAGCCCATCGCCGCCATGCGCAGGGTCAGGTTCGGAATGGACCGGTCCGTGAAGAGAAGGTCCATCGTCGCCTTCTTCGCCTCGGAGCCGGGGACGGCCGCACGCGCCTGGGCCGCTGCAAGGGCGCCGTTCGCCGTGTTGTCGGACTCGAGCATCGAGGCGATCTCCGCCTCCCCGGCCGCGCCCGACGCCACGAGGGCCTGCAGAAGCGTCCACTTGAGGTCGCTGTCGAGCTCGAGCCCCTCCAGTGTGCGCTCACCGTCCAGGACCGCCTTGACGATGGACGCGTGCTTCGCGTCAGCCGCCGTGACCGCGAAGAACTGCATGAGCTGCAGCTGCATGTCGGATCCCGGCTCCGCCGCCTCCAGCGCCTCGAGAACGCGGGCCGCGAGGGACTCCGCCACCTCCGCGCGCCGGGACTCCACCACGTAGTTCTGGAGCACCACGCGCGCCTGCCGCAGGATCATGGACACCACGGTCGACGTCGTCTCGCGCGGGATGTTCGCCGCCACGAGATCCAGGAACTCCGTCGGGGCGATCTCCGCGTCCCGCACGCCCTCAACGGCCGCGCCCCAGAGAAGCACTCGCGTCAGGGAGTCCTCGACATCGGCGAGCCGGGCCTTGGCCACTGCGAAGGACGCGTCGTCGAGACGAATGTTGCCGTACGCCAGATCGCCGTCGTTGACGACAAGGAGGTCCCCGGCCGCGACGCCGTCGAGCTCGGGCACGGACGTGCGGGCGCCGTCGACATCAATCTCAACCCGATGCGTGCGCACCAGGCGGCCGTCCTGATCCGCATACACGCCGATCCCAAGACGGTGCGGAGGCAGAACCTTGTCCGCGTCCGGTGACGACTGAACCACGGCGACGTTGCGGTACGTGCCGTCCTCCACCTCGAACTCCGCGGCGAGCGTCGTCACGCCGGACGTCTGGAGCCAAGCCTTGCCCCACGCGGACAGGTCACGGCCCGAGGACGCCTCCAGCTCAGAGAGCAGGTCCGGCAGCTCCGTGTTGCCCCACGCATGCTTGGCGAAGTACGCGCGCACGCCCTCCATGAAGCGCTCCTGGCCCACCCACGCCACGAGCTGACGCAGCACCGAGGCACCCTTCGCGTACGTGATGCCGTCGAAGTTGACCTGCACATCGTCGAGGTCGCGGATCTCCGCCACAATCGGGTGCGTCGTCGGCAGCTGATCCTGCGAGTACGCCCACCACTTGTCCGCAGCCGCGAACGACGTCCACGCATCCGTGAACTCCGTGGCCTCCGCCGCCGAGAGGTGGCACATGAACTCCGCGAACGACTCGTTCAGCCAGAGGTCGTTCCACCACTTCATCGTCACCAGGTCGCCGAACCACATGTGGGCCAGCTCGTGGAGGATCGTGATCGCGCGGCGCTCGCGGACGGCCTCGGTGACCTTGCCGCGGAACACATAGGACTCGAGGTAGGTGACGGCGCCCGCGTTCTCCATCGCGCCCGCGTTGAAGTCGGGGACGAAGAGCTGGTCGTACTTCGTGAACGGGTACGGGGTGCCGAACTGCTCCTCGTAGAAGGCGAAGCCCTGGCGGGTCAGCTCGAAGACGTTGTCGGCGTCCATGTACTCGGCCATGGAGGCGCGCGTGTAGACGCCGAGCTCGATCTCACGGCCCGAGGAGCTCGTGAGGGAGCTGAAGACGCCCTTGTACGGGCCGGCGATGAGCGCCGTGATGTAGGAGGACATCCGCGGCGTGGGCGGGAACTCCCACGTCTTGGCGCCCTCGTGGGCCGGGACGGGCTCGGGCGTGGGCTCGTTGGAGACGACGCTCCAGTGCTCCGGAGCCGTGACGACGAACGTGAACTCGCTCTTGAGGTCAGGCTGCTCGAAGACCGCGAACATGCGGCGGGAGTCCGGGACCTCGAACTGGGTGTACAGGTACACCTCGCCGTCGACCGGGTCCACGAACCGGTGCAGGCCCTCGCCCGTGTTCATGTAGAGGGCGTCCGCGTCGACGACGAGCTCGTTCTCCGCCTCGAGGTCGGGGAGCGCGATCCGCACGCCGTCGGCCACCCCGGCCGGGTCCAGCGCCTTGCCGTTGAGGGTGACGGAGCGGACGCTGTCCGTGACCGCATCGATGAACGTGTCTGCCCCGGGCTCGGCGCTGAAGCGGACGGTGGTCTTGGACCCGAAGACGCGCTCGCCGCGCGTCAGGTCGAGCTCGACACGGTAGGACTGGACGTCCTTGACGATGGAGGCTCGCTCGATCGCCTCGGTTCGGGTGAGGTTCATTCCGGGCATGAGGTCCCTTTCGGCGCATGGATCGCGGGTGGATCGACCGGGCCAATGCGGTGCCGGTCACATATATGTGAGCATATCCGTTTCACATTTCCGGCCGGCGGCGCGGCACGGTGACGAGGGGAGAGGGGCACCCTGCCCGCCCCGGTAACCTGGTGGAAGGGCCGCGGCGCGTCCGCGCAGACAGCCGGTTCGCGCCCATGAACACGTGCCATCGAGGCACCGCGAAGGGGAGACATGCGGGTACACATCGCCACAGACCACGCCGGACTCGAGCTGAGCCACGCG
This sequence comes from Falsarthrobacter nasiphocae, assembly GCF_031456275.1. NCBI lineage: Bacteria > Bacillati > Actinomycetota > Actinomycetes > Micrococcales > Micrococcaceae > Falsarthrobacter > Falsarthrobacter nasiphocae. The sequence continues at coordinate 2,084,413 of NZ_JAVDUI010000001.1, forward strand.
CTCATCGAGCACCTCACGGGCCAGGGCCATGAGGTCATCGACCACGGCCCCACCAGCTATGACCCGCTCGACGACTACCCCCGCTTCTGCATCGCCGCAGCCACCGCCGTCGTCGCCGACCGTGCCGCCGGCATCGAGGCCCTCGGGATCGTCCTGGGCGGCAGCGGCAACGGCGAGCAGATCGCGGCCAACAAGGTGGTCGGCGTCCGTGCGGCTCTCGCGTGGAATGAGGCGACGGCGAAGCTGGCGCGCGAGCACAACGACGCCAACGTGGTCGCCGTCGGCGGCCGGCAGCACTCGCTCGAGGAGGCCATTCGCATCGTGGAGTGGTTCCTCGCGGAGCCGTTCAGCGGGGACGAGCGGCACGTTCGCCGCATCGGCCAGATTGCCGAGTACGAGGCGCAGCGTGGCTGAGGGCCGAACAGGTCGCTGAGCTTTGAGTCGTTCGCGGTGCTCTGCTATAGTCGGTAGAGCACCGCTTCGGCGAATGCGGGGATGTAGCTTAATGGTAAAGCCTTAGTCTTCCAAACTAATGACGCGGGTTCGATTCCCGTCATCCCCTCCAGAGCAAGGCCCCCGCTGAACACCAGTTCGGCGGGGGCCTTCGCGTTGCCCGCGGCGCCTCCCCGGGGGGAGATTCGGCAATCGTTCTGGCCAGGCGGTAGAGTCGTGGGTTGAATGACTCAACGGGGTGTAGCTCAGCTTGGCTAGAGCGCGCGCTTTGGGAGCGTGAGGCCGCAGGTTCAAATCCTGTCACCCCGACCACACGCCCAGGGGCCTTGCAGGATGGAGGCCGTTGGGCGCATGCCGTATCAAGACCACATCAACCACACATTCAGGAGTTCATCGCCGTGAAGAGCGCTGTCGAGACCCTCACCCCGACTCGGGTCAAGCTGACCGTCGAGGTTCCCTTCGACGAGGTCAAGCCGTCCATCGAGAAGGCGTACAAGCAGGTCGCCGAGCAGGTCAGCATCCCGGGCTTCCGCAAGGGCAAGATCCCTGCGTCGGTTGTGGACCAGCGCGTTGGCCGCGGCTACGTGTACGAGCAGGCCATCAACGAGGGCCTCAACGGATGGTTCCAGGCTGCCCTCGAGGAGCAGAACATCACGCCGCTTTCGCGCCCCGAGGTCGACATCACCTCCGCACCGGACCCCGAGACGAAGTCCGGTGACCTCGTCTTCGAGCTTGAGCTCGACGTCAAGCCGAGCATCGAGCTTCCCGACCTCGCGGGCCTCGAGCTCGTCGTCGAGCCCGTTGCCGTTGAGGACGCCGACGTCGACACCGCCATCGATGAGCTCCGCGGGCGCTTCGGCACCCTCAAGGCTGCGGACAAGCCCGCCGCCAAGGACGACTTCCTGACGATGGACCTCACCGCCAAGGTTGACGGCGAAGAGGTCGACTCCGCCGCAGACCTGTCCTACCAGGTCGGCTCGGGCACGATGCTCGAGGGCCTCGACGAGGCCGTCGAGGGCCTCTCCGCTGGCGAGGACGCCATCTTCACTACGAAGCTCGCCGGCGGCGAGCACGCTGGCGAGGACGCCGAGGTCAAGGTCGTCGTCAAGGCCGTCAAGACCCGCGAGCTCCCCGAGGCCGACGACGAGTTCGCTCAGCTCGCCTCCGAGTTCGACACGATCGCCGAGCTCCGCGAGTCCACGAAGACGCAGGTCGAGCAGCAGAAGCGCTTCGCCCAGGCCGGCGAGGCCCGGGACAAGGCCATCGACGCCCTCCTTGAGAAGGTCGAGGTGCCGGTTCCGGACTCCTACATCGACGACCAGGTCGACCAGCACTTCACGCAGGACTCCTCCGAGGGCCACGACTCCGACGACCACCGCGCCGAGGTCCGCCAGAACACGGTTGACGCCTTCAAGCGCGAGGTCGTCCTCGACGCCGTCCTCGAGCAGCACGAGGTCGAGGTCGATCAGCAGGAGCTCATCGACTACATCTTCCAGACGTCGCAGCAGTACGGCATGGACCCGCAGCAGTTCGCCCAGATCATCGATCAGGCCGGGCAGCTTCCCATGGTCATCGCCGACGTCCGCCGCAACAAGGCCCTGAGCAAGGTCGTTGAGCTGGCAAGCGTCAAGGACACGGACGGCAACGCCGTCGACCTCTCCTCCATCCTGGGGACCGCAGGGGACGACGACGAGGCCGCCGAGGAGACCGCCGCCGACGAGGACGCGACGTCCGAGTCGAAGTAGTTCTCCCGCCGGCTCGTCCGGCGAGATGAGGGCGGGGCCGGGCAACCGGTCCCGCCCTTCTCCATACCCCCGGCGCCCATGCGCCAACAGCGAAACGGGGCCCGCCACCCGGGATCCCGGCGCCCGGGACGGCTAGTGTCCTAGACAAGGACCGAGCCCGGCCACGGGTGAAGACAGCACTTTCGAGGAGATGACGATGACCCAGACCTCACAGGCGCCTCAGGCGGCCTCGGACGTCCGAGCCACGCGCGACGACTACATCTACAACCGCCTGCTCAAGGAGCGCATCATCTGGCTCGGCTCGGATGTGCGGGACGACAACGCGAACGTCATCTGCTCGCAGCTCCTCATGCTGTCCGCCGAGGACCCGGAGGCGGACATCTACCTCTACATCAACTCGCCCGGCGGCTCGATCACCGCGGGCATGGCCATCTACGACACGATGCAGTTCATCCCGAACGACGTCGTCACGGTGGCCACAGGCCTCGCGGCCTCCATGGGCCAGTTCCTCCTGTCCTCGGGCACGAAGGGCAAGCGCTACGCGACCCCGCACACGCGCATCCTCATGCACCAGCCTCTCGGCGGCGTGCAGGGAACGGCCACGGACGTCCGCATCCAGGCGGAGCTCATCATGGACATGAAGCGCGTCATGGCCGAGCTGACGGCGGAGCAGACCGGTCAGTCCCTCGAGAAGATCCTCGAGGACAACGACCGCGACAACTGGTTCACCGCGGAGCAGGCCCTGGCCTACGGCTTCTTCGACAAGATCGCCGACAAGGCCTCCAGCGTGTCCGGCGGCGGCGGCACGGACGAGAACGCCTAAGAATCCGGCCCGCAGCCCGCACACACAGACTTCCAGGAGACACCATGAACCCCACGTCAGGGATCACCCACCCCATGCCGTCCAGCCGCTACGTCCTGCCGCAGTTCGAGGAGCGGACGCCGTACGGCTTCAAGCGCCAGGACCCGTACACCAAGCTCTTCGAGGACCGCATCGTGTTCCTCGGCGTGCAGGTGGATGACGCGAGCGCGGACGACGTCATGGCCCAGCTCCTCGTCCTCGAGGCGCAGGACCCGGACCGCGACATCACGCTGTACATCAACTCGCCGGGCGGCTCGTTCACGGCCATGACGGCCCTGTACGACACGATGCAGTACATCCGCCCCGAGATCATGACGGTCTGCCTCGGCCAGGCGGCCTCCGCGGCGTCGGTCCTTCTCGCGGCCGGCACGCCGGGCAAGCGACTCGCCCTGCCGAACGCCCGTGTCCTCATCCACCAGCCGGCCGTCGGCGGCGGGCAGGGCCAGGCTTCGGACCTCGAGATTCAGGCGCAGGAGATGATGCGCATGCGCGAGTGGCTCGAGGAGACCATGTCTCTTCACACGGGCAAGGACGTCGCGCAGATCAACCGCGATATCGAGCGCGACAAGATCCTCACGGCCAAGGGCGCCCTGGAGTACGGAATCATCGACCAGGTGCTGGAGTCCCGCAAGGTCCGCAAGCCGCGGATCAACACGCCGGAGTAGGCCCTCGGCGGCGGGTCGGCCCCTCGGTTCCGTCTTCGGGCGTGCCGGGGGGCCGCTGCCTTCTGGCATAGGGTGGACTACGGCGGACGCGAGCGGTTGGCTCGCCTCATGCTTCAGGTGTAAGGGAGAAGAACATGGCGCGCACGACGGACAGCTCCGAGCTGCTCAAGTGCTCCTTCTGCGGCAAGACTCAGAAGCAGGTGCGCCGGCTCATCGCTGGGCCGGGCGTGTACATCTGCGATGAGTGCATCGAGCTGTGCAACGAGATCATCGAGGAAGAGGTTGCCGAGGTCACGGACCTGGGCCCCGGCGAGCTGCCGAATCCTCGAGAGATCTTCGCGTTCTTGCAGGAGTACGTCGTGGGTCAGGACGTCGCCAAGCGCGCCCTCGCCGTTGCGGTCTACAACCATTACAAGCGCATCCACGCCAATGCGGGGCACAAGGAGTTGGGTGCGGCGGCTGAGGAGCACGACGACGTCGAGCTCTCCAAGTCCAACATCATGCTCATTGGCCCGACAGGCTGCGGCAAGACGTACCTCGCGCAGACGCTGGCCCGCCGGCTCAATGTTCCCTTCGCCGTGGCGGACGCCACGAGCCTGACCGAGGCCGGCTATGTCGGCGAGGACGTGGAGAACATTCTCCTCAAGCTCCTCCAGGCCGCGGACTTCGATGTGAAGAAGGCGGAGCAGGGCATCATCTACATTGACGAGATCGACAAGATCTCGCGCAAGTCGGAGAACCCGTCCATCACGCGCGACGTCTCGGGCGAGGGCGTGCAGCAGGCCCTCCTGAAGATCATCGAGGGGACCGTGGCGTCGGTGCCCCCGCAGGGCGGCCGCAAGCACCCCAACCAGGAGTTCATCCAGATCGACACGAGCAACGTCCTCTTCATCGTGGCCGGCGCGTTCGCGGGCCTCGAGGAGATCGTTGGCGGGCGCTCGGGGCGCAAGGGCATCGGCTTCGGCGCGGCCCTCAAGGAGGCCGCAGTCTCGGGGGAGTACGGCACGGTCTTGCCGGAGGACTTGCTCAAGTTCGGCCTCATTCCCGAGTTCATCGGCCGCCTGCCCGTCATCACGACGGTGTCCCAGCTGGACGAGCCGGCGCTCATCGAGGTCCTCACCGGCCCCAAGAATGCGCTCGTGAAGCAGTACCAGAAGATGTTCGCGCTGGACGGCGTCGCGCTCACGTTCGAGGAGGATGCTCTCCAGGCGATCGCCGCGAAGGCTCTTGAGCGCGGGACTGGCGCGCGCGGTTTGCGCGCGATTCTCGAGGAGGTCCTCGCGGACGCCATGTTCGAGATCCCCGGCCGGGACGACGTCACAGGGGTGACGGTCACGGCCGCGAACGTCCGGGGCGAGTCCGCGCCGGAGCTCGTCCAGGCTCCCCGCAAGCGGCGCAAGAGCGCCTAGAGCTTCACCGCTGGGCCGTGCCTTGCGGGGCGCGCCCGGCATCAGGACTTGGAGGCGTCAATCGGCCGCCCCCACCCCACAAAGGAGGACAGCATGTCCGAGCGCGTTGACTTCTGGTTCGATCCCCTCTGCCCCTTCGCCTGGGCCACGTCGCGGTGGATCAAGGAAGTGGAGCAAGTCCGTGACATCGAGGTCGAGTGGCACATCATGTCGCTCGGGATCCTCAACGAGAACAACCCGGACAACCACCACCACGGGGATCCGACGTCCATGTGGATGGTGCGCGTGGTCCAGGCGGCCGCCGAGCTGGACCCCGCCAACATCGACACGCTCTACACCGCGCTCGGCGAGGTCCTCCACAACGAGGGGGTCGAGGACAGGACCGAGGTGATCAGGCAGGCGCTGGATCGCGCGGGCCTGCCCGCCGAGCTGGCTGAGGCCGCCGAGGACGAGTCTCGGGACGGCGCCATCCGCGCGTCCCACGAGGAGGCACTCAAGCGCGTCGGGGACGAGGTGGGCACGCCCGTCGTCGCCATCGCGGACACCGCGTTCTTCGGACCCGTCATCACCCGGGTCCCACGCGGGGAGGACGCTGGGCGCATGTTCGACGCGGCCCGCACCCTCGCGGGCTTCCCGCACTTCTTCGAGCTGAAGCGCTCCCGCACGGAGGATCCGAAGGTCGACTGACGTCGAGGCGGCGGCTGAGGCTGACCCGGAGACGGGCGAGCGGCGGCGCGGCGGCCGCAGGGCCGCACGGGGCGGGCTCCTTGAAGGGGCCCGTCCCTTTCTCGTCTCAGGTCACAGGCCCATCCGCATCGGGCCACAGCGGCCGCACAAGGCCAGTGCGGAGAGTGGAGGAAGCCCATTCCCCACACCGAGGAGGCCAGCATGGCTGCCAACGAATTCACCAACCGCCCCACGGCTCCCGCCGACCCCGCCGCGCCCGGAAGCGGCAGCCGGCGCGCGAGCGACAGCATCGGCAGCGCCGGCCTGGCTGCGTCCATCGCGGCCACCCCTGCCGCGTCCGCTGCGTCCACCCCTGCCAGGTCTGCCACAGACGGCCGCAGCACGCCCGCGCGGGACGAGCCCGTGACCGTGGCCAACGGCGCCGCCCGCCGCCTGCGCGGGGAGCACGAGACGCTCGCGAGCGTGGCCGCCGCCCGTCCCGGCGAGGCCATCCGCTGGGGCCAGGCGGAGCGCGGCTGGTCCGGCCGCAAGACCTTCATCGCGGCGGGCGTGACGCTCTCACTCGCCATGTCCGGCGGCGTCGCGGCCATCGCGGCGTCCACGCACAGCTCCACCGCCAGCCAGCAGCAGCAGGGCATGGTGCCCGGCGTCATGGGCGGGGGAGCGTCGGCCACCGGCGCGTCCGCCGTCCACAGCGAGGCGGTCGTCAAGGAGGGTTCCTCGTGGGTCACGCGCGCCACGCAGACGGGCACCGTCACGGCGGTGTCCTCCACGTCCATCACGGTCAAGAGCGCGGATGGCTTCACCAAGACGTACGCGGTGACTTCCTCCACGTCCGTGACCACAACGACGACGGCGGCTGGCGCCAGCGGAACCGCCGCACGGGGCGCCGGCACTCAGGGTTCCACCCCGCAGGGCTCAGGCACGCAGGGCTCCACCACCCAGGGGACGGCAGCTCAGGGCGCGCCGCCCGCGGCCCCAAGCGGGGCCCAGGGCGGGGCCCCCGTGGGTGCGGCCGCCTCGGGGGCGAACGGCACCGCCGCCCCCGGCACCGCAGGCGGTTCCCAGTCGGGGGCCGCCCAGGGTACGGCTACCACGATCGGGTCCGTCAAGGTGGGGGACACCGTGACGATCGGCGCCACCAGGGTGGGGTCCACGTACACGGCGTCGAGCATCGCGCTGGACGGCACCGCCGCGGCATCGAAGGACACGAGCGCGTCGGAGTGACCCGCAAGGACCGTCGTCGTCATCTCCTGAGGTGACCGCGCGCAGGCACCCGAGACCGCCGCACGCAAAGAAAGGCCCCGCTCCGGAAGAGCGGGGCCTTTGCGTGTGTGTCAGGACGTCCAGACGGCCATGCCGCCGGAGTGGCCTGCGAGGAGGACCCAGATCGTGGCCGCAACGCAGAGGGCCGCGGTGAGGATGCCCGTGATCAGCTCCAGGGCGGGCACGCGCTCCCCGATGCGCCGGAAGGTCTCGGGCGCGCGGTCCGAGTAGAGGAGCCAGCGGGCCACGACGAAGGCCGCGACGAGGCCTGCCAGGTTGCGCGCCATCTCGCCGAGCTCGGCGTGACGGGCGATGGCCTCCTCACCGACCGTGGCGTCAGCGAGCTGCTCGCCGGTGACCGTGGCGCCCCAGGCGGTGGCAGCGGCCAGAACGGCGATGACGACGCTCGCGTGCGCGCCCCACGCGAACCAGCGACGCGAGAACAGCCCTGGCACCACGAGGATGAGAGTCAGCGGGATGAGGACAATGGGGGCGTGCACGAAGATCGGGTGCAGAGGCAGGGCAGCGTCAATGGGCATTCATCCAGTATGCCCAGTCTGTGTCGCGCGAACGGCCCAAGACTGCTCTGAGGGACCTGTGCAGCTCCTGTGACAAGCGCGGGCGCCCTCCCCGGGGTGGGGAGGGCGCCTGCGGGCGTACCGGTCAGGTCAGCTTGTAGACGGTCTGCCCGCCCACGGTGGTCGCCGTGTAGTTGGCCGTCACCCAGGCGGTGATCGCGGAGGACGACGACGCCTGACCCGTGCCGTCGTTGCCGCCGCCGGGTCCGCCCGCGCCTCCGCCCTGGCCGACGATGAAGTACGTGATGTCGCCGTTCTTCACCATGGCCTGGAACTGGGCGAGGGTGGGGTAGGGGTCGGACCCCATCCAACCGCCGATGTCGAGGACCTCGGTGTCGGAGCCGATCATGAGGTCAGACGCCGTGGTCGCCCCGACCGTGGCGGCGGAGTACTTCGTGTGCGTGGCCGCGAGGGCCTGGTGGAGGGCGCTCGAGGAGGTCGAGCCCGCGCCCGACGTAGCCGTCCCCGTGGAGCCCTGGGGCCCCGTGGTGGCTCCGCCCTGCGTCGGGGCCGCTGCCCCGGTTCCGGCGGAACCCTGCGCCCCGGCGCCAGCCGCGCCGGCGGTGCTCTGGCCACCGCCAGGTCCGGCGTCGGACGCTGAAGCTGAGGGGCCGGAGGTGGGGATGGAGCCGTGGTGACCCACGGTGGCCGTCACCGCAGAGTAGGCGGCCGTGCCCCCGAAGAGGCCGATCAGGCCCGTGACGAGGAGGAGCGCGGCCATCCCGCGGCGCACCGTCCCCTCAGCCTGGGGGCGGTCCAGGCCGAGCGCCAGTCCGGCCGCGGAGACCATGCCCGCCGCGAGGACGAGCCACTTGAGCCACGGCAGCCAGGACGCGTCCTGATGTAGCAGGACAAAGGACCAGGTGGACGTGACGAGGACGAAGAGCGCGAGGGCCCAGCGGGCCAGGAAGGCGTCCCGCCCCCGGTAGAGCTCCCACGCGCCGATGCCGACGATGGCCGCGATGGCCGGGGCGAGCGCCACCGCGTAGTACGGGTGGATCGTGCCCTCCATGAAGCTGAAGACGAGCGCCGTGACCACGAGCCAGCCGCCCCAGATGACGAGCGCGCTGCGCGTGGAGTCCGTGCGGGGCTGGCGGCGCGTGAACCACAGGCCGGCCACGAGGAGCAGCAGGGCGCCGGGGAGGAGCCAGGAGATCTCCGTGCCGAAGGCCGCGTTGAACATGCGGCCGAGGCCCGTGGAGCCGCCGAAGCCCGTGTTGGCGCCCATGGCGCCTCCGCCGCCGCCACCGCCTCCGTTGCCTCCTCCGTTGCCGGAGCCGCCGAAGATGCGGCCCAGCCCGTTGTAGCCGAGCGTCAGCTCCCAGAACGAGTTGTTCTCGCTGCCCGCCATGTACGGGCGGACGGAGGTGGGGGTGAGCTGGAAGATCGTCAGGTAGACGGCCGGGGCGGTGATGAGTCCGACGACGGCGGCCCAGAGGTCGGTCACCCGTCGGCGCAGGGAGACCGGCGCGGCCCAGAGGTAGCCGAGGGCGAGGGGCGGGATCGTCAGGAAGCCCTGGAGCATCTTCGTGAGGAATGCGAAGCCGAGGACGAGGCCCGCCACGTACAGCCAGCGGCGGCTCGCGGTGCTCGTGGCGCGGATGACCGCGTAGGCGGCGGCCGTGAGCAGGAGCGTCAGGAGGGCGTCCGGGTTGTTGAAGCGGAACATCATCGTCGCCACGGGCGTCGCTGCCAGGGCGGCGCCGGCGAGGATGCCCGCCACGGGGCCGTTGGTCCGCCTGACGGCCCGGGAGAGGATCCAGACCGCCGCGACGCCCATGGCGGCCTGCGGTGCGAGGACCGTCCAGGAGGAGAAGCCGAAGACCTGGCCGAGGAGGGACGGGATCCAGAGCGAGGCCGGGGGCTTGTCCACGGTGATGCCATTGTTGGCGTCAAGGGACCCGAACAAGAGCGAGACCCAGTTCTCGGAGCCCGCCCGGACGGCGGCGGCGTAGAACGTGTTGCCGTAGCCGGAGTTGGTCAGGTTCCAGAAGTACAGGAGGGCGGTGACGGCGAGGAGCGCGGCCTCGGCGAGCTTGGCGCGGCGGCTCACGGGGGCCAGGGCTGGCGCGGCAGTCGGGGCGATGCGGGCAGCTCGGGAGCGGCCAGTGGGGCCTCGGGTGCCCTCTGTGGGGGCCGTGGCTCGGCTGCTTCCTAAGGCCGCGCGGCGCGAGGCCCGGCGGGCACCGGACTCGCTGCGGGGTGTGTCGAGGATGGTGGTGGGTGGGTCGGGCTGAGTGGGGCGGTCGAGGACTGCCGTCTGGGATGAGCGGTTCATGCCTTCCACTCTGGGCGGGCCCCTTGTGCGGGGGTCACGGCTGGCCTGTGGCGCCTCTGTGAGGGCAGCAAAGGAAGATTCCCTGTCCGTTGAGGAGCAGGGGAATGCGGGATCTGGGCCGTCGTGCCGTCACTGCTGAAGTTCAGCCGAACAGGAGCAGCCGCCGCATATGCTGGGGGTCAGAACCGTTCTTGGCGATGGGGCCTTGGCACTCCGCGCCGCGAACTGACCCGTTGCCACCCAAGCATTGGACCCCGCATGAGCAAAACCCTCTCGCTGAACGAGATCCGTTCCCGCGCCGTCGCCTTCCATCACGAGTGGAAGGGCGAGCCCGGAGAGGAAAGACAGCAGGCTCAGAGCTTCGTCCGGGACCTCCTGCATGTCTTCGGGGTGACAGGCACGAAGGCCGCCCTCTACGAGAAGCGGGCCCGCCGTTCGTCCACTGGTTCAGGCGGCTATATTGACGCGCTCGTGCCTGGCCTTTGTCTCATCGAGATGAAGAGTGCAGGGAAGGACCTGGCCGCTGCGGAGAGACAGGCTCTCGACTACATCGACGATCTCAGCGACGCGGAAGCCCCCCGATGGGTCATTACGTGCGACTTCCACACCTTCCGCATCCTGGATCTTCATGCGGAAGACGACGCCGATACGGTCGTCTTCACGCTCGAACAACTGCCCGCGCGGGTGGAGGACCTGGCATTCCTTGCGGGGTACCAGGCACGTTCCTTTGGCAGCCGCGAGCAGGAGGCGGCGTCCATTAAGGCAGCGAAGATCATGGCCGGGCTCTACGAGGCTCTGGAGGGCTCGGGATACGACGACCATGAGGCCAGCGTGTTCCTCGTCCGCACACTCTTCGCCCTCTACGCCGACGATTCCGGTGTGTGGGAGCGAGACATGTTCTTCGAGTTCATCGAGACCCGAACGAGCGAAGACGGGTCTGACCTCGGCTCGCAGCTGACCAAGCTCTACCAGGAGCTCAATCGCCTGCCCGAGAAGCGCCAGAAGAACCTGGACGAGCTCATTGCCCGTTTCCCCTACGTCAACGGCGGCATCTTCGCCGAGCCGCTGAGCATCCCCTCCTTTGACCGGGCGATGCGCGCCCAGCTCCTCGAGGCGTGCGCCTTTAACTGGTCCGCCATCAGCCCTGCCATCTTCGGCTCTCTCTTCCAGGCCGTCAAGGACAAGAAAGCCCGGCGCGAGCTCGGCGAGCACTACACAACCGAGACGAACATCCTCAAGACCATCCGGCCTCTGTTCCTGGACGACTTTGAGGCTGAATTCGCCAAGCAGCATCACCACAAGGCCGGCCTCAAGAAACTGCGTGCTCGCATGGGAGAGGCCGTTTTTGTGGACCCTGCCGCTGGATGCGGCAACTTCTTGGTCATCGGATACCGAGAGATGCGAGCCCTGGATCTGCGAATCCTCGAACGGCTCCAGGAGCTCGGGGACTCAAGCCAGATTCCCACGATGTTCTTCACCAAGGCCGACCTGCCCGTCAAGATGGAGAGCTTCATCGGGTTGGAGCTCGAAGAATGGCCCGCGCGAATCGCGGCCACGGCCCTCCACCTCGTGGACCATCAGGCGAACCAGGCGATGGAGCTTGCGCTCGGAAAGGCCCCAGAGCCCCTCCCGCTCGAGACCATCACGACTGTCCATGTGGTCAACTCCTTAAAGGTGCGGTGGCAGGATTACATCCCGCCCACTCAGCACCTATTCATCATGTCCAATCCTCCGTTCCTCGGGGACAATACCCGGACCAAGGAGCAGAAGAAGGAGCTTCAGGACGCGTGGGGTGACGCCTCGGTCCTGTCCCGTCTGGATTACGTGACCGGATGGCACGCCAAGGCCCTCGAACTTTTCAAGAACCGTGAGTATGGAGGGGAGTGGGCGTTTGTAACGACCAACTCGATTACCCAGGGGGACCAGCCGCCACGCCTGTTCGGGCCGATCTTCGCCCAGGGGTGGAAGATTAAGTTTGCCCATCAGACCTTCGCATGGACCAGCGAGGCGTCGGATGCTGCCGCGGTGCACTGCGTCATCGTCGGCTTCACGAAGGATAAGGCGGCGCCTCGCCGCCTGTTCACCTACCCGAGTCCCAAGGCGGAGCCGCTGGAACAGGATGCGGCGCAGATCAATGGCTACCTTCTTGATGCAGAAAACGTCCTCGTCGAGAAGCGATCCTCGATGCTAAGTCCTTGCCTAACGAAGACCCTACGGGGGTCTATGCCATCTGACGGTGGAAATCTCATCGTCGAGCCCGAGGACTATGCAGAGTTCGCGGCCGATCCGATCGCCTCCACGTACTTGCATCGATACATCGGGGCAAAGGAGCTCCTCCACGGAACAGACCGGTGGTGTCTCTGGCTCGACGGATGGGATAGTCGTGATCTGAACAAATCCGCCCTGTTGAGGATGCGCGTCGAGGCAGTGAAAGACTTCCGTGCGGCTTCGACGGCCGCGACAACACGTGACTATCCGTACCACCACCTTTTCCGTCAGTTGGCGAAGCAGGATACCTCCTATGTGTGCGTGCCTCGTCATGTCTCTGAGACGCGCGAATTCTTTACAGTGCAGCATTTTGACGCGGACGTCATTGCCGGAGACGCAAATTTCACGATTCAGGACCCTGACGGCCTTCAGTTTGCCGTAATGTCGTCCTCGGCATTCATCACGTGGCAGAAGGCCATCGGTGGGCGCTTGGAGTCACGTCTGCGGTTTGCGTCGACTCTGACCTGGTACACGTTCCCTGTGCCGGAAATCTCGGAAAAGGATCGTGCGGCGATCATCGCCGGTGGTCGGGCGGTGCTCGACGCCCGAGCCCTCCACCCCGAGAAGTCCCTGGCAGAGCACTATCAGCCACTCGGGATGGACCCGGCGCTGGTGAAAGCCCACAAACAGCTCGACAAGGCCGTTGACAAGGTCTTTGGTTTGCGGGACACGACGGGCAAGAGGGTCTCGAACGAGGATCGTCTCAAGGCCTTGTTCGCGTCCTACGCTGCGATGACCGGCGACAGCCAGTCGTGACTCTGCGGGCATACCACGCAACCCGGCTTCTGCCTCACGAGGTGGAAACGATCAGGACACATGGACTCCAACCTCTGACGCTCGGACTTCTCGAGCGAAAAATCCGCGATGCATGCACGTACGGCTTCATTACGGAGGAACTGGCTTCATGGCTGAACGAGCGGCATTTCTTCAAAACCACCAGGACGGAACGGCGTGAGGGCATGATTCACATGTTCACCGCACGCGAGCACCTAGGGGAGGAAGACGGGATGTTTGGTGTCCTTGGCTGCTGGGGCGGCGAGGCGATGCACTGCCATAACAGGTATATCCAAGATCTGCTGTCAAGGATTGGCACCCCTCACATCGTCCTCCTTGACCTGGATCTGAATCTGCCAGGAATTACTACCTGTGGCGTTCCGCTGGGATCTGTAGGCGTCATGCTGCAGGGAGAAGAGGACGATCCTGCCATGTGGGCTGAGCGAGCCATAGCCCCATCAGAAATCGCGGAGGTCATCAGTGTTGACGATGCCTTGACGAGTGGTCGGTTCCCTGAACTCGCTTGGACTCGATCCAGCCCCCAACTGAACCGCGGGACTGGCGGCGTAGTGGGGCCGCCAGGCACGTCGTCGTCATGATCCGCGCTTGAGGGCATGCAAAGGCCGCGCGGGCCGCCCCGCCCCGGAAGGGGGAGAGACGGCCCGCGCGGCCTCTGGCGTTTGCGGAGTTCCGCTATGGGGTGGGCTCGGCCTGCTCCAGCTCAACGTCGCTGACCACGAGCTCGCCCTCGCCGTCGTTGACGATGATCTCCTGCGCGTTCGCCGCGGCCCGGAGGTCGGCGAGGCCGGCACGGACCTTCGCGGCCTCGGCGGGGGACGCGGTGATGACGGCGCGGGTCACGGCGGTGCGCTGCTTGACCTTGGCCTCGGACTTCGCCTTGCGGAGGCCCGCGAGGGCGGTGCCCACGGCCGGGAGGACGCTCGCGTCCCCAGCCTCGAAGGCGGAGAAATCGGCGGCCTCGGGCCACGAGGCGCGGTGCACGGAGCCCTGGCGCCACCACGAGTAGACCTCGTCCGTGGCGAACGGCAGGAACGGCGCGAAGAGGCGCAGGAGCGCGTCCAGCGTCGTCGCGAGCGCGGCCCGCACCGAGTCGCTGCCGGCCTCGCCGGACGTGCCGTAGGCGCGGTCCTTGACGAGCTCGACGTAGTCGTCCGTGAAGGACCAGAAGAAGGACTCGGTGATGGCGAGCGCGCGGGCGTAGTCGTACTGCTCGAACGCCCGTCCCGCCTGCTCCACAACCGCCGCGAGCTGCGCCAGGAGGGCCTGGTCCAGCGGCTCGGTGACGCGGGAAGCGTCCCCGCGGAGCACGTCCGCCTCGGTGGCACCGAGGTTGAGGACGAACTTCGAGGCATTGAGCAGCTTGATGGCCAGGCGGCGGCCGATCTTCATCTGCGCGACCTCGTACGCCGTGTCCGCGCCGAGCTTCGCCGAGGCGGCCCAGTAGCGCACCGCGTCCGCGCCGTACTCGTTGAGGACGTCGGTGGGGACGACGACGTTGCCCTTGGACTTGGACATCTTCTTGCGGTCCGGATCGAGGATCCAGCCGGAGATGCCCGCGTGCTTCCACGGCGCGGCGTCCTGGAGGGCGTCCGCCCGGACCACGGAGCTGAAGAGCCACGTGCGGATGATGTCGTGGCCCTGCGGGCGCAGGTCGAACGGGAAGACCGTCGTGAAGAGGTCCTCGTCGTGTCCCCAGCCGCCCACGATCTGCGGGGAGAGGGAGCTCGTGGCCCACGTGTCGAGCACGTCCGCATCGCCGACGAAGCCGCCGGCCACGCCGCGCTGGCCCTCGCTGAAGCCCGGGGCGGGCTCGGCGGCGGGGTCCACGGGGAGCATGTCGAGGCTCGGGAGGATCGGGTTCTCGTAGTCCGGCTGCTCGTCGGCGTCCAGCGGGTACCAGACGGGGATCGGCACGCCGAAGAAGCGCTGGCGGCTCACGAGCCAGTCGCCGTTGAGGCCCTTGATCCAGTCCTCGTAGCGGGCGCGCATGAAGGACGGGTGGAAGTCGATCTCGCGCCCACGGGAGATGAGGGCGGCGCGGCGGTCCTCGTCCCGTCCGCCGTTGCGGATGTACCACTGGCGGCTTGCGACAATCTCGAGGGGCTTGTCGCCCTTCTCGAAGAAGTTCACGGGGTGCGTGATCTTGCGCGGCTCGCCGTCCAGGAGGCCGTTCTCAGTCAGCATCTCGACGACGGCCTCCTTCGCGGAGAACACCGTCTTCCCGGAGACCTGCTCGTAGTTCGCGCGGCCCTCCGTCGTCGTGATCCATTCCGGAGTCTCGGAGCGGAAGCGGCCGTCACGGCCGATGAGCGCGCGGGTGGGGAGGCCGAGCTCGCGCCACCAGGTGATGTCGTTCGCGTCGCCGAAGGTGCAGATCATGGCGATGCCCGAGCCCTTGTCCGGCTTGGCCAGCGCGTGCGCCTTGACCTCGACCTCGACGCCGAAGAGCGGCGACGTCACGGTCTTGCCGAAGAGGTGCTGGTAGCGCTCGTCCTCCGGGTTGGCCACGAGGGCCACGCACGCGGGAAGCAGCTCGGGGCGGGTCGTCTCGATGAAGACCTGCTCGCCGTCTGCGGCCGTGAACGCGAAGCGGTGGTAGGCGCCCGGCATCTCGCGGTCCTCGAGCTCAGCCTGGGCCACGGCGGTCCGGAAGGTCACGTCCCACATCGTGGGGGCCTCGGACATGTAGGCGTCCCCGGCCTGGACGTTCTCGATGAACGCGCGCTGGGACACGGCGCGGGAGTGGTCGTCGATGGTCCGGTAGGTCATGGACCAGTCCACGGACAGGCCGAGCGTCGTGAAGAGGTGCTCGAAGACCTTCTCGTCCTCCACGGCGAGCCGCTCGCACAGCTCGATGAAGTTGCGGCGAGAGACGACGTCCCAGTCCCGCTGGTTCTTCGCGGGCTTCTCCGGCGGCTCGTAGGAGGGGTCGTAGGCGTACGTCGGGTCGCAGCGCACGCCGTAGTAGTTCTGGACGCGGCGCTCGGTGGGCAGGCCGTTGTCGTCCCAGCCCATCGGGTAGAACACGTTCTTGCCCTTCATGCGCTGGTAGCGCGCGAGGACGTCCGTCTGCGTGTAGGAGAACATGTGTCCAACGTGGAGGGAGCCCGAGGCGGTGGGCGGGGGCGTGTCGATGGAGTAGACCTGCTCGCGCGTGGTCTCGCGCTCAAACGCGTAGGTCTTCTCCGAGGCCCAGCGAGCGCTGAGCTTCTCCTCGAGGCCCTCAAGGGCCGGCTTGTCCGGGACGGAAACGGGCGTGTCTGTGCCCTGGGGGTTCGCAGTCATTTCTCCATTGTCCCATGAGCGGACGCGCTAGGTCGTGTGCCCGGGGACGCCGTATTCTCGGAGTGCTCCGCTGGAACACGTCCACGGGCGGAAGGGACGCGCGGTGACGGAGAACGGACGCACGCCAGAGGGCCCCGCGGGCACGGACCTTGACGCCACGGTGGCCCGCCTCCTCGACCGCCACGGCGTCACTTTCGCAGAGCAGGCCGGCCTCGACCTCGCCGCAGACGGACCCGAGCCCCTGTTCGGCCTCCTCACCTTGTGCCTCCTTCAGGCCAAGCCCATCGGGGCGTCCGTGGCGGTCGCTGCGGCCAAGGACCTCATCGCCCACGGCTGGACTTCGCCCGAGCGCATGCTCGCCGCCGGCCGCCCCGCCCGCATCCGCTCCTTCGCGCGCACCGGGTACCGGCGCTACGACGAAAGCACCGTCCGGCGCCTCGACGAGGTCTCCCGCCTGCTTCTGGCAGAGTTCGGCGGGGACGTGCGGACCCTGCGGCCTTCTCATGACGACGACGCGGCTGGCGCCACCTCAGAGCTGTCCGCCCGCCTCCAGCGCTTTCCGGGTGTGGGGCCCGCCTGCGCCGCGATGTTCATCCGTGAAGTGCAGGCCGTGTGGCCCGAGCTGCGCCCGTTCCTCGACCCCAAGGCCCTCCAAGGCGCCGTCAAGCTCGGCCTGCCTGGGGACGCCGAGCGCCTGGCGGCCCTGGCACCCGCGGGGGAGGAGGCCCGGTTTGCGGCGGCCCTCGTCCGCGTGGCCCTGAGCCGCGCCGCGGACCCCCTCGCCTGAGCCCCGCCCCCGCCCGTTCGCCCCGCGTTCTGGCGCTCGCCACCGACATTGCAGGGGGCAAACGCCATTCCAGGGGGCAAACGGCAAAGAGGGGCAAACGCGAAAGAGGGGGCCAACACCGCGGACACGCGCCGTCGTCGTAATCTGAAGCACATGAGCACCCGCACAGCAGTAGTCACAGGAGCAAGCACCGGCATTGGGCGCGCGACAGCGCTGGTCCTCGCAGAGGCAGGGTTCACCGTGTACGCGGTGGCGCGCCGTGAGGACCGCCTGGCCGCCCTCGCTGAGGAGAACGCGGCGATCCGGCCCAAGGCCCTCGACATCACAGACGAGCAGGCCGTCGCGGCCCTCGCCGCCGAGGTCGCCGAGGCGGGCGGTGCCGAGTGCCTCGTCAACATCTCCGGTGGCGCCCGGGGCACCGAGAGGGTCGCTGAGGCCGTCACCGAGGACTGGGACTGGATGCTCCGCGTCAACGTCCTCGGCACCATGACGATGACCCGCGCGTTCCTGCCGCAGCTGCGCCAGGGCCGGGGGACCGTGCTCAACCTCACGTCCACGGCGGCCATCGTGGGGTACGAGGGCGGCGCCGGGTACAACGCCGCGAAGTTCGCCGAGCGCGGCTTCACTCGCGCCCTCCGACTCGAGGAGGCGGAGCACGACGTCCGCGTCATCGAGCTGCTGCCCGGCATGGTCCGAACGGAGGAGTTCTCGCTCATGCGCATGCACGGGGACCAGGCGGCCGCCGACAAGGTCTACGAGGGCGTCGCCGAGCCCCTCACGGCGGAGGATGTGGCGGATGTCATCCGCTATGCGGTGACGGTCCCGCACCACGTGAGCTTGGATGAAATCGTCCTTCGCCCGGTGGCGCAGGCCGCCCAGCACAAGGTCATTCGGCGCCTCTGAGCCGCCCCTTTGCCCCCGGGCCTCACAGACCCTACGATGGGGATTATCTGCAATGACCCGGCCATCACCGGCGAGCATTCGGAAGAACGGATGTATGGCTCCAGGCCAGCGTGACCGAACCCCGCTCGGGGCGGCGCGGCGGCCATCTCTGGAAGCCCATGGCACCGCAGCCAGGCGGCAACGCCCGGCCTGCACGCCAGCGTCCCAGTAGACCCGGACGGGTGTGCCCGTGACAGCACTGAATTGAGCGGCACGCGCCGTTCGGTTCCGGCACGAACGTGACCTCGGACCGCGAGGGCTGGCCCATGACGGGCCGCCCGCGGCCCGCGGTTGCCCAGGCCGGTGCCGGAGGGTGTGTGCAAGCGAGGTGGTACCGCGAGCGGTGCCGTGCACAGCTTCGGCCGGTGGGGAAGACCGTCGCCGAAGCCTGTGTGCGGCTGCTGATCGTCCTCGCAGCCTGTCGTGGCGTTTCCCGCGCCCCGTCCGTCTGCCCCGAAGGAATCGCGATGAGCACCTATCCCAAGGCCTCCGCCACAGGCTTCTCCAGCACGCCGGCCTCGCCGACGTTCCCGAGCATCGAAGAAGGCGTCCTGCGCTATTGGAGCGAGGACGGAACGTTCCAGGCCTCGATTGACGCGCGCCCGGCCGGCGAGCGCGGCGAGAACGAGTTCGTGTTCTACGATGGCCCGCCCTTCGCCAACGGCCTGCCCCACTACGGCCACCTTCTGACCGGCTACGTCAAGGACCTCGTGGCCCGCTACCAGACGCAGCGCGGCCACCGCGTCGAGCGCCGCTTCGGCTGGGACACCCACGGCCTGCCCGCGGAGCTCGAGGCGATGAAGCAGCTCGGCATGACGGACAAGAAGCAGATCGAGGAGATGGGCATCGATCAGTTCAACGATGCCTGCCGCAGCTCCGTCCTCGCCTACACGAAGGAGTGGGAGGAGTACGTCAACCGCCAGGCCCGCTGGGTGGACTTCGAGAATGACTACAAGACGCTCAACGTCGAGTACATGGAGTCCGTGATCTGGGCGTACAAGCAGCTCCACGAGAAGGGGCTCACGTACCAGGGCTTCCGCGTCCTGCCGTACTGCTGGAATGACGAGACGCCGCTGTCCAACCACGAGCTGCGCATGGACGAGGACGTCTACCAGATGCGTCAGGACCCCACCGTGACGGTGGCGTTCGCCCTCCGCGGCGAGAAGGCCGAGTCCCTCGGACTTGCGGGCACGCACGCCCTCGCCTGGACCACGACGCCCTGGACGCTCCCCACGAACCAGGCGCTCGCCGTCGGTCCGGACGTCGAGTACGTCGTCGTCCCCACGGGCCCGGGCTCTGCGGGCGTCGGCGCGGACTTCGCGCCTCGCTCTGTGCTCCTCGCGCGGGACCTCCTGGGTGCCCACGCCAAGGATCTGGGGTACGACGACGCCGAGGCCGCACTCGCCGCAGTGTCGCGATCGTTCACCGGCCGCGAGCTGGAGGACATCTCCTACGAGCCGCTGTTCGACTACTTCACGGACGCCGAGCAGTACGGCACGGGCGCCGCGTGGCGCATCCTCGTGGCGGACTATGTCACGACCACCGACGGCACCGGCGTCGTCCACCAGGCGCCCGCCTACGGTGAGGAGGACCAGGCGGTCTGCGAGGCCGCGGGCATCCCCGTGGTCCTGTCCGTGGACGAGGGCGCCAGGTTCCTGCCCGTCTTCGGCCGCCCGAGCCCGTCAGGCTCGGAGGAGCTCAAGGAGATCGCGGGCGTCCAGGTCTTCGACGCGAACAAGACGATCATCCGCGTCCTCAAGGACAAGGGTGTCCTCGTCCGCCAGGCGACCTACGAGCACAGCTACCCGCACTGCTGGCGCTGCCGCAAGCCGCTCATCTACCGCGCCATCACGTCCTTCTACGTCGCGGTGACGAAGTTCAAGGACCGCATGGTCGAGCTGAACCAGGACATCAACTGGATCCCTGGCAACGTCAAGGACGGACAGTTCGGCAAGTGGCTGGAGAACGCCCGTGACTGGTCCATCTCCCGCAACCGCTACTGGGGCTCGCCCATCCCGGTGTGGGTCTCGGATGACCCGGACTACCCGCGCACGGACGTCTACGGCTCGCTCGCGGAGCTCGAGGCTGACTTCGGCCGCCTGCCGCTCAACCACGAGGGCAAGCCGGACCTGCACCGCCCGTTCATCGACGAGCTGACGCGCCCCAACCCGGACGATCCCACGGGCAAGTCCACGATGCGCCGCGTCTCGGACGTGTTCGACGTCTGGTTCGACTCGGGCTCGATGCCGTACGCCCAGAATCACTACCCGTTCGAGGCGGAGGAGTGGTTCGACACGCACAACCCCGCCGACTTCATCGTCGAGTACATCGGCCAGACGCGCGGCTGGTTCTACACGCTCCACGTCCTGTCCACGGCCCTCTTCGACCGCCCGGCGTTCCGCAACGTCATCAGCCACGGAATCGTCCTCGGCTCGGACGGCAACAAGATGTCCAAGTCCCTGCGGAACTACCCGGACGTGTCCGAGGTCCTGGACCGCGACGGCTCGGACGCCATGCGCTGGTTCCTCATGTCCTCTCCGATCCTCCGCGGCGGCAACCTCATCGTCACTGAGGAGGGCATCCGTGAGGGCGTCCGTCAGGTCCTCCTTCCGCTGTGGAACGTCTGGTACTTCTTCAGCCTGTACGCCAACGCTGCGAACGACGGCGGGGGCCACGAGGCGTCGGAGCGGTACGAGTCCGATGACCCGCTTGACGCGTACGTCCTCGCGGCCACGGGGCGACTCATCGACAGCGTCCGCGACAGCCTAGACGCCTACGAGGTCTCGGACGCGTGCGAGGCGCTGCGCTCCTACACGGACACGCTGACCAACTGGTACGTGCGCCGCTCCCGCGAGCGGTTCTTCGAGGAGGACCCCCGCGCGTTCGACGTGCTCTACACGTGCCTCAAGGCGGTGTGCGAGGTCGCCGCGCCCCTGCTGCCGCTCGCCGCCGAGGAGATCTGGCGCGGGCTCACGGGCGGCCGCTCCGTGCACCTGACGGACTACCCGGACTCGTCCCGCTTCCCGCAGGATCCGGCAGGCCTTGAGGCGATGAACCTCGTGCGCCAGGTGGCCTCGACGGGCTCGGCCCTCCGCAAGGCGGCGAAGCTGCGCGTGCGGCTCCCGCTGGCAGGGGCCACCGTCGTCGTCCCCAATCCCGAGCGGATCACGGCGGACCACGCCGCAATCCTCAGGGACGAGCTCAACCTGAAGTCGGTTGAGGTGCTCGACGCGGACGAGGTCGCGGCGGAGGAGTTCGGCATCAGCCGCAAGCTCGTCGTCAACGCGCGCGCCGCCGGCCCGCGCCTCGGCAAGAGCGTCCAGCAGGCCATCAAGGGCTCCAAGAGCGGGGACTGGTCCGTGGCCGAGGACGGCACGGTGACGGCCGGCGGGCTTGCCCTGGAGGAGGGGGAGTACTCCCTCGAGACGGTTGTTGATCCGGAGCACGCGGGCGCCTCTGCAGCGGCCGTGCTGCCGGGCGGCGGGTTCGTCGTCCTCGACACGGCGCTCACCCCGGAGCTCGAGGCGGAGGGCCTGGCCCGCGACGTCATCCGAGCGATTCAATCTGCTCGCAAGCAGGACGGGCTCGAAGTGTCGGCAAGAATTGACCTAACGCTCCGGGGGGCAGCCGATGTGGTAGATGCGTTTAAGTCCTACGAGAGTCTGATCAAGGCTGCGGTCCTTGCCGATGCGGTGGTTTTTGAGGTCGACGCTGATGCCCGGTACGACAATGCCCTCGGCAGCATGGAGGCGGCGTCAGGTGACGGAACTGGCAACCACAAGGTTCACCTCTCGTCGGGCCATGCGGTGAAGTTGCAGATTGGGGCAGCGGCATGACGGACCAGACCGACGTCCTCAGCGTCTACGCCGAGCTGCTCGCCCGCGCGCCCGAGAACAAGATGGAGCCGCGCATGGAGCCCATGTGGCGGGCCATGGAGCTGCTCGGCGACCCTCAGAACGCGTACCCGAGCATCCACATCACCGGCACCAACGGCAAGACGTCCACGGCCCGGATCATCGAGGCGGGCCTGCGGGCGCACAACCTGCGCACGGGCCGCTACACGAGCCCGCACCTGACGAGCGTCACGGAGCGGATCAGCGTGGACGGGGAGCCTGTCTCGGACGAGGACTTCGTTCGCGTCTGGGACGAGATCCGGCCGTTCGTCGCCATGGTGGACGAGGAGCTCACCGCACGCGGCGAGCCGCGCCTCACCTATTTCGAGGCCCTGACGGTCCTGGCTTTCGCGGTCTTCGCGGACCAGCCCGTGGACGTGGCCGTCGTCGAGGTGGGCCTCGGCGGCATCACGGACGCCACGAACGTCGTCTCGGGGGCGGTGAGCGTCGTGACGCCCATCGGCCTCGACCACACGGACCTGCTCGGCGACACCGTCCGAGACATCGCCCTGGAGAAGTCCGGCATCCTCAAGCCGGGAGGCTTCCTCGTCTCCGCCGCCCAGGAGAAGGAGGCCGCGGACGTGCTGCTGGAGCGCGCCCGCGAGCTCGGCATTCCGTTCCGCTTTGAGGGCGTCGAGTTCGGGGTGGAGAGCCGCGAGCTCGCGGTCGGCGGCCAGGTCCTCACCATCCAGGGCCTCGCGGGCCGGTACCCCGACCTTCACCTGCCTTTGCACGGCGAGCACCAGGCGGAGAACGCGGCCGTGGCCGTGGCTGCCCTTGAGGCGTTCCTCGGCGGGGGAGAGAGGGAGCTCGGGCGCGAGGCCCTCGAACAGGCCTTCGAGGCCGTCACGTCGCCGGGTCGGCTCGACGTCGTCCGCACCGATCCCACCGTCATCCTCGATGCGGCCCACAACCCGGACGGCATCCGCACCACGACGCGTGCCCTCAAGGAGGCGTTCTCGTTCTCGCGGCTCGTCCCCGTCGTCGGAATCCTCGCGGAGAAGGATGCGGCGGAGTTCCTGTCCGTCTTCCGCAGGGAGCTCGACGACGCGGCTGGCGCCCTCGTGCTCACCGCCTCGACCTCGCCCCGCGCAATCCCCGCGGCGGAGCTCGAGGAGCTGGCCCTCGCGGCTGGCTGGAGCGAGGAGGACATTCACGTCACCGAGGGCCTCGTCGAGGCTCTGCGGGTGGCCGGCGCGCTGGCTGAGGAACCGGGAGACTCGGCTGGGGGCATCCTCGTGACGGGCTCCATCACTCTCGTGGGCGAAGCCCAGACCCTACTGGCCAAGGAGGACAGCCATGGCGCGTGAGTCCGTGAGGGCCCGCCTCGAACGGGAGCGGGCCGAGTGGCGCCCGGGCATGCCCAAGCCGCGCCGGAGCGTGCGCATGCTCTTCGCCTCGACGGTTCTGACCCTTCAGGGCCTGGCCGTGGCGTTCGCCACACTGACGTTCATCGGCCTGTACCGCGGGCATGAGGGTCTGCCGTGGATGATCGCGTTCGGCGTGGCCGTTGCGCTCGGCTGTATCGCCACGTGCGCGGTGCTCTCCAAGCCCTGGGGGCTGCGGCTTGGGTGGGTCATGCAGGTGCTGACCTTCGCCGTGGCCGTGTTCGTGCCGATCATGCTCGTCGTGGCGGCCGGCTTCACGGGCTGCTGGATCTACGCGCTCGTCAAGGGCCGGCAGATCGACGAGGAGAACGCCCGCCGGGACGAGGCCGAGCGCCAGCTCGCGGCCGGCGGCGGCGAGCCGCGATAGCCTGGAATCAACGGACTGCGGCGCGTTGACGCCGCGGCCACACCCCATCTTCTGAAGGAGACTGTCATGACCACGGAGCGCACTCTCGTCCTCGTCAAGCCGGACGGCGTCGAGCGCAACCTCACCGGGGCCATCCTGGCTCGCATCGAAGCGAAGGGCTACCGGATCGCCGAGCTCAAGCTCGTGACGCCGGAGCGCTCGGTGCTTGAGCAGCACTACGCCGAGCACGAGGGCAAGCCGTTCTACGAGCCGCTCCTGGCGTTCATGTCCTCGGGCCCGGTCGTCGCCGTGGTCGTCGAGGGCGATCGGGTCATCGAAGGCTTCCGCTCCCTCGCCGGGACCACGGACCCCACGACGGCCGCGCCGGGCACCATCCGTGGCGACTTCGGCCGCGACTGGGGCGAGAAGGTTCAGAAGAACCTCGTCCACGGCTCGGACTCCGTCGAGTCCGCTGAGCGCGAGATCGGCATCTGGTTCGCCTGAGCGTGACGGCGTGAGCCCGGCGGGCGCGCCTCCCCGGCGGCTGGGGTTCTCCACCCCGGCGGCCGTGCGCGCGTCCTGCCTCTGATGTGAACGACGACGAGGGCGCCGCGGGATTGACTCCCGCGGCGCCCTCGTCGTCGTTCTCTCCGGGCATACGAGTGAGCCACTTCTGGGCCGCAGCCCTGTGGGCCGCTACAGGTCTCCGTGCCTCCACGTGCCAGCTCGCGGCGATGGCGACAACCTGGCACGAGATAGCACGAGAGACATGACGATCGGTCGTGTTATGATGCATGTCATAGTCTTGTGGTCGTGGCCCCTAGGTGCGCGGATCATGGCTTATGACGCACCATACGCCGGAGCGCACGGGTCCAGGTGGCCGATTGCCTGCATCGATGTTCGCGGTCCTTGTCGTCAATATCATGGATTCAGAGGGGCTTGTCATGGAAACGGGAATTGATGCCGTGGTTCCCGGTCAGCGGTGGGAATTTGACCGTGAGGTGACGGAAGTGTTCGACAACATGCTCGAACGCAGTATCCCAAATTATGCTGTCATGCGACAGCTCGTCACGGACCTCAGTCGCGATTTCTTGGATGATGGAGGGGTGCTTGTTGATCTCGGTGCCTCGCGGGGAAACGCGGTCGCACCTTTGCTTGAGGGGGTCTCTCAGGCAGATCGCGCTGTCTGTGTCGAAGTCTCTCCGCCGATGATCGAGGTGCTGGAGCAGAGGTTCGCTGACGAAATCTCGGCGGGTCGGCCCTGTGGATAGCTTCTGGCGGTGGATGAATTTCGCTGGATACATTGCAGTGAAGGCCGCAGCATGAAATCCAGGCCGCTCCTCATTGGGCTGGACCGCCACCTCCTGGCTGCTTGTGCTCGTCGTGGCTTGGAGCCTGTCGTCATGTGCACCCACGGAACGCGCGACTTCGGATTCCCTGAGGCGCCGACAGACACCTACCTTGTTGACTCGCCGATCAAGCTAGAGCAGGCGCTTGGCGCCGTCGAGCAGATCTGCGCCAGCGGGGTCAGGATCAGCGCGGTCCTCACGACATCCGAGGACGCCGTCGTTACGGCGGCCACCTTGAATTTACTTCTAGGGCTCAATGGCCCGAACCCATCTGACGTCGCGAAGTTTCGGGACAAGCTCGTTCAAAAACACCTCGTCAGAGGGGTTGGAGTGCCTGCGGCCGACATTGCGGCCATTCATGACGTAAGAGACGGACTCCCTGATCTCCAGATGCCTGTGGTGGTCAAGCCGCGTTTCGGAGCTGGTACGAGTTTGACAGCGCTAGTGACGAGTATCGATGACTTCGAGCAGTTTAAGGCCGCTCTGCCTGGCAATGCTCCGCGCTCCTTCGTCGCCGAGAGTGTGGCTGTGGGAGACGAGTACATCCTCGACGGGGTGATTCACCAGGGCAGGATCGTCTTTGCCTCAGTCGCGCGATACGTTTCAGCACCCCTGGATGTCGTCACGACCGGGAACCCATGCTGCATCGTCAGCGCGGAGGAGCACACTGCGGTCGCGCAGCGGATTCGAGCTCTCGGTGAGGTCGCCATCGCCGCGCTTGGCGCTCCAGATGGCGTGTTCCATCTCGAAGCGTTCGACGACGGCAAGCGCGCACAGTTCAGTGAATGCGCCCTTCGCAGGGGAGGCGGGATGCAACAAGAACTTGTCTTGGCAAAGCATGGCGTCGATCTGGCAGACGCAGCTCTCGCGATTGCCCTGGGCGAGCCTTTGGATATTGTGCCGAGGCCGTCTGGCGACGTCATCGCGTCCATCGCTATCCCGAAGGCGGACGGAACCATTCTCGCGTTGCCGGATGCTGAGGACATCATGCGGCAGACCGGTGTTATTGACGCCGTCGTTGAACTTCCGGTAGGCACACAGATGCGTGCCCGTCAGGCTTCGACAGTCGAGCGGCTGGGACAAATTCTCGCACAGGGAGACACAGAGGAACAGGCTCTCTCGCGGGTTCGAGAGGCACAGAGATTTGCGTCGGATCAGGTTGTGGCGGTTCCGGCGGGGCCGCTGCGGGTGCTGCGGCGCCGGGGTCCGGACGGAGTGAGACGTGCCGACTGACGTTGCGGGGAAGACGTTGACCGTCGTTGGCGTGGCGGCTCATCGTGAGGCGGCATTTCACAGATGGGCGGAGATGGGCCTTAGCGTTCATGCTGTGGTCTCGCCCGAGACTCGCACCGAGTCGTGGCAACACTTGGCAGCGGGCGTCACTCGACTGAACGCGCTAGACACGCGCGGCCTCATGGAGGCTATCCCTGTCTCTGACGGAGTCGTCACCCTGTCGGAGTTTTCAGTGCAGGCGGTGGCCACCCTGGCAGAGTTGTTGTCGTTGCCAGGGGTGACGACGAGCGCGGCCAACGTGGCCCGAAATAAGGCTCATCTGCGCCGCGTGCTCCGTGCATCAGGACTGGACGGTGATCTTGCATCCGCGGAGATCCGGTCGGAGCGAGATCTTGAGGCCTTCTTCGCCATTCACGGAGAGGAGTCTTACGTCCTCAAGCCGGCAGACAGCTCGGGAAGCGCTGGCGTCGTTCGGGTGACATCATTCGCAGAGGCTGCACAGCGGTTTAAAGCAGTGCGTCGATGGAGCTTCGGTGGGGATGTGGTGATCGAGGAGTATGTCGCCGGACCGGAGTACAGCTACGAAGGGTGGGTTCAAGGTTCCGAGGCTGTTCTTGCTGCGGTCGTCCGGAAGAGGACGACGGCTGACTTCGTGGAAATAGGGCACACAGCGACCCACGCGCCGAACGCGGGGGCGTGGGCCCTGATCCGGTCTGCGTTGCGTCTGCTCGGTGTCGCAGACGGCGTGTTTCACGCGGAGGTGAAATTGTCGCCTGACGGGCCACGAATCATTGAAATTGCGCTGCGGCCCGCCGGCGGCCTGATCCCGACCTTGGTGAGTCTCACGACGAACGTCGACCTCTACGAAGCCCAGGCGCGGATCGCCGTGGGGGCCCACGTATTCGAGCCCGTCCCGAATGGAACCAGCGCAGCGATCGCCCACGTCGTAGGACAGCCGATGAGCCATGCTTCGCCAGAGACGCTCCGCGCCATATCTCGCTTGCCGAATGTCCCCGAGGTATATCAGGCACCCCGACTTGACGGGGACTTGGCACCGCTGAGCGGCAATGACGCTCGAGCGGGGTACGCGCTCGCTCACGGGGTCGGCCCCACGGTGGAGTCGGACGCCCGGCGTGCAGCGCGGATGCTGGCCGACGCTCTGTGCATTGACATGACTCCCGTGACATGAGCGCCGTCTCGAATCGGCGTCTCGGATGGCTCATCGAGCGCTTCACCGTTGGGACGCTCGTCGGCGGGCTCGGGGCAGGGATGTTCATTCCCTTCTCCCTGCTCTATTTCACTCAGGCTCGGTCAATCCCCTTGCCGGTTGTCAGCGTGGGGCTTGCTGTGGGGGCCGGAGTCACGCTCGCGTGTGCCTATCCGCTCGGGGTGGCCGTAGATCGGTTAGGGGCCAAGCGGGTTTTGGTCCTCGCGAATATGGGACGGGCGGTCATCTTCGGGCTCTTCGCCTTCGTCCCGCACGCTCCGACGATCCTTGTTCTACTCATCCTGAATTGTCTTCTGGAGAGGGGCAGCTGGGTCGCCCTCTACACGGTCATCGGCCGCTCGCCGAGTCTCTTTGGCGCGAGCGGCGCACTGCGCTTCGCCCGTCTCTCCTGGCTCCGGAACGTCGGCCTGGGCGTGGGAGCGCTCGTGGCGGCGGTTCTTGCCTCGGATCTTTCCCTCATGGTCGTGGCCGTGTGGGCCAACGCGGTGAGCTACATCATCGCAGGGCTGTGCTTTATGGCTAGTGGAGCCGGGGCGGGCGCCCAGACGTCCTCGGAGTCGCGGAAACCCGGCGAGGCGGCTCCCGTGCGTCTCGCGTTCGGCCGCGTCTTTTGGCTCGTTGTGGTCGTGAAACTCTTCCTCGTGATCATCGCTGGCGTGTTTGGCTCGTTCTTGCCCGTGGTCGCCGACACCTATTTTTCCGCCGCGTGGCTTGCGGGCATAGGATTCAGCGTCAATACGTGGATGATCATCTTCCTGCAGCCGTGGATCATCAAGAGAGCGCAGAAATTCAGTCCCGCTGGGTGCCTGATTCTGGGCGCATCGATATACGTTGCTTCGGGTGCCGTGTTTGTTGGGGCGGCGGTGCTCCCGGACGTGGCACGCCCGTGGATGTTCTTGGCCGGCGTCGTGGTTTTTACGATTGGTGAGATCCTCGTCGCGCCATCGTCGGACCAGCTGGCAGATTCGGCTCTTCCATCTGAGGTCAAGGGACGCGGCCAATCGATCTACCAGTCGGCATGGGGTGTGGGCGGTGTCTTCGCGCCGGTCCTCGGCGGCTTTGTCGTCATCGCGAGCAGCGTCGGTTTCGGCGCCCTCCTCCTCTTCTTGGCTTTGCTCGGGCTCGGGTGCGGATTGATTGTGGTCAGGGCACTGCGCCGGGCGCGTGTCGTGTCTCCGATGTGAACGACGACGGGGGCGCCGCGGGAGACAATCCCGCGGCGCCCCCGTCGTCGTTCTCTCCGGGCGTTGTCACCCAAGCCGGACCACGTCATGTTTCCCCGAACCCCGCCACCCTCGGGGCCGTGACCCTGCGAGATCACGGCCCAAAGGTGTCGTCGTTGAGTCGTTCATGCCGTGGACCGGCCGCGCCCCCTCAGACGCCCGTCGTCTCGTCGGACGACTCCGCGGGCCCGCGCCGGGCTGGCACAAGCACCGTGATGTTTCCGGGGCCCGGCTTGGACTCACCCACGGCCGAGGCCGGGATGTCCGCGCCCAGGTCCGCGACCACCGCGTCGAGCGAGGCCCCCGTCGGCACCACGGCGTCCCCGAGCAGCACGGACCGGCGCACGCGAGCGCCGCGCTCAACGGTGACCCCCGGGCCGATGACCGAGTCCTCCACCTCACCCTCGACCCGCGCGCCGGGGGAGACCAGGCTCCGCCGGACACTCGCCGAGGGGCCGATCCACGCGGGCGCCGTCTCCCGCGGGTTCGTCAGGAGAGGCCAGGCGTGCCGATCCAGTTCGAGGCCCTTGCCCTCAACGAGGTCCATGTGGGCCTGGAAGTACGCGTCAATCGTGCCGATGTCCCGCCAGTAGCCGTCGAGCCGGTACTCGTGCGCGCGTCCCCGCTCCACGAGCGCCGGGATGATGGACTCGCCGTAGTCGCCGAGCGAGTCTCCGTCGATCTCCGGGTCGTGGTCCGCCTCGCCCGCGGCCTCGGACGCCTTCTCCTCGGCCACGAGGGCTCGGGTCACCTCGGCGAGCGCCTCGACGCTGTACACGAACACCTCCGTGGCCACGAGCTGCCCCTCGGGCTGTTCCGGCTTGTAGTCGTACCGGGTCACGGCCCCGTCGTCGTCCACCTGCACCACGCCGTAGCGGGAGGGGTCCCCGGGCACCTCGGTGGTCACGACGGTCAGCTCGGACCCGCGCTCGGCGTGCTGTTCGAGGACCGGCCGGAGGTCCAGGTGGTACAGGTGATCGGCGGAGAGGACGACGACGGTGCTGGCGCCAAAGGACTCCAGGAGTGGCACCTGCTGGTGCAGCGCGTGGCCGTTGCCTGCGGCGAAGCCCTCTTCGCTGCGCCCTTCGGCGGGCGGGAGGATCTGGAGGCCGTGCCGCGTCGAGTCGAGGTCCCACGGCCGACCGCCCGCGAGGTGCCGGTTCAGGGTGAAGGGCCGGTACTGCTCGACAATCCACACGTTCTCCAGCCCCGAGTGCGCGATGTTCGAGAGCACAACGTCGATCATCCGGAACGAGCCGGCGAAGGGAACGGCGGGCTTGGCCCGAGCGTCCGTCAGGGGAGACAGGCGGGACCCGCGTCCGCCTGCAAGGACGAGCGCGACGACAGGCGGTTCGGGGTGGGCGGGGAACGGGCGGGCCATCGTGGCTCCTTAGGGCGGCGGCTGGGGATGTGCCCATGCTATGCGCCGGGGCTGGGGCGTGTCCGCTCCCGAGAGGCACCGGTGCGGGCAGCGTGTCGCGGCCCGGGCACAGCGCCGGCCGGCTAGCCGAGGAACGCGTCGTAGAACTGGATGAACACGCCGCCGAAGACGAGCACCTCGGCCACGGCCACGATGACGAACGTCCAGTGATCGAAGAAGCGGACGACGCCGGCTGGCGCGGGGATGGTCCCGGTCACAAGGTTTCGCTTGAGCGTGGCGAAGAACATCGGCAGGGCGAAGAACCACACGATCATGCAGTAGATGCACAGCGCGCCGATGACGAAGACCGCCGAGTAGTAGAGGAAGCCGAGGAACGCGAGGGCCAGGAAGAGGCCGATCTGCAAGCACACCCAGAACCACCGGCGGAACCGGGCCCCGGCGAGCATCGACATGGCGATGGTGACGACGATGGCGAAGCCGACGATGCCTATGAGCGGGTTCGGGAACCCGAAGAGGGCCGCCTGCCACGACTTCATGACGGTGCCGCACGAGAGCCACGGGTTGATGTCGCAGCTCGTGACGTAGCCGGGGTCCTTGTAGAGGTGCAGCCGCTCCGCGACGAGGATGGCGGAGGCGATCCACGCGCCGACCGAGGTGACGAGGAGGGTCCACGCGAAGGCGCGGTCCACGGGCGGCAGAGCCGGCGGCTCGTTGAGCGCGCTGCGCGAGCCCTCCTCATGCCGCGTCCTGGCCCCGTCAGGGGCGGTCTCATGGTCCAGGGCGGTGCTGCCTTCTCCTGCGTTCATAGGACTCAGGATATCCCTGGCTCCCGCGCCACGGTCCGCGCACGCGTGCCGGCACTCGGAGTTTCCGGCGCCTCCGTGAGAGCATGGTAGGCAGGTCCAGTGGCACTCGCCGCACCGAGCGCCCTGGCCCCGTCGGAAGTGCCGCAGGAGAGCGCACGCGCCGGACGGCCTGGAGCCCGCGCAAGACACGCGGGCCGGCCGCAGGGCAAAGGAAAGCCCCGGGCGCGTCTTCACAGAGCACGAGTGGCACAGGCCCGACGCCCCGCGGAGTGTCGCGGGGAGAGACGAAGGATGTGCGGCTGGACGCAGGGCACGCCCCACGCGGACCGGCCGAGGTCAGAATCCGGCGGACCCCCGAGTGCGAGCGGTGAGGACTGCCCACGAGAATCGAGTTGACTCATGTCAGACACAGACGCAACACGTCACGGCGCCCCTGAGGCGGACGCCCCGGCCACCGAGGCGCCGAGCGCCGACGCGCAGACCACCGCCGAGAACGCCCCGGTCTCCGAGTCGGGCGCGCAGGCCCAGGAGACGCCCGGCACCGGGCAGGAGACGACGACGACGGCTGCCGCCCAGCCTGAGGCCGCCGAGGATGAGACTGCGGAGGACGAGACGCCGGAGGACGGCAAGCCGGTCATCAGCATCGACCCGTTCGACCCGTTCCACATCCCGTCCGAGGTCGAGTCCCTCATCGTCGAGACGATCGAGGCCGAGGTCAAGGAGCGCCCGTCGCGCAAGCGCCGCGGGGACGCGGAGGACTCCGCCGAGGAGGGCTCGTCCCGCCGCCGCCGTCGCCGCCGCCGGGGGGACGAGGACATCGAGCTTGAGGGCGGCGAGGACGAGGATCCGCCCAACACGATCACCCGCGTTCGCGCGCCCCGCGCCGCCGCTGCCGAGGGCACGGGCCCGGAGAACGTGACCGCGCTCAAGGGCTCGACGCGCCTCGAGGCCAAGCGCCAGCGCCGCCGCGACTCCCGGGACGGCGGACGCCGCCGCGGTGTCATCACCGAGGCCGAGTTCCTCGCGCGTCGCGAGAGCGTCGAGCGCACGATGATCGTCCGCGAGAAGGACGAGCGCATCCAGATCGGCGTCCTTGAGGACGGCGTCTTGGCTGAGCACTTCGTCTCCAACACGACCCAGGACTCGCTCATCGGCAACGTCTACCTGGGCCGCGTCCAGAACGTGCTCCCGTCCATGGAGGCCGCGTTCATCGACATCGGCCGGGGCCGCAACGCGGTCCTCTACGCGGGCGAGGTCAACTGGGACGCCGTCAAGCTCGAGGGCAAGCCGCGCCGCATTGAGAACGCCCTCAAGGGTGGCGACACGGTCCTCGTTCAGGTCTCGAAGGACCCCGTGGGCCACAAGGGCGCTCGCCTGACGAGCCAGATCTCCCTGCCCGGCCGCTACCTCGTCTACGTCCCGGACGGCTCGATGACGGGCATCTCCCGCAAGCTGCCCGACGTCGAGCGCGCGCGCCTGAAGAAGATCCTCAAGGATCACCTGCCGGCTGACGCGGGCGTCATCGTGCGCACGGCCGCCGAGGGCGCGTCCGAGGAAGAGCTGACGAACGACATCAACCGCCTGCGCGTCCAGTGGGAGGGCATCCAGAAGGCTGCCCAGAGCCGCAAGACGGCGGCGCCCGAGCTCCTCTACGCGGAGCCGGACCTCACGATCAAGGTCGTCCGTGACGTCTTCAACGAGGACTTCACGAAGCTCATCGTCTCCGGCGAGAACACGTGGGACCAGATCGAGGCGTACGTGACGTACGTGGCCCCGGACCTCGTGGAGCGCCTGGAGCAGTGGGCGGGGGAGGACGACGTCTTCGCCCACCACCGCATCGACGAGCAGATCAACAAGGCCCTGGACCGCAAGGTGTACCTGCCGTCCGGCGGCTCGCTCGTCATCGACCGCACCGAGGCCATGACCGTGGTCGACGTCAACACGGGCAAGTTCGTCGGCTCGGGCGGCAACCTCGAGGAGACGGTGACGAAGAACAACCTGGAGGCGGCCGAGGAGGTCGTGCGCCAGCTTCGCCTGCGGGACATCGGCGGCATCATCGTCATCGACTTCATCGACATGGTCCTCGAATCCAACCGCGACCTCGTCCTGCGCCGCCTCGTCGAGTGCCTCGGGCGGGACCGCACGAAGCACCAGGTCGCCGAGGTCACGAGCCTCGGCCTCGTCCAGATGACGCGCAAGCGCATGGGAACGGGCCTGCTTGAGGTCTTCGGCGAGCAGTGCCCCGAGTGCGCTGGCCGCGGCATGATCACGCACGAGGAACCCATCCTCCACCGCCGCCCCATTGCCCCGAGCGCCCCTGCTCGCGGCGAGGGCCCGGGTCGGTCGGGCCGAGCCGAGCGCCGTCGCGGCCGCAAGCGCGGCGGCGAGCAGGAGGGCTCGCAGGAGACCTCGCAGGAGAGCGTCTCCTCGCAGGCGCCTGAGGGTGCCTCGCAGGCCCCTGAGGCGCACGACGACGCGCCTGCGGCCACGGCTCCCCGCCCGAGCGGCCAGGCGCGCGACGGTGTCACGCCTCTGCCCGTCGAGGCGGCCGAGCCGAGCGAGACCGCACGCGCCGAGGGACACGAGGACGAGCGGGGCCAGTCGCGCTCCGAGGACTCTGCGGGGGAGCGGCCCCAGCGCGGTCGGCAGCAGCGCGAGCGGGGCGGCCGTTCCAACGGCTCGCGCCGTGGGCAGTCGCAGGACGCGGCGTCCGAGCCCGCAGAGGCCGCTGCGGAGCCGTCTCGCGAGACCGAGTCCAAGGGCGGCAGCGGCCGCCAGGGGGACCGACGCCGCAACGAGCAGCGCTCGTCTTCGAACGGCCAGCAGGATCGGGGGCGTGGCCGCGGCCGTGGCGGACGTCCGAACGATCTCGACGCCATCGGGACGGGGACCCGGCTCGCTCCGGGCTCGCTCGCTTCCGGCTCGGTCCCGTCGCGTGCGTCGGACTCTGACGACGAGACCGCCGAGCAGACCGGCCGAGGTCGCAATGACCGCCGCAAGGCCGAGCCGGGCCAGAGCCTGGCAGGGAACCGCTCCGAGGGCAGGGGCCAGTCTGGCCGCTCACGCTCGGGCCGCGCGTCTGCGTCTGCAGAGACGATCGAGGTCGGCGGCGAGCGCGTGAACCTGCCGCAGGGCGGCGAGGGCGGCTCAAGCCAGGCCGATCATGTGACGTTGGACAAGCTGGACGACGTCTTCTCCGGCAAGGGCGGCCGCGGCGAGTCTGCGTCCGAGGAGGGCCGGGGAACGTCCCGTCGCCGCCCCTCGCGGCGCGCGTCCGCCGAGGCCACGCAGGCGGGAAGCCACTCGATTGAGCCCCCGGCGGCCTCTGCTGAGCCCAAGCAGGCTGAGAAGCCGGCGGCCAAGGCCCCCGCGGCCCCGTCGTCGTCCGAGAAGCCGGCAGCGGCAGCGCGCCCCAAGCGCGTGCGCCGTGTGGCTGTGAGCGCCCAGGGCGCGAGCGAGGTGGCTGTCCGCGAGCCCGTGGCGCAGTCAGCCGCGACTCGCGTGGTGGCGTCCGCAGCGAGCCGCCCCGCCGAGCAGAAGAGCGCCGCAGCGGCGCCCGTCATGCTCGGGGTCGGCGTGCCCGCCTCGGAGATCGCCCGGCCCAAGAAGTAGGTGGCGACGCGCCGAAGGTCCAGGCGTTATGTGCTCCGCGCCTAGTGGAGTAGAATGGATCTTCGGTGCTTTAGCCTCCAACTGACGTTGGCCTTTGAACCGTCCGGGTCCGCCCGGGCTGCCTTCCGGGCCAAGGGGTTGTCGGTGTGGCTACAAGCCATGCCGTGAGGCATCTCTTTCACCCCCGGTGAACAGGGCCCGCGCAGTTTGCCTGCGTGAGGCGGCCGGGCGCGGGGGAAGAGCAGTCAGAAGTAGTAAACGTCTAGAGAAGTGAGAACCAAGTGGTGTACGCGATTGTCCGTGCCGGCGGCCGGCAGGAAAAGGTGTCCGTTGGAGACCTCGTGACCCTTGACCGCGTTGCCTCGCAGCCCGGCGGCACCATCGAGCTGCCCGCTCTGCTCCTGGTGGACGGGGACAAGATCACGTCGTCGGCAGATGAGCTGGCGAAGGTCACGGTCACGGCTGAGGTTGTTGAGAACCTCCGTGGTCCGAAGATCGTCATCCAGAAGTACAAGAACAAGACCGGCTACAAGAAGCGCCAGGGCTTCCGTGCCGCGCTGACCAAGGTGAAGGTCACGTCGATCGCCTAACGGCGCTTCGACCTCCCCATCCATCGTTTCCAAAGGTAGGACAGACACATGGCACACAAGAAGGGTGCGAGTTCCACTCGCAACGGTCGGGATTCCAACCCGCAGTTCCTCGGCGTGAAGCGCTTCGGCGGTCAGGTCGTTTCCGCAGGCGAGATCATCGTTCGCCAGCGCGGAACGCACTTCCACCCGGGCGCCGGCGTGGGCCGCGGCAAGGATGACACGCTCTTCGCCCTCGAGGCTGGAGCCGTCGAGTTCGGCACGCGTCGCGGACGTCGAGTCGTCAACATCGTCGCATCGGCAGCCGAATAGGCTTCCCGCTCTAGGGCCGCGAACCCCGTGGGTTCGCGGCCCTTTTGTCTCCCCTGGCGGCCGAGCCGCCGATCCACCCCCGGGCATACACTGGCCCTACGCACGAGAAAGCAAAGCGAGGACCCATGGCTGAGTTCGTCGATCGCGTCGTCCTACACGTCTCCGGGGGCAAGGGCGGGCACGGCTGCGTGTCCATCCGCCGCGAGAAGTTCAAGCCCCTCGGCGGGCCCGACGGCGGCAATGGCGGTGACGGCGGCGACGTCGTCCTGCGCGCCGACCCCCAGGTGACGACCCTCCTGGACTACCACCACTCTCCGCACCGCAACGGCGGCAACGGCATGCCCGGAATGGGCGACCACCGCGACGGCAAGCTCGGCGAGAGCCACACGCTGACCGTCCCCGTCGGGACGGTCGTCAAGACGAGGGACGGGGAGATCCTCGCGGACCTCGCGACCCCTGGGGCCGAGTACCTGGCGGCCAAGGGCGGCTTGGGCGGACTCGGCAACGCGGCGCTCGCCTCGACCAAGCGCAAGGCCCCCGGTTTCGCCCTTCTCGGCACGCCGGGCACGGGCCAGGACATCGTCCTTGAGCTCAAGTCCATCGCAGACATCGCACTCGTCGGCTTCCCGAGCGCAGGCAAGTCATCGCTCATCGCCGCGATGTCTGCCGCGCGCCCGAAGATCGCCGACTACCCGTTCACCACCCTCATCCCGAACCTGGGTGTGGTCCAGGCGGGCGACGTCCGGTTCACCATCGCCGACGTCCCCGGCCTCATCGAGGGCGCCGCAGACGGCCGCGGCCTCGGCCACGACTTCCTCCGCCACGTGGAGCGCTGCGCCGCCATCGTGCACGTCCTCGACACTGCTTCGCTCGAGTCCGACCGGGACCCGATCAGCGACCTGAAGATCATTGAGGCCGAGCTGGCCAAGTACTCCGTGGACATGTCGTTCGGAGAGGGAGCCGTGCCGCTCAACGAGCGTCCCGCGCTCGTGGTCCTCAACAAGGTGGACGTCCCGGACGGCGAGGACATGGCTGCGTTCGTCAAGGAGGATCTCGAGTCCCAGGGCTACCGCGTGTTCGAGGTGTCCGCTGTGGCTCACACTGGCCTGCGAGAGCTCGGCTTCGCCATGGCGGAGCTGGTCCAGCAGGCCCGCGACGCCGTGGAGGCGGAGCCCGAGGTCATCACCCCCGAGGTGCTGCGCCCCAAGGGCTCCCGCACCAAGAATGACAAGGGCTTCATCATTCGCCGCGAGGAGCGCAACCTCGAGCCGCTGTTCCGCGTCATCGGAGAGAAGCCCGAGCGGTGGATCCACCAGACCGACTTCCGCAACGAGGAGGCCATCGGCTACCTCGCGGACCGCCTGGCCCGCCTGGGCGTCGAGGATGAGCTCTTCAAGATGGGCGCGCGCCCGGGAGACGCCGTCGTCATCGGCCAGAGCGAGGACTCCGTCGTCTTCGACTGGGAGCCGACCATGGCTGCCGGCGCCGAGCTGCTCGCGTCGCCGCGCGGCACGGACATCCGCCTCCAGGAGGTCCTGCGCCCGACCCGAGAGCAGAAGCGCGAGGAGTACGAGGAGCGCAAGCAGGCCAAGGCCGCCGCGCGCGAAGAGCTCGAGACCGAGCGCAAGGCCGGCATCTGGACTGAGTCGGTGGACGGCCGCCGCCGCACGGACGGCTAGGGGGAAAGCGGGATGACCGTGGAGCCCTCGTCACCGGCGTCGGCGGGCCCGCTGACCGGCCCCCTGGCCGCCGCCAGGCGCGTCGTCGTCAAGGTCGGCTCGTCCTCTCTCACGAGTGAGCAGGGCGGGATCAGCGAGCGGGCCCTCGGCGACATCGTCGACGCCCTCGCAGCCTTGCGCCTCCGCGGGGCCGAGGTCGTCTTCGTCTCCTCGGGCGCCATCGCCGCGGGCCTCGCCCCGCTGGGCTTTGCCCGTCGCCCCTCCGATCTCGCGAGCCAGCAGGCCGCGGCGACCGTGGGCCAGGGCCTGCTCATGCACCGGTACGCGGAGCGGTTCGCGCGCCACGGCCTCGTCGTCGGCCAGGTGCTGCTCACGAGTGAGGACCTCGTGCGCCGCTCGCACCACATCAACGCCTCGCGGGCCCTGGAGCGTCTCCTGGGCCTCGGGGCGGTGCCTGTCATCAACGAGAACGACGCGGTGGCCACCCAGGAGATCCGGGTCGGGGACAACGATCGCCTCGCCGCGCTGGTGGCTCACCTCGTCAAGGCGGACGCGCTCCTCCTCCTCTCGGACGTGGACGCGGTCTTGACGCGCCATCCCGACGACGGCGGCGTGCGCATCCCGGTCGTGGCCCGCGAGTCGGACCTGGACGCGGTGGAGGCCTCTCGGCCGGGCACGGGGATCGGCACGGGCGGCATGGCCACGAAGATCCGGGCCGCGAGCCTCGCCGCGGACTCGGGCATTACGGCCCTCGTGACCAGCGCTCGGCGCCTCAGCGATGTCGTGCGCGGCGAGGATGTCGGCACGCTCTTCCCTGCCCGTGGCCCGCGTCAGCCGGCCCGGCGTCTCTGGCTCGCGCACCTCGCGGACGCGCGCGGGAGCATGAGGGTGGACGACGGCGCGGCTCGCGCCCTGCGGACCCGCCGCGGCTCGCTCCTCGCCGCCGGGATCATCAGCGTCGAGGGGGACTTCACCGCCGGGGACGCCGTCGAGATCCTGGACCGGGAGGGTGCGCTCGTTGCGAGGGGGATGTCCGCGTACGACGCGGCGGACGTGCCTCGCATGATGGGACGGAGCACCGCGGACATGGCGGCCGAACTCGGCGAGGGGTACGATCGCCCTGTCGTGCACGCGGACGCTATGGCCGTCGTGGCCTAGGCTGCGGCTCCCGTCCGGCTCGGTCCGAGCAGGCCCCGCCCCCGCGTCGCGACGCACCAGCGAGACACGACTGCGACCGAGGAGCCCCCATGCTGGCACAGCCCACCACGCCCGTCGAGACCGAGCTCTTCGCGCGGTGCGAGCGAGCGCGCGGCGCCGCGGACCGTCTTGCCGAGACCACCCGCGAGACCCGGGACGCGGCCCTTCAGGCCATGGGCGAGGCCCTCATCGCGAAGGCCGCGGTCATTCTCGAGGCCAACGCCCTCGACGTCGAGCGGGAGACCGCTGCGGGCATGTCGGCGCCGCTCGTTGACCGCCTCCGCCTCACCGAGGAGCGAATCCGGGCCCTCGTCGACTCCCTGGAGGTCGTCCGCGCTCTCGAGGACCCTGTGGGGCGCGTGCGGCGGGGGAGCACCCTGCCGAACGGCCTGCGGCTGCGGCAGGTCACGGTGCCGCTCGGCGTCATCGCCTGCGTGTACGAGGCGCGCCCCAACGTCACGGTCGACATCGTCGCGCTGGCGCTCAAGTCCGGGAACGCGGTGCTGCTCCGCGGCGGATCGGCCGCGCGCGAGACCAACACCGTCCTCATCGAGGTTCTCCGGCAGGCTGTGGCCGAGTCGGGCGTGGACGCGGACGCCGTCGTCGGGTTGGATGACCTGGGGCGCGACGGCGTCCAGGCGCTCTTCGGGGCGCGCGGCCACGTGGACCTGCTCATTCCTCGGGGCGGGCGCGAGCTCATCCGCCGCGTGACCGAGGAGGCGCGTGTGCCGGTCATCGCGACGGGCGAGGGCAACGTCCACATCGTCCTGGACCGCGGCGCGGACGAGGCGCAGGCCGTCGAGATCCTGCTCAACGCCAAGACGCAGCGCACGGGCGTGTGCAACGCCGCGGAGACCCTGCTCGTTCTCGACGGGGCCGAGGCGGCGCCCGCCGCCCTGCGGGCGCTCGTCGACGCCGGCGTGACGCTCCACGCGGACGAGCGGGCGCGGGAGCTCGTGGCCGCGAGCGAGCGCGTGGTCCCGGCCACGGAGGAGGACTGGGAGACCGAGTACCTCAACATGGACCTGGCAGTGCGGACCGTGGACTCTCTCGAGGAGGCCATCGCGCACATCCGCCGCTACTCGACCGGACACACGGAGGCCATCCTCACTGACTCGACGCGCAACGCCGAGCTGTTCCAGCGGCGCGTGGACTCGGCGGCCGTCGTCGTCAACGCCTCAACGCGCTTCACTGACGGCGGGCAGTTCGGGCTCGGCGCGGAGGTGGGGATCTCCACAGACCGCCTCCATGCGCGCGGTCCCATGGGTGTTGATGAGCTGACGACGACGAAGTGGCTCGTCACGGGCGACGGGCACGTTCGACCCTGACGGGCAATCTGAGGCGGAATTCCGCCGCGCCGAGCCCGGCGGTCGTCCCGCTTCGGCCCGTGGACAGTAGAATGGCAGTGAACACGTTTGAGCCAACCTCTAGGAGAAGTCAGTGCAGTCGGTTCTCAACTCCCTGGTCCTCGCGTCCGCTGAGTCCGGAGAGAATGCCTCCCACGCGGGAGCGATCCTCATCGGCGCCCTGATCTTCGGGGTCCTCATGCTCCTCATGGTCGTCACGATGGCCTTCAGCAACGCCGCGCACCGCCACCCGCAGACGCCTGCGCGGATTGACCCGCACCGCTCCGTCCACAGCCGGGATTCCCACCACTGACGGTGGACCTGGGCGGAAACTTGACTTCTACGCGCACTCAGCCGCGCCGGCTGGGCATCATGGGCGGCACGTTTGACCCCATCCACCACGGCCACCTGGTCGCGGCGAGTGAGGTCGCGGCCAGGTACGACCTGGACGAGGTGATCTTCGTGCCCACGGGCCGCCCGTGGCAGAAGGCGGACCAGCTTGTGACGCCGGCGGAGCACCGGTACCTCATGACGGTGGTGGCCACGGCCTCCAACCCGAGGTTCACCGTCTCCCGCGTGGACATCGATCGTGCCGGGCCCACCTACACCGTGGACACCCTCCGGGACCTCAAGCGGCAGTATGCGGAGAGCGAGCTGTTCTTCATCACGGGCGCAGACGCCCTGGCGAAGATCATGTCCTGGAAGGACGTCGACGAGATGTGGGATCTCGCGACGTTCGTCGGCGTGACTCGTCCCGGCCATGTGCTCTCGAACCAGGGCCTTGAGGGCGTCGAGCTGCTGGAGATCCCCGCCATGGCCATCAGCTCAACGGACTGCCGGGAGCGTGTGCGCGAGGGACTGCCGGTCTGGTACCTCGTGCCGGACGGCGTGGTCCAGCACATCGCTAAGCATCACTTGTATTCATCGGAGATGCCTGAGACGGAAGATCCCCTGGTCTCCGCTGAGGGCCACAAGGCAGAGGATCAGCACTCATGACCGCCAACGAAGACTCCACCGTCAAGGGGCCGCGCCGCGGCCGTCGGGCCGCCGGACCGGTCACGCCCGCGCAGGCGCCTTCGGCGACCCCGCTTGGCGCGCCGTCGGCGGATGACCGCAGCGCCCAGCCGGGACCCACTCAGGCCCCCGCGCCCGTCAAGGGCGGGGCGGAGCCGACGACGACGGGAACCCGCCGCGCTCGACGCCGAGCTGCGGAGCCGGTCCCCACTGAGGTGAAGGCTGCGCCGGCCAACGCCCCGAAGTCCTCGGAGCGTCAGGCGAAGCCGGCCGCCGGCCTCGGTGCGCCGGGCTCGACGTCTGCCCCGGCCAAGGTCTCCGCGCCCGAGGCGCCTGCGCCCACGTCCGGCGCGCCCAAGCGCACTGCGGCCAAGGGCGCTGACGCCCGCGAGACC
Source organism: Falsarthrobacter nasiphocae (assembly GCF_031456275.1). Lineage (NCBI taxonomy): Bacteria > Bacillati > Actinomycetota > Actinomycetes > Micrococcales > Micrococcaceae > Falsarthrobacter > Falsarthrobacter nasiphocae. Next base: position 2,125,422 of record NZ_JAVDUI010000001.1, read on the forward strand.
TCGCCCAAACCCACTGCGGCCAAGGGCCCTGACGCGCGCGAGACCGCGTCCAAGCCCACTGCGCCCAAGGGCGCCGAGGCCCGCGAGACCGCGTCCCAGCCGGCGGCCAAGCCTGGCCCCGCTGCGGCGGACGCGCCCTCGGACACCAAGACCACTCGCCCAAAGCCCGCGACCCCGGGCGCTGGCGGGGTTCCGGAGCCGATGTTCAAGGCCTCCAAGTGTCGCCGTCTGGAGGAGGAGCGTCAGCGCGCTGCGGCCAAGACGGGCGCGGAGGCCGCCGAGACCGAGTCCGAGGCCGCCGAGTCGACGATGTCCTCGGCCAAGTCGGCAGGCTCCGGCCGCGCGGCAGATCAAGGACCGCGCGGGTTCCTCTCCCGCTTGCGCCGCGGGTCCGTGGCCCCTCGCCCCGCCGTGACGGCGCCGAGCCCGGCGGCGGCGCCGTCGTCGACCGTTGAGCCCACTGCGCCCGAGGCCCGCAGCGAGGCGCCCGAGGCACCCCAGTCCAAGGCTGTTCCCGCGCGTGGGTCGGCCGGGGCCGCTCGGACGACGCCCGCGGAGGAGGCGAAGACGAGCGCCGCCGCCCCGGTCGCGAGCACGGAGAAGGCCGCCGAGGCCGAGGCGCTGTCCGCCGAGCCCAAGACGACCGCCCTGGCGAAGACGCCCGCCCCGAAGCCCGGCGAGAAGAATGCCGCTCCGAAGGACGAGGCCAAGCCGAAGGGCCGCGCCGCCCTGGACGCCGCGTGGGAGGACCCGGCGCCGCAGACGAGCAAGATCGGCAAGCTCACCGCGCCGGCCGTCGAGGAGCGGAAGAGGGAGCAGGAGCGGGCGTCCAAGGACGTCGTGGACCCGGGCAGCGCCACCGCCGTCCTGTCCGCGGGTGCCGTCGCAGGCGGAGCCCAGGCTCCCGCCGGTGCAGGCGCCGCGAAGGACGCCGCTGAGAAGGGCGCAGCCGTTGACGGCGCCGAGTCGGCACCGAAGGACGCGAAGGCCGCCGCAGGTGCCGAGGAGTCCGAGACCCAGGGAGCAGCCGCCGAGGGCACCGCCGCGCCACGCGGGAGCGAGACCGACGAGACACCTGCCGGCACCGGCAACCTCGGCATGGTGACACCCGTGGACTTCGAGAAGACCGCGGACGGCCAGCGGGGCGCCATGAAGGCGCCGCCCACGGCCAGCGTGTCCATCGTGACGCCCGCCGACCGCGCGGCCGCCTCGGAGCCCTCCGCCCCGACGGACGCGACGACAGCCCAGGACGCGGACGAGACCGAGGACGTCAAGCCGCCGCGCGGCCCCGTCCCCGCCTCGAACTCCAGCGGACTCGATTCACTTCACCCCAACGACGCTGCCGGCAGCCGCCGGAAGCGCATCATGACCGAAGGCGCCCTGCTGGCGGGAGGCGTGGCCGCATTGGCCGCGGCGATCGTCATGTGGATCAACCGCTGACCGGTCCCTGAAAAGGAGCACTGTGGGACTTCCCGCCAACACGATGGACATCCTCAAGGCGGCCGCCAAGGCCGCAGGGGACAAGCTCGCCACCGACATCCGGGCCTACGACGTCCACGAGACCGTGGGCCTGGCCGACGCCTACTTCGTCGCCACCGGCGAGACCGAGCGTCAGGTCAACGCCATCGTGGAAGCGGTGGAGGACGAGCTGCGCGAGCAGTTCGAGCTCAAGCCCGTTCGCCGCGAGGGCCGCGCCCAGGGCCGCTGGGTTCTCGTGGACTTCGGCGATGTCGTGGTCAACGTCCAGCACGGAGAGGACAGGGCGTTTTACGCGCTCGATCGCCTCTGGTCTGACTCGCCTCAGGTTGACCTCGGCCTGCCGGATGAGGACTCCGCCCCGGCGCACCCTGGCACGCACGCGGCCGGTGCCGCGGCTGGGTTCTTTGAGGATTCTGAGGGCGACGACGCGGCTGGCGCCGAGGACACCACCGCGGGCTCTTCCGCGGACGCTGACGCCGCCCGTCAGGCCTAGCCCAGATGCCGCACCCCAAGCCCCGCACGCTCGTGGTCATGCGCCACGGGCAGACCGAGTGGAACGCCGAACGGCGCTTCCAGGGCCGCACGGACATCCCGCTCAACGAGACGGGCGAGTCCCAGGCGGCCCAGGCTGCGCCCATCGTGGCGCAGTGGGCTCCGAGCCGCATTGTCGCCTCGCCGCTCTCACGGGCGCTCGTCACAGCGCAGGCCGTGGGCCGCGAACTCGGTCTGGACGTCTCGACGCACGAGGGCCTCATGGAGACCTTCCTCGGTGGCTGGGAGGGCCGCGAGGCGGACGAGATCGCCGCGGCCGAGCCCGAGCTGCTGTCCCAGTGGCGGTCCGGGGACATGCACGTCGCCGCTGGCGGCACGGGGGAGACCCGGGTGGATGTCGCGCGTCGCGCCACGGCCGCCGTGGACGGGATCCTCGCCGACGCCGAGCCCGGGTCGACGACGCTCGTGGTCATGCACGGCGGGGCGGCCGCGGCGCTCATCCACGCGCTGCTGCGCCTGCCAGAAGAGGCCTTTGTCACATTCGAGGGTCTCGGCAACTGCTCGTGGTCCGTGCTGCGCGAGGACTTCGCGGGCGTGGACCGGGGGGAGGTCCAGCGGGAAGGCGCCGTGGGTGCCGGAGACCCGGCTGAGTCCGGAGAATCCGCGGAATCTGGGGCCGCCAGCGCCAACGCGTGGCGCCTCCGGCAGCACAACGTGTGGACGCCGGGCCTCGTCTGAGACGGTCTGTCTGTGGTGCAGATCGGCGGTCTCGACACGACGAGGCCGCCGATTTTGCATTCCCGCTGAGGCCGTAGTACGATGGATGAGTTGCCACGGGGTGAAGCCCGGAGGGAATGAAAACAAAATATGGGGGTATGGCGCAGTTGGTAGCGCGTCTGCATGGCATGCAGAAGGTCAGGGGTTCGAATCCCCTTACCTCCACAAAGACAAAGAAACCCTGTCCCGCTTGATGCGGGGCAGGGTTTCTTGCTGTTCGACGTGGGGCTGGTCGCGGTGAGGCCGCTAGTCCACACGGAGGTTGTGGGCCACGAGGCGGCCCGCCCAGTCGCACACGCAGGAGATCCCCGCGTGGTGCAGGGTCTGGATAGACTGGTTCTCGAGCCGGCCGGGACCCCAGTCTGTCCTGCGCTGATGAAGGCTCACCATCGACAAGCAAGGAGCGCACCATGGCACCAGAACTGATCCAAGCCAATATTGACGGGCAGGACACGACGGTGACCACGGGCCAGACGGCGGCGGACGTGTTCGCGGACCGCAAGGACGTCGTCGTTGCGCGCATCAACGGTGACCTCAAGGACCTCTCGACGGTCCTCGCGGAGGGCGACGACGTCCAGGCCGTCACGATCGACTCCCCGGAGGGCCTCGACGTCCTCCGCCACTCCGCCGCGCACGTCATGGCGCAGGCCGTTCAGCAGCTGCGCCCGGACGCGAAGCTCGGGATCGGCCCGTACATCAAGGACGGCTTCTACTTCGACTTCGACGTGGAGGAGCCCTTCACGCCCGAGGACCTCAAGGCCCTCGAGAAGATGATGCTCAAGATCGTCAACCAGAACCAGCGCTTCGAGCGCCAGGTCGTCACGCCGGACGAGGCGCGGGAGGCCATGGCAGACGAGCCGTACAAGCTCGAGCTGATCGAGCTTGCCGGCGGCCCGGGTTCGGGCGCCGACGCCGCCGATGGCGCGTCCGTTGAGGTGGGCGCGGGCGAGATGACGCTCTACAACAACGTGGATCGCAAGAGCGGGGACGTCGTCTGGCGGGACCTCTGCCGCGGCCCCCACGTGCCGGCCACGAAGCTCATCTCCAACGCGTTCGCCCTGACGCGCTCGGCCGCGGCCTACTGGCGCGGCAACGAGAACAACAAGCAGCTGCAGCGCATCTACGGCACGGCGTGGCCCACGAAGGAGGCCCTCAAGGCCTACCAGGAGCGCCTCGCCGAGGCCGAGCGGCGCGACCACCGCAAGCTCGGCGTCGAGCTCGACCTCTTCTCCTTCCCGGACGAGCTGGGCTCCGGCCTGCCCGTCTTCCACCCGAAGGGCGGCGTCATCAAGCGGGAGATGGAGGACTACGTCCGCCGCCGCCACATCGAGGAGGGCTTCGAGTACGTCGGCACGCCGCACATCTCGAAGGACGGCCTCTTCCACACGTCGGGCCACCTCCCGTACTACGCGGACACGATGTTCCCGGCCCTGAAGGTCGATGAGGAGTACGACGACGAGGGCAACGTCACCAAGCCGGGCCAGGAGTACCGGCTCAAGGCGATGAACTGCCCCATGCACAACCTCATCTTCCGCTCCCGCGGGCGCTCGTACCGCGAGCTGCCGCTGCGCCTCTTCGAGTTCGGTCACGTCTACCGGTACGAGAAGTCGGGCGTGGTCCACGGCCTGACGCGCGTGCGCGGGTTCGCCCAGGATGACTCGCACTCCTACGTGACGAAGGAGCAGGCGCCGGCGGAGGTCAAGCACCTGCTGAACTTCGTCCTCAGCCTGCTGCGGGACTTCGGCCTGGACGACTTCTACCTGGAGCTGTCCACGCGGGACCCCGAGTCGGACAAGTTCATCGGCTCGGACGAGCAGTGGGAAGAGGCCACGGCCGTCCTCGAGAACGTGGCGCGCGAGTCCGGTCTTGAGCTCGTCCCGGATCCGGGCGGTGCCGCGTACTACGGCCCGAAGATGTCGGTCCAGGCTCGCGACGCGATCGGCCGCACGTGGCAGATGTCCACGATCCAGTACGACTTCAACCAGCCCGCCCGCTTCGGCCTCGAGTACCAGGCCGCTGACGGAACGCGGCAGGAGCCGGTGATGATCCACTCGGCGAAGTTCGGCTCGATCGAGCGCTTCCTCGGTGTCCTCACGGAGCACTACGCCGGCGCGTTCCCCGCGTGGCTCGCCCCGGAGCAGGTCCGGCTCGTCCCCGTGGCGGAGGCGTTCAACGACTACGTGTGGGACGTCGCGGGCAAGCTCAAGGCCCGCGGCGTGCGCGTCGTCGTCGACGACTCGTCTGACCGGTTCCCGAAGAAGATCCGCAACGCCAGCAAGGACAAGGTTCCCTTCACGCTCATCGCGGGCGGCGAGGACGCCGAGGCCGGCGCTGTCTCCTTCCGGTTCCGCGACGGAAGCACGGACAACGGAATCGCCGTGGACGAGGCCGTTGATCGGATCGTCGGCGTGATCGAGCGCCGCGAGAACGTCTAGAGCGCCAGGCCCGGGCCCCGCTTCCGAGAGGGACGGGGCCCGGGCCGCACCCGGCCGCGCGAAGGTCGCGGCACCGCATACTTTCTGACACACACGGGGGAGCCGCATGGACCACGAGAACGCCCAGGACACCGCACAGGTGACGGACGACTTCGAGCTGCCGGGCGTCCCCGACGCCTTCCAGCGCCTCTGGACCCCGCACCGCATGGCCTACGTCAAGGGCGGGCAGAAGGATCACAAGGAGGACGAGTGCCCGTTCTGCGCGGCGCCGCCCCGGTCGGACGAGGAGAGCCTCATTGTGGCGCGCGGGGAGCACTGCTACGTCCTCCTCAACCTCTTCCCGTACAACCCGGGGCACCTGCTCGTGTGCCCGTACCGGCACATCCCCATGTACTCGGACCTGACCGACGCGGAGCTCGACGAGTTCTCCCGCCTCACCCAGGCCGGGATGCGCGCGCTGAAGGACGCCTCGGGCTGCCAGGGGTTCAACATCGGCATGAATCAGGGCGCCGTGGGCGGCGCGGGCGTCGCGGCGCACTTGCACCAGCACATCGTGCCGCGGTGGGGCGGGGACTCGAACTTCCTGCCGATCATCGCCGGCACGAAGGCGCTGCCGCAGCTGCTCGGGGAGGTCCGCGAGCGCGTGGCCGCCGCGTGGCCTGCCTCAGGGGCGGGAACCCCGGCTGAGCACGGCACAAAGCCAGGACAGGGCACGCAGGCCGAGGGCCACGGCGCGCCGGGCGCCGACGAGCCCGAGGATCTCAAGCGCTCCGAGACCGGGGCCCGCGAGGAGTAGCGCGGATGAGCGGGACGCGGACTGCGGCGCACGTCGTCATCGGCGCGGGGGTGATCGGGCTGGCGACAGCCTGGGAGCTCGCGAGCCGGGGCGAGGACGTCCTGGTCCTTGACCCCACGCCGGGCCGGGGCGCGAGCTGGGCGGCGGCGGGCATGATCGCCCCCGTCTCCGAGCAGGTCCCGGGGGAAGAGGCCCTCGCCGCGTTCACGCGAGCCTCCGCTGCGATGCACACGGACTTCCTGGCGCGTCTCGTGGTGCCTGGGGAGGATGCTGACGTCGACCTCGGCCGGACCGGCACCCTTGTCGTCGCCGTGGACCAGGCGGACGTCCGCGAGCTCGCCCTGACCGAGCGCCTCCTCGCCGCCGAGCCAGGGCGTGCCGAGCAGCGCCTCACCGTGCGCGAGGCCCGCCGCCTCGAGCCCGCGCTCTCGCCCCGGATCGGGGCCGCCCTCCGCGTGGAGACGGACCAGTGGCTGGACCCCCGGCGCCTCGCGTCTCGCCTCATGGCCGCCCTCGAGTCGCGGCGCCCCGGCTCTGTCGTCCGGGAGCGCGCGCTCTCCGTCGTTGCGGCCTCCGGCGGAGGGGGCGACGACGCAGGCTGGCGCATTGAGACCACCGCCGGCGAGGTCTCCGCGCAGCGCACGGTCATCGTGGCCGCCGCCCTGGGCACGTCCGTGCTTCGGACCCCCGCCGCGCCGCACACCCCGCTCCACGCCGAGCGCGGCGACGTCCTGAGGATCCGGCCCCTGGACCGCGAGGACGTCCCGGGGCGGGTCATTCGCGCGTTCGTCCGCGGCCGCCAGACGTACATCGTCCCGCGCGCGGACGGCACGGTGGTCATCGGCGCCACCGTCCGCACGGACGACGTTTCCGGCACGCACGTCGGCGCCACCCTGGACCTGCTCAACGACGCCGTCGAGGTCGTTCCCGCGCTGCGCGAGTCCACACTCGAGGACATCACCACCCGGGACCGGCCCGCCACGCGGGACCACCTCCCTGTGCTGGGCGTCGCCCAGAGCCCGGCCGGGGACGCGATGCCGGGTCTCGTGTGGGCCACCGGGTTCGACCGCCACGGCGTCCTCCTGGCTCCCTGGGCCGCCCGGTCGGTCGCAGACCACGTCCTTGCCGGCCAGCCCTTCCCACAGCCCGTCAACCCGTACAGGAGTGCGTCATGACCCACGGCACCGTCGTCGTCACCGTCAATGGAGAGGCCACCGACGTCCCGGAGCCCGCCACCGTCTCCACCCTTGTCTCCCGGCACACCGGGCGGGAGATCACGGCCGAGGGGCTGGCGCTGGACGGCAGCCGCCTGGGCCTGGCCGTGGCCGTCGGTGAGGAGGTCGTGCCGCGGTCCGCGTGGGCGACGACGCGCCTGGCGGCGGGCGACGCCGTCGAGATCGTCACCGCAGTTCAGGGAGGCTAGCCATGAGTGAGGCAGCGGGCATTGGAACGTGGGAGGTCGCGGGGGAGACCCTCGACTCCCGGCTCATCGTTGGCACCGGCGGGGCCCGGTCCTTCGGCGCCCTCGAGGAGGCGCTGCGCGTGTCGGGGACGGCGCTGACCACGGTGGCGCTGCGCAGGCACGCGCCCGGCGAGGAGTCTTTGTACGGGATGCTGACGCGGCTCGGCGTGCGCATCCTCCCCAACACGGCGGGGTGCTTCACGGCGCGGGAGGCCGTCAAGACAGCGGAGCTCGGGCGGGAGGCGCTTGAGACGGACTGGGTCAAGCTCGAGGTCATCGCCGACGAGCGGACGCTCCTGCCCGAGGCGGTCGAGCTCGTCGACGCGGCGGAGCAGCTCGTGGCCCGCGGCTTCAAGGTGTTCGCCTACACGAACGACGACCCGGCCCTGGCCCAGCGCCTCGAGGGCCTGGGGTGCGCGGCCGTCATGCCCGCGGGCGCGCCCATCGGCACCGGTCTGGGCGTGCTGAACCCGCACAACATCGAGCTCATCGCCTCCCGGGCCAGCGTGCCCATCGTCCTGGACGCGGGCATCGGCACGGCCTCCCATGCCGCGCTCGCCATGGAGCTGGGGTGCGACGCCGTCCTCGTGGCGTCCGCCGTGACCCGCGCCGAGAACCCGGCCGCGATGGCCCGAGCCATGCGGCACGCCGTCGAGGCGGGGGCGTGGGCCGCGCGCGCCGGACGCATCCCGGAGCGCCGACACAGCGCGTTGGCGTCCTCGCCGATGGACGGCAGGGCGGACCTGTGACCGGCTCCTGCTCCGCGGCCGGGCCCGGCCCCGCGCCCCGCAGCAGCCGCCACAGCCGCCAGGTCATCCTGCCCGGGATCGGGGAGGAGGGGCAGGCGGCGCTCGGCCGCGCGCGCGTCCTCGTCATCGGGGCAGGCGGGCTCGGCGCCCCCGTCATCGCCTACCTCGCGGCGGCCGGGGTGGGCCACATCGGGATCGTGGACACCGATGTCGTGGATGAGTCCAACCTCCAGCGGCAGATCATCCACCGCACCCAGGACGTTGGCGCGGCCAAGACGGACTCCGCCGCCCGCTTCGTCACGGACCTCGATCCAGCTGTGGACGTCTCCCGCATCCGCGCGTACGTCGACGACTCGACGGCCCTGGGGATCGCCCGCGGCTACGACCTCATCGTGGACGGCGCCGACAACTTCGAGACCCGCTACGCCGCAGCCGACGCCGCCGCGCGCCTCGGCATCCCGCACGTCTGGGGCGCGATTCTCCGCTTCGAGGGCCACGTCTGCGCCTTCCACGAGCCGGACGGGCCAGGGTACCGGGACCTATTTCCCGAGACGCCCAGCGGCGAGGATCAGCCCAACTGCGCCACGGCGGGCGTCCTCGGCGCGCTCTGCGGCGTCATCGGCGCCACCATGGCCGTGGACGCCCTCAAGCTCCTGACGGGCGCGGGGGAGACCCCCGTGGGCTCCTTCCGGACGTATGACGCCCTCTCCGGGGCGTGGCGGTCCCTGCGCATCTGCCGGGATCCGGACCGCGCGCCCCTGCCTCCCGCAGCGGACGACGACGCGGCTGCGCCACCGCAGTCCCCGCCGGCCACCGCGGCGCTGCTCGACGTCACGGCCGACGACCTCCGGGCGGAGCTTGCGTCCGGGCGGCCGCCCGTCGTCGTCGACCTCAGAGAGGAAGCGGAACTGGCAGCCGGAAGCATTCCGGGCGCGCTCCACATTCCCCTTGAGGCCTTCCTCGCGGACCCGGCGCAGGCCGGGACGGAGGACGTGGTGCTGTACTGCGCGTCAGGGGTGCGGAGCCGCCGGGCGCTCAGTGCGCTCGCCTCGTTGGAAGGGGCGCGCAGGGTGCGTCACGTGCGGGGCGGATTCGCCGCCTGGGCCTAGACTGGAGGACATTGATGCTGTGACGTACGGCATCGGAAGTACGGACCGAAAGAGGACTACGTGACCCACGCTCCTGACCAGAACTCGAAGGCCACCGCCGGCACCACCCCGGCAATCGGAACGGACCGCGTCAAGCGGGGCATGGCCGACATGCTCAAGGGCGGCGTCATCATGGACGTCGTCAATGTCGAGCAGGCCAAGATCGCCGAAGACGCCGGTGCCGTGGCCGTCATGGCCCTCGAGCGCGTTCCCGCGGACATCCGTGCTCAGGGCGGCGTGTCCCGGATGAGCGACCCGGACATGATCGACGCGATCATCGACGCCGTCTCCATCCCCGTCATGGCGAAGGCGCGTATTGGCCACTTCGTCGAGGCGCAGGTCCTCCAGTCGCTCGGCGTTGACTACATCGACGAGTCCGAGGTCCTCACCCCGGCCGACTACGCCAACCACATCGACAAGCAGGCGTTCGACGTCCCGTTCGTGTGCGGCGCAACGAACCTTGGCGAGGCGCTCCGTCGCATCAACGAGGGCGCGGCCATGATCCGCTCCAAGGGCGAGGCCGGCACGGGCGACGTCTCCAACGCGACGACGCACATGCGCAAGATCCGCGCCGAGATCTCCGCGCTCACCGCGATGGCCGAGGACGAGCTGTACGTCGCGGCCAAGGAGCTTCAGGCGCCGTACGAGCTCGTGCGGGAGGTCGCCCAGACCGGCAAGCTCCCCGTGGTGCTCTTCACCGCAGGCGGCATTGCGACGCCGGCTGACGCCGCGATGATGATGCAGCTCGGCGCCGATGGCGTCTTCGTTGGCTCCGGCATCTTCAAGTCCGGCAACCCGGAGAAGCGTGCCAAGGCCGTGGTCAAGGCCACGACGATGTTCGACGACCCGGCCGCCGTGGCTGAGGCGTCCCGCGGCCTCGGCGAGGCGATGGTGGGCATCAACGTCGACGAGATCCCGCAGCCGCACCGCCTGGCTGAGCGCGGCTGGTAGGACCGCGGTGGCGCTCCTGAGCGGGCGCTGATTCTAGGAAGGCTGTTGCGCTCGTGAGTGGGCGCGGCGAATCGGGAGGCTCCCCGGGTTTCGGCCCGGGAAGCCTCCGCGCTTCCTACGAGCGTGTTCGCCAGAGCCGTTTCCACCACGTGCCGTCCTGCGACGACTCGGGCGGCGGCGGTGCGATGTCTCGACGCAGGTCCAAGACGACCTTCGCGATGTGCTCGATGTTTCCGGAGGAGAGCGCGAGGCGGTGTCGGTACCGCACATGGCGGTAGAAGGCCCACGCCGAGATCAGAGCTACCACTCCCGACTGCGCTAGGGCGGTCCACAATTCTTCGCTGCTTGTAGGGGATGGGGAGACGGTAGCCGCCGAACAGAGAACAATCAAGAATGACGCGGAAGTGAGCAGCGTAATGTCGGAGGTGGAAATAAGCGGGCGCCGTCGGAGGATTCGATCCACATAAGTGCGCTCGTCTCGGTTGAGAAATCCGTGTGCGAGGAGGAAGTGCGCTGCCAAAAGGAGCGGTGCAATGATCGCAATCGCAGCAGCGTGGCTGCGGTCTGTTTTGCCAACGCTGAATACCGCGGGCAGCAGGACCATGATGGCATACAGGGTCGTCAGCAAGACGATCGACCGCAGGACGAAGACACTTCGGCGTGTGGGTGTGTCCCTATGCGGAAGTAGTGACTTCAGTGATTCTCGTGTTTTCTGGTCTAGGTCGTCTTCGTCGCTGGCAGCCCTGTCGAGGCCGAGGGCTTCGTTGATGCGCCTGAACAGTCTGCCGTCGTTCGCGCTCGCAACGCCTGCCACATATAGGTGAAAGTGCGTGAAGTAGCCTGCGGTGACGCACAGGGAGATGGCGAGAGCGGTGGCCAAGGGAAAGAACGGGCTGGTCGGACGGGCGGGGAGGAATCCGAAACCCACGCACGCGGACACGATGAATAGATGTCCCGGATGGTTTCCCCACCAGTAACGGTTCGAATCCTCAAGTCTGTCGGCCGCGGATTCGCTGGCGTAATCGGTGGATTTCTGAGAAATATGCCACCAGACGGCGAAGGCGCCAATGCTCAACGCAATGTAGAAGCTGACCACTGCCGCTGTTTGATCGTCCGGACCTACGCCAGGATGGGTGGAGTTGGTTGAGTCGACGATGCCCAAATCGCCAGTAACACTGGTGGTGTTGGTCATCAGGGTTCTGAACGAATGGGCCAACCAGTAGAATAATCCAGCGAGAATCAGGGACTGAGCAATGTGCGACCGACGGCTTTGTGGAGGTCTATTCAATGCTGCATTCCATCGACGCTTCGGTTGATTTATGCTGATGACGAGACCTCTATTTCTGAATCGATATTGCCGTGATCGCCTATATGAGGCGTTCGATCATGGAGCCTGTGTATCCGGTCGCATGATATCTCGGGTCACGGGTCATTGTCCCTCCGCCCGTTGGATAGGATGCGGGGATGATGAGGACCCAGCGGCTGCGCTTGCGGCCGGTTGAGGAGCACGACGTCGATGCCGTCTGGGCAGTCCACTCAGACCCGCGGACGTATGAGCATAGGCCAGACCTCGTGATGACTTCGCGCGCGGAGGCAGACGCCCTCTGCGAGGCATGGCGGCTTCATTGGGAGAAGGATGGGGTCGGCTATTGCCTCGTGACCGATCACGATGATCAGCCTCTCGGCTTCTGTGGAGTGCGCTTTGTCGAGCTTGGTAGCGAGGCAGTGCTGAACCTGTACTACCGGTTTGCCCCCTCGGCCCAGGGGCGGGGTTTCGCGTTTGAGGCCGCGCAAGCCGTCCTGGAATGGGCACGTGATCGCCACCCCTCCGTGCCTATCGTGGCCATGATTGATCCGAAGAATGAGCCCTCCGCTCGCCTGGCGCTCAAGCTCGGTTTCCGGCTTGGGGGTGCCTGTGGCGACGGCGGCGGGCACGTCGAATACCGACTCAACAAGATCGCCCGCTCTTCAGCGCGGTCAATGGATCCCCACCTGTAGTGTTCGAGTACACCAGACATTTCCCCCATGTACTCAGAGAATGGAACGCCATGGAGATCAACCTGCTTGAGACGCTGTTCATTCTGTTGTGGGTCGGTGGGGTCGTCCTCGCTGGGTTCACGGCGGGCATTCGGCGGACGCCGCTGAGCTACATGGTCCTCCTTGGGGCGGTCTGCGTCCCGGCGGTCGGGACAGTGTGCGCTGCCGCCTACGCAGTCCGCATCTTCACGACCAAGACCTTTGGACAAGACGCCCTCCGGTAGACGGACGGTAAGCCGGGGGCTCTCATCCTTGCGTGAGGGCCGGCGGGGCGGAGAATCAGTCCGCGGTTGAACGACGCCATGTTCAAACGAACCACGTCGGCATTGCCGGGATTTTTCCGCGAAAGCTCGCCGCGTTCTTGACGTAGTTTGTTCAATGACGACGCAGTTTGACAGGCCGAGGCTCGCATACGCCGGCGCCCCAGCCCCGAACCCGGGACTGGGGCGCCGCGGTGCTGAGTGCTCGCGCTAGCGGTCGTCGTCGACCACGAGCCCCCGGCGGGTGAGCAGGGGAGCGATCTCCGGGTCCCGTCCGAGGAGGTCCCGGAAGGACTGGGCCGGGTCCTGCCGGTTGCCCGTGCTGAGGAGGGCGGTGCGGAAAGCGTCGCCGTTCTCGCGCGTGAGGCCGCCGCGCTCCTCGAACCAGGCGACGGTCTCGGCGTCCATCATCTCGGAGAAGATGTAGGAGTAGTAGCCCGCCGCGTAGCCGCCGCCGAAGATGTGCTTGAACGTGCCGGTGCGGTAGCGCGGACCGACGGGCAGGCCCTCGAACCCATACTTGGCGAGGACGGACCGCTCGAACTCAAGCGCCTGCTCGGCCGTCTCGATGGGCTCGTCCGAAGAGGTCCGCGTGTGCCACGCCATGTCGAGAAGCGCGGCCCCGAGGTACTCGGACGTGCTGAACCCCTCGCCCCAGACAGCGGAGCGGCGGATGGCCTCGATGGTCTCGGCGGAGAGCGGCTCGCCCGTCTTGTGGTGCACCGCGTAGTGCTCCACCACACCGGGGGCGAACATCCACATCTCGTTGACCTGGGACGGGTACTCGACGAAGTCCCGTGGCACGTTGGTGCCCGCGTTGGAGACGTAGCCCGTGTCCGTGAGAAGGGAGTGAAGCGCGTGCCCGAACTCGTGGAAGAGCGTGCGCACGTTGTCAATGCTGAGCAGCGCGGGCTCGCCGGGCTGCGGCTCCTGGATGTTCAGGGTGTTCATGACCACGGGGCGGGCGCCGGTCATGCCGTTCGCGGGGACGAGGTCATGCATCCACGCGCCGCCCTGCTTGGTGGAGCGCGCGAAGAAGTCGCCGAGGAACATGCCGAGGCGGCTGCCGTCCGCGTCCGTCACCTCCCACACGCGCACGTCCGGCCGGTACGTGGGCACGTCGGTCAGCTCGCGGAAGCTGATCCCGTAGAGGCCGGACGCGGCCCGGAACACGCCCTCGTTGAGGACGCGGTCCAGCTCGAAGTACGGGCGGAGCGCGTCCTCGTCCACGCTGTAGCGCTCCTTGGCCACCAGTGCCTGGAGGTAGGGCACGTCGGAGGCCTCGATGTCCTCGCGGGCCATCCCGCTGACCTCGGCCATGACGTCGAGCTCGCGCTCGAAGCTCGCGAGCGCGGCGGGGATGAGGCGCTCGAGCATCCCGAGGGCCGTGTTCACGTCTCCCGCGACGCTCGTGCGCAGGGACAGGTCCGCGTACCGGGGGAACCCGAACAGCTCGGCCTTCTTGACTCGCAGGGCGGCGATCTTCGCGGCCGTGGTCAGGTTCTCCGGGGTGTCCGCGCTGCCGGTGTCCCGGACGGGGCCACGGCCGCGGTTGATCGAGTTGGCGTAGTACGTCCGGCGCGCCTGGCGGTCCGTCATGGATGAGAGCGACGACGGGGCCGCGAACAAGTCCTGCGTGAGCCGCCAGTGGCCGGGGAGCCCGGCCTCGGCGGCGTTCGCCGCGGCCCGCGCCACCGCCTCCTCGGAGAGGCCCGCCAGGTCCTCCTCCCGGTCCGTGACAAAGGCCGCGGCCTCGGCGCCCTTGAGCAGCGCGGTGCTGTGCTCGCTCATGAGGGAGGCGATCTCCGCGTCGATGCGGGCCACCTCTTCCTTGACGTCTGCCGCGAGGAACGCGCCCTGCGCCTCGAACGCCTTGGTCCACTCGGAGACCAGGTGGGCCTGCTCGGGGGAGAGGCCCTCGGTGCTCAGGCCCGAGAGGCGCGCTGCCAGCCGCTCGTCCTCCGCCATGGCCGCGGAGTGCTCCGCGAGCTTCGGGGCCCACCGGGCGGAGAGGTCGAGAATCTCGTCCGTGCCGCACGATCCCTCGAATGTTCCGAGTGCCGCGTACGCGAGCGCAGCCACCGCGTAGGCCTCCTCGAGCGGGACGATCGTGTTCTGGAACGTGGCCGACTCGGGGTTCTCGGCGATGGCCGCCCACGCGGCGCGCTGGTGAGCGGTGGCCTCGGCCAGCAGCTCGTCCAGGCTCTCCGGGGTCAGCTCGGAATAGTCCGGGACACCGCCAGGGAGAGCGCTGGAATTCAGAATGTGATGTTTCATACTTCCTGAGGTTAGCCCTCCGGCGCCTGTCCCACGAGTCCGACGCGTGCAAGACTGAGACACAGACCACCTTCGGAAGGACCCGCACGTGCCACGCTCAGCCACCGTTCACCGCGCTGTCACCGCCGCCACCCTGGGCCTTGCGCTGGCCCTCGCCGGGTGCGCCTCGGACGGCCCAGGGGGCACCGCGCCCTCCGGCGGGGGAGAGACGGGCGGCCCGTCGTCGTCGCCTTCCGCAGCGCCCCGCATCACCGAGTCCGCGGCGGGCAAGGACGCCTGCGGTGAGGGCGAGTGCTTCTCCCTCTCCGTGAGCGGGGACTTCCTCCTCCACGAAGGCCTCTGGAGGCAGGCCGAGGCGGACGCGCGGACCACAGGAGGCGGACAGGACGGCCTCGACTTCGGGCCCCTCATCGCCGCCCAGAAGCCCTACCTGGCCCAGGCAGACCTGTCCATGTGCCAGATGGAGACGCCCCTCGCCGACGCAAAGGGCCCCTACAGCGCCTACCCGTCCTTCAACGTCCCGCCGCAGATCCTCCCCGCCGCCAAGGCCGCAGGCTACGACGCCTGCACCATGGCGAGCAACCACACCATCGACCAAGGCGTCCCCGGCGTCGAGCGGACCCGGAAGGCGCTTGCGGCCGCGAAGCTCGGCAGCACGGGCGGGAACCTGACGGAAGCCGAATCGAAGAAGCCGGCCATCTTCACCTCGTCCAACGGCGTCAAGGTGGCCGTCGTGACGGGGACCTACGGGCTCAACGGGATCGAGCCGGACGTGCCGTGGCGGGTCGACACGCTGGATGCCCCGACGATGATCGCCAAGGCCAAGGCCGCCCGGGCCGCCGGCGCGGACATCGTCCTGGCCAACATGCACGCCGGCGAGGAGTACGCCTCCGTGCCCAACGAGGAGCAGACGACCACCGCCCATGCGCTCGTCGACTCGGGCCAGTTCGACCTGATCTACGGCGAGCACACGCACTCGGTCCTGCCCATCGAGAAGTACAAGGGCACGTGGATCGTCTACGGCCTGGGCAACAACCTCACCGAGCTCTCCCCGTGGTACCCCGTCAACAACGAGGGCCTCATGGTCAACGCGGTCTTCGGCAAGAAGGGGGAGAAGTGGACCGTGACGACGCTGCGCTGGGCGCCGAGCCTCATCGTCAAGGACCCGTACCGGTGGTGCCCCGTCGGCACCGTGAACCCGGCTCCAACATGCGCGCCGGCCGCGGCCGCGGCGGAGTCCCGGGCGCGCACAACGGAGACGGTGAACTCGATGGGCGCTGACAAGGACGGCGCCGTCGAGTGGAAGATCGCGCCGTAGCGGGCGCGGTGCCGCCCCGCCGGGACAGCCCGCCCCGCCGGGACAGGTCGCTCTAGCGCGGCCGCTTCTCGGCCGAACGCCGAGCCCGCTCCTCGAGCGAGTCGTCGAGCGCTCCGGGGACGAACTCGCCGTGGCGGCGCTCCGCCGCGGTGCGCAGCAGGCAGTCGGCGAGGGCCGGGTTCTTTGGCAGAAGGGACCCATGGAGGTACGTGCCCAGGACGTTCGCGTGCCGGGCGCCCTCCGTCTCGTCCTCGCCGTTGTTTCCCGCACCGACGACGACGCGGCCGAGGGGCTCGGCGCCGCTGCCGAGGACGGTCTTCCCCGAGTGGTTCTCGTACCCGACGATCCGGCCGAACTCGTCCGACTCGGTGACGACGTTGCCGATGAGTCGCTCGTCGGTGCCCTTTGTGGTCAGGTCGAGGATGCCGAGCCCGGGGAGGACGCGGCCGGACAGGGTCTCGAACTCATGACCGAAGAGCTGGTACATCCCGCAGATGACGAGCATGGGGGAGCCGTCTGCGGCGAGGCCGGTCAAACGGTCGGCGATGCGGGCGAGGTCATCGATGATCTTGAACTGCCCGGAGTCCTGGCCCCCGCCGCCCACAATCACGTCTGCGTCCTCGGGGAACGCGTCCCCGACGTTGTAGTCCACGATCTCGGGGGAGTAGCCGTGCCAGGCCGCGCGGCGCGCAAGCGTCAGGGTGTTGCCCCAGTCCCCGTAGATGTTCATGTCATCCGGGTAGAGCTGGACGATCCGCAGCGCGCCCTTGGACGGTCCCTCGGGGGTGAAGATGGGGTGGCTCACGAGAAGTCCTCGACGGTCGTGTGGCGGGCCAGTGCGCGGCGGAGGGCGAGCATGGCGGTGTACGTGGAGAAAATGCGCTTCGGCCGGTCCGGGTGCTCCTTGAGGAGGGCCTCGAGCGAGGCGGCCAGGTCCTCGTCCACCTCGCCGACAGGCACGTCGTCGTACTTCAGACGCAGGGCCATGTCTGCCGCCCGCACGCCCGAGACGCGGTCGACGCCCCCGGAGCGGAGGATGTCGAAGTCGACGTCCCACAGCCAGGACATGTCGCGGCCGTCGGCGTAGTCGTCGTTGACGGCGATCATCGTGGCCGCGTCCGAGCTGACGAAGGACTGCAAACCCAGGCGGAACCCGGCAGGGTTCTTGACGAGGACGAGCTCAAGCGGCTGCCCGTTCACCACGAAGGACTCGCCGCGGCCGAAGGCGGGCGTGACGTTCTCAAGGGCCTGCACCAGTGCGGCCTCGTCTGCCGCGTCGCCGAGAATCCGGCGCACGAGCGCGAGGGCCGCAGCCGCGTTGTAGACGTTGTAGACGCCCTTGAGCGACATGGTCGCGGGGACGCGGCGCCCGCCGATGTCGAACTCGGCCTTCTCGCCCTCGAGGCTCGCGAGGAGAACGTCGGCGGTCAGGGCGTCCGCGGGGGTCGCCGAGTCCGCGGCGGCCGCGCGGCGCAGGTCGTCGTCGGCCGGGAACATCCGGCGCAGCTGAGGCGCGAGGCCGAAGTACGCGACGTCCGCGTGGGCCGCCCCGCCCTCGGCGATGCGGGCCACGCGCGGGTCCTCGCGATTGAGGACGACCGTACCCGTGGTCCGGGAGGCGATGGTGTCGAGGAAACGGGCGGTCGTGTCGATCTCGCCGAATCGGTCAAGCTGATCCCGCAGGACATTGAGGAGGAGGGCGTACGTCGGCTGGAACTGGCGGACGAAGTGCACCGCGTGGGCCTCGTCCAGCTCCAGGACCGCGATGTCTGCGTCGAGGCGGCCCGTGACGCTCGCCTCGGCGACGAGGGACGCCACCACGCCGCGCGTGAAATTCGAGCCGGAGCGGTTCGTGAACACCTTGAGGCCCTGGGACGCGAGGAGCTCCACCACCATTTTCGTCGTGGTGGTCTTGCCGTTGGTTCCGGAGACGACGACGACGCCTTGCGGCATCCTCGAGAGCATGGCTGCGAGGAACCCCGGGTCAAACCGCTCGACGACGAGGCCCGGGAGGGCCGATCCTGAGCCCCGGAGGCGGGATGCGGCGCGGACGGCTTTGCCGACGAGAATGCTCACGGGGATCATGGACTCGATACTAGTTCATGACATGCGCGGCAGGCCTCGCGCTGGGGCCGCGACAAAAGGGGCAGACATGCAGCACTCGGGAGCACCGCTGGTCGGAGTGCTCGCCGTTCAGGGGGACGTGCGCGAGCACGAGCAGTTCCTCCAGGACGTGGGAGCGCGAACGCGGCGAATTCGGACCCCTCGGGACCTGGAGGGGATCGAGGGGCTCGTCCTGCCCGGCGGGGAGTCGACGGCCATGGCCAAGCTGTGCCGCGTCCTCGGCATCATGGACCCCATCCGGGAGCTCATCCGGGAGGGCCTGCCCGTCTACGGCTCGTGCGCGGGCCTCATCCTCCTCGCGGACCGCATCAAGGACCCGGCGCTCGACGCCGCCGGGTGCC
This sequence comes from Falsarthrobacter nasiphocae, assembly GCF_031456275.1. NCBI lineage: Bacteria > Bacillati > Actinomycetota > Actinomycetes > Micrococcales > Micrococcaceae > Falsarthrobacter > Falsarthrobacter nasiphocae. The sequence continues at coordinate 2,144,068 of NZ_JAVDUI010000001.1, forward strand.
CGCAAGAGACGTTCGGCGGGCTTGACGTGACGGTCGTCCGCAACGCGTTCGGCCGCCAGCGCGAGAGCTTCGAGGTGGACCTGGAGTTCGCCGGGCTCGAGCCGGACCCCGTCCATGCGGTCTTCATCCGGGCGCCGCAGGTGCTCGAGGCGGGCCCGGGCGTCGAGGTCCTTGCGCGCGTGGGCGGGCTGGGACGGGCCGCCGGTAGAATCGTTGGAGTTCGCTCGGGGAACCTGCTCGCAACGAGCTTCCATCCGGAGGTCACGCAGGAGCGCCGGATCCACGAGCTGTTTATGCACATGATCGCGAAGAGATAGGCAGACGTATGTCCGGACACTCCAAATGGGCTACCACGAAGCACAAGAAGGCCGCGATCGACGCCAAGCGCGCCAAGGCGTTCGCCAAGCTCATCAAGAACATTGAGGTCGCGGCCCGCGCTGGCGGCGCCGACCTCTCCGGCAACCCCGCCCTTGAGCTTGCCGTCCAGAAGGCGAAGAAGACGTCGGTGCCCAACGACAACATCGACCGCGCCATCAAGCGCGGTGCCGGCCTGACCGGCGAGGTCGTCGACTACAGCGAGATCATCTACGAAGCACGCGGACCGCAGGGCTCCGCGCTCCTGATCGAGTGCCTCACGGACAACAAGAACCGGGCCGCCTCCGAGGTGCGCGTCGCCATCACCCGCAACGGCGGCACCGTGGCGGACCCGGGCTCTGTCGCGTACCTCTTCGCCCGCAAGGGCCTCGTGCGCCTGCCGAAGAACGGCCTGACGGAAGACGACGTCCTCATGGCCGTCCTCGACGGCGGCGCCGAAGAGGTCAAAGACGACGGCGAGTCGTTCGAGGTCATCAGCGAGCCCGGCGACCTCCGCGCCGTCGTGGCGGGCCTCGAAGAGGCCGGGATCGAGTACGAGACCGACGAGGTCGAGTTCGTTCCCTCCATGCATGTTCAGCTCGACGCGGACGGCGCGCGCAAGTTCCTCAAGCTCGCGGATGCCATCGAAGAGCTCGACGACGTCCAGAACGTCTACTCCAACGCCGACATCTCGGCCGAGGTCATGACGGAGCTGGAGAACGACTAGCCCATGGCCCAGCTTCCAGGCCGCGCCCCCGCCCAGCCGGGGGCGCGGCCTCTGCGCATCCTCGGCGTCGACCCGGGTCTCACCCGCTGCGGCATCGGCGTCGTCGACATGCACGCGAACCGCACGGCGGAGCTCGTGGATGTGGGCGTGGTGGGCACCGCCGCGGAGCAGCCGCTGGATCAGCGGCTCCTGACGATCGCGCTGGCCATCGACGAGTGGCTCGACAAGCACTCGCCGGACATGCTCGCCTTGGAGCGCGTGTTCAGCCACAACAACGTCAGCACGGTCATGGGCACGGCCCAGGCCTCCGGCGTGGTCATCGTGGCCGCCGCCCGGCGTGGCGTCCCCGTGGCGCTGCACACGCCCACAGAGGTCAAGGCGGCGGTGACCGGGGACGGGCAGGCCGGCAAGGAGGCGGTGACGCAGATGGTTGTCCGCATTCTGCGGCTGAGCAGCCCTCCCAGGCCCGCGGACGCGGCGGACGCGCTCGCCCTGTGCATTGCGGCCGGGTGGCGGCGCTCGGTGGGGGCCGCCGAGGGCGCGCGTGTCGTTGGCCGGGCGCGCACAGAGCTCGCACCGAGGCCCTCGGGTGCGCTGACTCCTGCGCAGAAGGCGTGGGCGGAGGCCGCCAAGCGGGGATCGCGCAAGCCCGGGACTTTTCGCTAGTATGTTCTAATCAGCGAGGTGTCCGCTCGGGGCGCCATTGGCACAGACAAAGGGGCGTCACCACACCATGATCTCCATTCTCCGGGGCGAGGTCGTCTCCGTGCGGCTGGACCGGGCCGTCGTGCTCGTCGGCGGGATCGGCTTCGAGGTCATGGCGCCAGCGCCCACGCTCGCGTCGCTGCGCACGGGCAGCCAGGCGCAGCTGTACACGTCCATGGTGGTCCGGGAGGACTCGATGACCCTCTACGGGTTCACCGAGGCCGAGGCGCGGGAGGCGTTCGAGGTCATCACGAGCATCTCCGGCGTGGGCCCCAAGCTGGGGCTCGCGGTGATGTCCGTCCTGGAGCCGGCCGCCCTGCGGGAAGCCATCGCCACGGAGAACAAGGCAGCCCTCCAGTCCGTGCCGGGCATCGGACCCAAGTCCGCCGCCCGCATGCTGCTCGAGCTCAAGGACCGTTTTGGCCCGGCGGCGGTCGCCGCCGGCGGATCAGGCGCGGGACCCGCTGGTGTCGGGCCCCAGGTCCAGGCTGCCCTGCTCTCCCTCGGATGGAGCGAGAAAGACGCGGAGTCTGCCTGGTCCGGCCTCGTCGCAGAGGACCCTGATGCCGCCGCCTCGGAGAACGTGTCCGTGGCGCTCAAGGCCGCCCTGGCGCGCCTGGCGAGGAAGCGCTAGTGGCGGACCGCGACATCGTCCAGCCCACGGCGGACCCGGAGGAGAGGGCCCTCGAGGGCGCCCTGCGGCCCAAGACCCTCGGGGACTTCGTGGGGCAGGAGCGCGTCCGGGAACAGCTTGGCCTCGTGCTCAAGGCGGCCCAGATTCGCGAGCGGACCGCGGACCACGTGCTGCTCTCCGGCCCGCCCGGGCTCGGCAAGACAACCCTGGCCATGATCGTGGCCCAGGAGATGGGCGCGCCGCTGCGCATCACGAGCGGCCCGGCCATCCAGCATTCCGGAGACCTCGCGGCCATTCTCTCCTCTCTCGTCCCGGGGGAGATCCTCTTCCTCGACGAGATTCACCGCATGTCCCGGCCTGCTGAGGAAATGCTCTACATGGCCATGGAGGACTTCCGTGTGGACGTCATCGTGGGCAAGGGCGCCGGGGCCACGTCCATTCCACTGGAGCTCCCGCCGTTCACGCTGGTCGGGGCCACGACCCGCGCGGGCCTGCTCCCCGGTCCGCTGCGGGATCGGTTCGGTTTCACGGGCCAGCTGGAGTTCTATTCGGAGGCTGAGCTCGAGCTGGTCCTGCGCCGCTCGGCCCTGCTCATTGACCTGGCCGTCTCGGGCCAGGGGTTCTCGGAGATCGCCCGGCGCTCCAGGGGGACGCCCCGCATCGCCAACCGCCTCTTGCGCCGTGTGAGGGACTGGGCCCTGGTGCACGGCGTGACCAACATCGAACAGTCCCACGCGGCCACAGCACTGACGATGTACGAGGTGGACGAACGCGGGTTGGACCGCCTGGACCGCAGCGTCCTCCTCGCGCTGATCGACAAGTTCGGGGGCGGGCCCGTCGGCCTGTCCACCCTCGCCATCGCTGTGGGAGAGGAGACGGAGACCGTGGAGACGGTCGCCGAGCCCTACCTCGTCCGCGAAGGGCTGCTCGGGCGCACACCCCGCGGTCGCGTGGCCACCCCAGCGGCCTACGCCCACGTGGGCCGGCCGCTTCCCGAGGGCCACTGGTCCTCCACAGGGGGTCTCTAGCCGGTCCGGTGTGATCCCCGTCGTGTACGCTCGAACCAGTACACATCAGGCGTTCTCGGCGAGGCGTGCGGGGAGTTTGAGGCCGTATCGGCCCCCTCGCAACCGCCGGGGCGCCCTCGTTTTCGAGAGGCGCCCGGACACCGAGCCCGCCGCCAACCGAACGGAACATCGTGTCACCTTCCCTCTCCCTGCCTCTCGGTGCGGACGCAGCCTTCAACCCGGGCTCCCTCTTCCTGCCCGCGCTGCTCGTTCTCTTCCTCCTCTTCACCGTCATGCGGTTCCGCAAGCAGCAGAAGGAGGTGGGTGAGCGCCGTGCCCAGGTCGTCGCCGGCGCACGGGTCATGAGCACCTCGGGCATCTTCGGCACGGTCGTCTCCCGCAACGACGCTGAGAACACCGCCCTCGTGGAGATCTCCCCGGGTGTTGAGGTCACGATGCACATCGGCGCCCTCGCTCCGGCGCCCGAGACCGCTCCGGCGGCCGAGGACGCGACGACCGCCCCCGCTGACGGGGACGGACTCGTTGAGCCCGCTCCCGTCGATGCCGCGGCATCCGGTGAGGCGGCCACGCCGTCGTCGGCCTACCGTCACCCCGGGAGCCAGGCGGAAGCCGGCTTCACGGAGCCTGGGACCCCGGGCGCCGGCTCCGCTGGCTCCACGTCCGCCGAGACCCGCCCGGAGGCGGGGGAGCAGCGGTGAGCCAGCAGCGCACAGCTCCCACCGGCCGCTCCCTCAAGGGGAACGGGCCTGGGGTCGGACGCCCTCGCCGCGGCACGCGCAGTTCCATGCGTCCGCGGCGCAGCCGCCCCTGGGCAAGCCTGACCGTCCTGCTCCTGCTCACGGCCCTCGCGTTCGGCGTCATGGGCATGCTGGCGGGCCAGGGCAAGCAGGCGTTCGCGCCGAAGCTCGCCCTCGACCTCGAGGGCGGCACCCAGATGATTCTGTCCCCGAAGACCACAGGCAACCAGCCTGTCTCGGAGGAGCAGCTCAACCAGGCCGTCGAGATCATCCGCCAGCGCGTGGACGGCGCGGGCGTCTCCGAAGCCGAGATCACGACGCAGAACGGCCGCAACGTCGTCGTCAGCATGCCTGACACTCCGAGTGCCAAGACGCGCCAGCTCATCCAGGCGTCAGCGGACATGGAGTTCCGCCCCGTCCTGGAGATCGGCGCGCCGGCCAAGGCCGCCAAGCCGACGCCCGACTCCGCGATCAAGGCCCCCACAGCCAAGCCCAAGGACGCCTCTGATCCCAACTGGATCACGAAGGACGTCCGCAAGGCGTTCGAGGCGCTGGACTGCACCAAGCCCCCAACCCCCGGACAGCAGAAGAACGCGCCCGGAGACAAGCCCATGGTGGCGTGCCAGTACGAGGGCAGCCAGTCCCTGAAGTACATCCTCGGCCCGGTCGAGGTTCCCGGCACGATGATCCAGACCGCCTCCGCAGGCCAGGTCCAGGGCTCCGGCGGCGTCCAGACTGGACAGTGGGCTGTGAACATCGAGTTCAACAAAGAGGGCACGGAGATCTTCCGCAAGGTCACCGAGCGCCTGACGAAGCTCAATACCTCGGACCGAGGCCAGTTCGCCATCGTTCTCGACGGCTCCATCGTCTCCGCCCCGATGTCCCGCGCGGTCATCACGGACGGACGCCCGCAGATCACGGGCAACTTCACGGAGGACTCCGCGAAGGCCCTGGCCGAGCAGCTGCGCTACGGCGCCCTGCCGATCAGCTTCTCCATCGAGTCCGAGCAGCAGATCTCGGCCACGCTCGGCCAGGAGCAGCTCAAGATGGGCATCATCGCGGGCCTCATCGGCCTCGCCCTCGTGGCCGTCTACTCGGCCTTCCAGTACCGGGTGCTCTCTCTGGTGACGCTCGGCTCGCTCATCGTCGCAGGCGTCCTGACCTACGTGGCCATCGCCATCCTCGGCGTCACGGCGAACTACCGCCTGTCCCTGGCGGGCGTGGCGGGCGTCATCGTGGCCATCGGCCTCACGGCGGACTCGTTCATCGTGTACTTCGAGCGCATCCGCGACGAGCTACGCGAGGGACGCACGCTCAGCGCCGCCGTGGAGCTTGGATGGGCCCGCGCCAAGCGGACGATCCTCGCCTCGAAGGCCGTGAACCTCCTGGCCGCCGTGGTCCTCTTCATCGCTGCGGTCGGCAGCGTTCGGGGATTCGCCTTCACGCTCGGCCTCACGGCGGTCGCCGACCTCATCGTCGTCTTCCTCTTCACGCACCCCGTGCTTGAGCTCCTCTCGAGGACTCGCTTCTTCGCGGAGGGCCACCCGGCGTCGGGACTCGACCCCCGGGCCTTGGGCGCCGTGCCCCTCTACCGAGGGGCGGGGCGCGTGCGCACGCCGGAAGACACCGGCCCGCGCTCGCCTCGAGGGACGGAAACGGACGACGACGAAACCGCCGGACTGACCATCGCCGAGCGCCGGGCCGCCGCCCGTGCGCGGGCGCGCCAGGCTGAGGAGGGAGGCAAGTGATGAAGCGTCTCGCTGATTGGGGCAACGCCCTCTATTCGGGAGAGAAGTCCTACGACTTCGTGGGGAAGAAGAAGCTGTGGTTCGCCATCACCGGCGTCCTCGTTCTCCTCTCCATCCTCGTTCCGGTGATCCGGGGCGGGTTCAACCTCGGCATCGACTTCCGCGGCGGATCCGAGTTCACGGTCTCCCAGACCAACCACACGGACATCAAACCGGGTGAGAACGCGGTCCATGCCGTGGTCCCGCAGTCGGAGCCGCACGTCACGAACATCGCCGCGGGCACCGTCCGCGTCCAGACGGAGCGCCTGACGGACGAGCAGACCCTTGAGGTCAAGCGCCGCCTGACGGAGGCCTACGGCGTCGGCGAAGACAAGGTGACGAGCACGTTCGTCGGCCCCACGTGGGGCAAGGATGTCTCGCAGCGGGCGCTGGTCGGGTTCGTCATGTTCGTGGTCCTCGTGACGCTGCTCATGGCGCTGTACTTCCGCACGTGGAAGATGTCCATCGCGGCCATCGCCGGGCTGTTCGTCGTCCTCATCATCACGGGTGGGGTCTATGCGGCCACGGGGTTCGAGGTCACCCCGAGCGCGGTGATTGGCTTCTTGACGATCCTCAGCTATTCCCTCTACGACACTGTCGTGGTCTTCGACAAGATCCGGGAGAACACGCGCGCAGGCAAGGGCCGGCGCCGGTTTGCCGACTCCGTCAACCTGGCCATCAACCAGACGCTGGTTCGCTCCATCAACACCTCCGTCGTGGCCGTGCTGCCAGTGGGCGCGATCCTCTTCATCGGCGCGTTCCTTCTGGGGGCCGGCACGCTGAAGGACCTCTCGCTCGCGCTGTTCGTGGGCATCATTGTGGCCACGCTGGCCACGATCTACGTCCAGGCGCCCCTCTACGCGGCGCTGCGTGAGAACGAGCGGGGGATCGATGACGGCGTTCCCGCCGACGCCGACCGGGGCGTGCTGTCCTCGGACGGCGTCGACGACCCGGGGGCGGCCCACGAGAACGCGGCCATGGACGCGGCCGCAGAGAAGGCAGCTGAGCCTGACGAGCGCGGCTCCATCGCCGACTCCCGTCCGGAGCGCGGCTAGCCCGAGCCGCCCACCGCCCCAATGTGAGCGGAGGACGTACACTGATCTGACCCGCTTCGCGTCGCGTGACCGGAGCGGGTCAGACGCATCTGGAGGAACGGCCGCTGGGCCAGGCGAGGAGACGTGACGATGGCGAATGGTGTGACCCCGAGCCCCAGGGAGCGGCGGCCCTCCGTCCTGTCTCCGCTCGCGCGTCTCGCCGGACGCGCGCCCAGCCCCACGCCCATCCTCGACCCGCTCCTGCGGCAGATCAAGGCGACAAGCCCCAAAGCCGACCTGGAGCCGATCCGTCGTGCCTACGCTGTCGCCGAGCGGCTCCACGAGGGGCAGAAGCGCCGTTCCGGGGACCCGTACATCACCCATCCCGTGGCCGTCGCCTCGATCCTCGCTCAGATGGGCTTCACCGGCACGACGCTCCAGGCGGCCCTGCTCCACGACACCGTCGAGGACACCGACTATTCGCTCGAGGAGCTGACCGCCGAGTTCTCCGCCGAGGTCGCGATGCTCGTGGACGGGGTCACGAAGCTCGACAAGGTCACCTATGGGGACGCGACACAGGCCGAGACGGTCCGGAAGATGGTCATCGCGATGTCGAGCGACATCCGCGTTCTCATCATCAAGCTCGCCGACCGGCTCCACAACGCCCGCACGTGGCGCTATGTGTCCTCGGAGTCCGCTGCGAAGAAGGCCCGAGAGACGCTCGAGATCTTCGCGCCCCTGGCGCACCGACTCGGCATGAACACCGTCAAGTGGGAGCTCGAGGACCTGTCCTTCGCCGTCCTGTACCCCAAGCGGTACGAGGAGATCGTCCGACTCGTTGGCCAGCGGACCCCGGAACGGGAGAAGTACCTGGCTCAGGTGAGGGAGGCGATCCTCGCCGACCTCCACGAGGCCCGCATCCGCTGCACCGTGACGGGCCGCCCGAAGCACTACTACTCCGTCTATCAGAAGATGATCGTCCGAGGGAAGGAGTTCGATGAGATCCACGACCTCACGGGCATCCGGATCCTCGTGGACTCGGTGCGGGACTGCTACGCGACCCTGGGGATCATCCACAACGAGTGGTCGCCGATGCCGGGCCGTTTCAAGGACTACATCGCGAGCCCCAAGTTCAACCTGTACCAGTCCCTGCACACCTCGGTGATCGGGCCGGGCGGACGGCCCGTCGAGTTCCAGATCCGCACCCACGAGATGCATCGCCGCGCCGAGTACGGCATCGCAGCGCACTGGAAGTACAAGCAGCAGCCCAATGCGACCTCCGCACAGGGCACGGAGGACATGCGCTGGCTGAAGTCCCTCATGGACTGGCAGCAGGAGACGCGGGACGCGAGCGAGTTCCTCGAGTCCCTGCGGTACGAGATGAACGCGGCGGAGGTCTACGTGTTCACGCCGAAGGGCGACATCCAGGCCCTCCCGGCCGGCTCGACGCCCGTCGACTTCGCGTACACGGTCCACACGGACGTGGGCCACCGGACCATCGGCGCGCGGGTCAACGGCCGGCTCATGCCCCTCTCGACGGAGCTCAAGAACGGCGACTGGGTCGAGATCGTCACCTCGAAGGCTGCGGACGCCGGTCCCAGCCGTGACTGGCTCAGCTTCGTCAAGTCCGGCCGTGCCAAGTCGAAGATCCGTCACTGGTTCAGCCGGGAGCGCCGCGAGGAGTCCATTGAGGCAGGCCGGGACTCGCTGACACGGGCGCTGCGCAAGCGGAACCTGCCCATCCAGAAGTTCCTCACCCAGGACAAGCTTCAGACCATTGCGGAGAGCATGGGCCTCGGGGACATCAACTCCCTCTTCGCGGCGATCGGGGAGGGCACCAGCTCACCGCAGTCCGTCATTCAGTCCCTTGAGAGCAACTTCGGGGAGACGGACCTCGAGGTCCGCGAGCCCATTACGATCACGGCTCCCCGCAAGGGCCGGGCGGTCGACGGCGCTGTCGCGGTCCAGGGCGACGCCGACGTCTGGATCAAGCTGGCCAAGTGCTGCACCCCGGTCCCGCCAGATCCCATCCTCGGATTTGTGACTCGGGGCAAGGGCGTGTCCATCCATAGGCGAGACTGCACGAACGCCGAGTCTCTCCTGGCGCAGGAGGACCGCCTCGTGCCCGTGGCATGGACGGAGACGAGCGTGGGCGTCTTCCTCGTGGAGATCCAGGTGGAGGCGCTCGACCGCAAGAACCTGCTGTCCGACGTCACCCGTGTTCTGAGCGACCACCGCGTCAACATCCTCGCCGCGTCCGTCCAGACGAGCGAGGACCGCATTGCCCGCTCGCGATTCTCCTTCGAGATGACGGACCCCCGCTACCTCGACCACGTCCTCTCTGCGGTTCGGCGGATCGACGGCGTGTACGACGTCTACCGCATGTCCGGCAACCGGCGACAGGGCTAGGCCCCGTCACCGCCCTGATGCCGCCTTCACTCCTCGTGAGCCGGCGCGCGGCCGCCACGCGCCCTGCGCCGCCTTGCGAAGACGTCTGCGCGCACGGGAGGTCGGGCCGGTGAGGGCTGGCAGCGATCCCAGTTCCTCGGCAGCCTGGATCTGCGCCGGCAGGCTCGGGTCCCGGAAGGCGTGGCTGAGGATCGCGGCCGCTTCGTCGTCGTTGCAGTACCGGGCTACATCCACGGCGGTGCGCACGCGGTCTGACACGAAGGTCCCGCTCATGTTGAGGCTGCGGTCCAGCGGGTTCTTGACCTCGTGGATGATGACCTTGTCCGTGATCCTGTGGGCGCTCGTCGTGCGGCTGGACTGATCGATGAGCAGCTCGAGGCGGGCAGGGCTTGGCGCCCACCCGTGCACCCACGCAGCTGAGGACCAGCCGATCACCACCCTGCCGATGAGTTGAATCGGTGTCACGAGCCCCGCTGCGCGGGCGCGGATGTCCGCCGTCTGCCGCAAGGCGCCGGCCGCCCACACGCCGTCGATCAGCGGCCTCACGAGGCCCTCGGCCTCCATGCACTGCCATTCGGCGGGGGAGTAGGGGGTCGTGACCGTCTGACCCTTGTTCGTGATGAGGTATGTCATGAGCCCATTTTCCTCACGGGCGTCATGATGAAGAAGACCCCGGGCAGAAACGTGGATAACGTTTCTGCCCGGGGTCGTTCGGGCGGGCGGTCAGCCGCCGGCCGTGAGGAGCCTAGCGCTGCGCGTTCTTGAAGAGGGCGGCGAGAGCGCGCTTCTTCTCGAGCTCGTCCTCGGCGGCAGCGATCTTGCGCGCGTCTCCGCTCGCCTTGGCGCGCTCGAGGGCCCGCTCCAGCTTGGCCAGGGACTCGTCGAGCTGGCTCAGGGCCGAGTTCGCGCGGGCCTGGACCTCGGGGTTGGTGCGGTCCCACTCCTCGCGCTCTGCAGCGCGAATGGCGTCCTCGACTCGGCGCAGGCCGCCGTCCATGCGGCCCATGTCCTTGCGCGGCACCTTGCCGGCGGACTCCCACTCGTCCCGGATGATGGCGAATTCTCGCTTGGCCGCCGCGAGGTCCTTGACCGGGAGGAGGGCCTCGGCGCGCTTGAGGAGACCCTCCTTGACGGTGAGGTTGTCGCGGTAGCTCGCGTCGATCTCGTCGTTGGCCGCCTGACGGGCGTTGAAGAACACGTCCTGCGCGGCGCGGAAGCGGGCCCAGAGAGCGTCGTCGTCCTTGCGGGAGGCGCGCTTGGCGGACTTCCACTCGGTCATGAGGTCGCGGTACTTGCCGGCTGTCACGCCCCAGTCCGTGGACGAGGAGAGCTCCTCCGCCTTCTGGATGAGCTTCTCCTTGGCGGCCTTGGCCTCGGCGTGCTCGGCATCGAGCTGGCTGAAGTGGGAGCGGCGGTTCTTCTCGAAGGCTGCGCGGGCGCCGCGGAAGCGCTTCCACAGCCCCTCCTCGACGGACTTCGACTGCCGCGGGCCCGCCTTCTGAAGGCGCTGCCACTCCTCGAAGAGCTCCGCCATGCGGGCGGAGGACTGCTTCCACTGGATGCGGCGGGGGTCCTGAGCCGAGATCTCCTCGGCCTCGGCCACGACGGCCTCGCGGGCCGTCAGGGATTCTGCGGCGCGGGCTGCGGCGCGCTCCTTGGCCTTCGCCTGTGCCTCGGCCGCGTTCTCGCGGAGCGCCTCGATCCGGGCAGCGAGCGCTTCGAGGTCGCCCACAAAGCGGTGGTCGGCAATGCTGAGCGAGATCTGCTGGAGCGTCTTCGTCAGGTTGCCGGGGACGTTGCCGCTGGCGATGCGGGCCTCAAGAAGGGCGACCTGGTTGACGACGTCGTCGTACTTCTTGACGAAGTAGGCGAGCGCTTCGTCCTTGTCGGTGCCGGGGTACTGCCCCACGGCGTACTCGCTCTCGCCGACGACGACGAAGACGTGCCCTTCGTCGTCGACCCGGCCGAAGCGGCGGGCCTCATCGAGGTCAGTGGCCACGGCGTCAATCCGCACGGGCGCCTCGGGGGCGGGAACGATGGCCGGGCCCTCTGCGGGCGCGGGCTGTGCCGGCGCCTCGGACTGGGTTCCGTCCTGAGGTTCCTGCGTCGTCTGGTCGTCGGAATTCTGGTCCACCGGGAGAACTCTTTCCTCAATGATGCGTCGAGGCCGCGGCGAGAGGGGGCCCCGCCGGGCGTGGTCAAAGGGCGTCGCGCTGATGTCAGCGGTTCGCTCCTCGTGCTAGAAGCGTACTCGCGGCGGGGTGGGCCGCACCACTTCAGGCCACGAGCCAGGTTCAACGTAGACTCGTGTGAACGAGAAGAACGCGCTTTACCCCTGGGAGGGATTGACTGTGCTGCGTACGCACGACCTCGGCGCCCTGACGGCCGCTGACATCGGAGAACGAGTGACACTGGCCGGATGGGTCTCGCGCCGGCGAGACCATGGCGGGGTGGCCTTCGTGGACCTCCGTGACTCCACCGGGGTCTCCCAGGTGGTCATCCGGGACGAGGCCGATTTCGCGCACTTGCGCAACGAGTTCGTGCTGCAGGTCGAGGGGACGGTCGAGCGACGCCCCGAGGGCAACGAGAACCCGGCCCTCCCGTCCGGCGAGATCGAGGTTGTCGCCGAGCGCGTCGTCGTGCTCAACAAGGCCGCAGCGCTGCCGTTCCAGGTGGACGAGCACGTCGAGGTGGGCGAAGAGGCTCGCCTGAAGCACCGCTACCTCGACCTCCGCCGCCCGAACATGAGCCGGAACATCCGCCTCCGCAGCCAGGTGAACAAGGCGGCGCGCGAGGTCCTCGAGGCCGAGGACTTCGTCGAGATCGAGACGCCGACGCTCACGCTCTCCACGCCGGGTGGAGCGCGAGACTTCATCGTGCCCTCCCGCCTGTCTCCGGGCAACTGGTACGGCCTGCCGCAGAGCCCGCAGCTCTTCAAGCAGCTCCTCCAGGTCGGCGGCTTCGAGAAGTACTACCAGATCGCCCGCTGCTACCGCGACGAGGACTTCCGCGCGGACCGCCAGCCGGAGTTCACGCAGCTCGACATCGAGGCGAGCTTCGTCGAGCAGGAGGACGTCATCGCCCTCGCTGAGCGCATTCTCGTCAACGTCTGGAAGACCATCGGCGTGGAGATCGAGACGCCCTTCCAGCGCCTCACGTACGCCGAGGCCATGGACAAGTACGGCTCTGACAAGCCGGACCTGCGCTTCGGTCTCGAGCTCACCGAGATGACCGGCTACTTCAAGGACACGACCTTCCGCGTGTTCCAGGCGGACTACACGGGTGCCGTCGTCATGCCTGGCGGGGCGTCGCAGCCGCGCCGCACCCTCGACGGGTGGCAGGAGTTCGCGAAGCAGCGCGGGCACAAGGGCCTCGCCTATGTCCTCATCCAGGAGGACGGCCAGCTGACGGGCCCCGTCGCCAAGAACCTCTCCGATGCGGAGAAGGACGGCCTCGCCGCCTTCGTCGGCGCCGAGCCCGGTGACTGTGTCTTCTTCGCCGCAGGCGAGCGCGACGCGGCTCGGGAGCTCCTCGGAGCGGCCCGCGTTGAGATCGCGCGGCGCACCGGACTCATCAAGGAGGGCGAGTACGCCTTCGCCTGGGTCGTTGACTTCCCGATGTTCGAGTCCGCGGCGGCCGCGACCGCCGCAGGCGACGTCGCCGTCGGACAGGGCGCCTGGACCGCCCTCCACCACGCCTTCACCTCGCCGAAGCCCGAGCTGCTGGGCACGTTCCATGAGGATCCGCAGAACGCGCTGGCCCAGGCCTACGACGTGGTCTGCAACGGCAGCGAGATCGGAGGCGGTTCGATCCGTATCCACGACCGCGAGGTTCAGCAGCGCGTCTTCGAGGTCATGGGGCTGAGCGAGGAGGACCAGCAGCGCAACTTCGGCTTCCTCCTCGAGGGCTTCAAGTACGGTGCGCCCCCGCACGGTGGAATTGCCTTCGGCTGGGACCGCATCATGTCCATCCTCGTGGGCTCGGAGTCCATCCGCGACGTCATCGCCTTCCCGAAGGCCGGCGCGTTCGATCCGCTCACCGGCGCTCCCGCAGCCATCACCGCGCAGCAGCGCAAGGAGGCGGGGATCGACGCGAAGCCGCAGGGTGCCAAGGCCGACGCCAAGCGCGCTGACGGTGCCGAGGGCGACGCCGCCGAGGCCGCGCTCCCGCAGACCGCCGAGGGCGCCAAGGCATAGCCTGCCGGGAGCCTGATGGAGGATCTCTTCTCGAGCGGAGGGTCGGCGCCTGCCTCCAAGGCGCCGGCCCCGCTGGCCGTCCGCATGCGGCCGCGCACCGCGGACGAGGTTGTGGGCCAGTCCCGCCTCCTCAGCCCGGGCTCGGCCCTTCGCCGCCTCATGGAGGGCGGAGACCGAGCGAGCTCGACGTCCGTGATCCTCTACGGGCCGCCTGGGACGGGAAAGACGACGCTCGCGCACGTGATCGCCCGCGCACCGGGGCGTCAGTTCGTGGAGCTGTCCGCCATCACGGCCGGCGTCAAGGACGTTCGGCGCGTCATGGACGAGGCGCTGACGCAGCGTGACCTCCACGGGACGCGCACCATCCTCTTCCTCGACGAGATCCATCGTTTCACCAAGGCCCAGCAGGACGCGCTCCTTCCGGGCGTTGAGAACGGCTGGGTGACACTCGTTGCGGCGACGACGGAGAATCCGTCCTTCTCGGTCATCGCGCCTCTGTTGTCCCGGTCGCTTTTACTGACCCTCTCGCCTCTGACGAACGACGACGTGGCCGCCCTCGTGGACAGGGCCCTCTCCGATGAGCGCGGCCTGGGCGGGGCGTTCTCGATCTCGCCTGAGGCCAAGGCTGACCTCGTCGAGCTGAGCGGGCAGGACGCGCGGCGCGCGCTGACGTCCCTCGAGGCGGCCGCTGACGTCGCCTCGGCGGAGGGGCGGGCGGACATCGGGCGCGACGACGTGGCGCAGGCCCTCCAGAAGGCCGTCGTCCGGTACGACAAGGACGGGGACCAGCACTACGACGTGGTGAGCGCGTTCATCAAGTCCATGCGCGGCTCTGACCCGGATGCCGCCCTGCACTACCTTGCTCGCATGATCGAGGCGGGGGAGGACCCGAGGTTCATCGCCCGCCGCATTGTCATCGCGGCGAGCGAAGAGGTGAGCATGGCGGACCCGATGGCCCTCCAGGTCGCCGTGAGCGCGGCCCAGGCGGTCCAGCTCATCGGCATGCCGGAGGCGCAGATCGTCCTGGCCCAGGCTGTGGTGCACATTGCGACGGCGCCGAAGTCCAACCGCTCCTACATGGGGCTCTCGGCGGCCCTCGCAGACGTGCGGGCGGGCAAGGCGGGGCTCGTGCCCGCGCACTTGAGGGACTCGCACTACCCGGGCGCCAAGGGGCTGGGGCACGGCAAGGGCTACGTGTACCCCCACGACGAACCGACCTCGGTGGCCCGCCAGCAGTACCTGCCGGAGGGGATCGAGACCGCCCGATACTACGAGCCCGGGCAGACCGGAGCGGAGCGCGAGGTGGCGGCGCGCCTTGAGAGGATTCGGCGGATTCAGCGCCCGGATGAGGTAAGCTGAAAGGACGACTGGCAAGCCGTGGGTTTCGTGCGCCTTCTTCAAGGCGAGTTCACCCAGGTTGCAGCGCAGGGCCGCAAGGCAGGCCCGAGCTCTCCGCGTCATCGACCCGTTTCAGGCTGAGCCTGTCACGGAGTTCGGGCGCCCGGAGGCCAGTGAACTGACATGCCTTGAAGACAGAAAAAGAGGATTACGTGGCTAACAACACACGTGCCCGCCGTAAGGTGCGCCAGTCGCGCGCCCTTGGCATTGCGCTGACCCCTAAGGCCGAGAAGTACATGGAGCGCCGTCCGTACGGTCCCGGCCAGCACGGCCGCGCTCGTCGCAAGCAGGACAGCGACTACGCAGTGCGCCTTCGCGAGAAGCAGCGTCTGCGCGCACAGTACGGCATCCGCGAGGCCCAGATGACCCGGGTCTTCGAGGAAGCTCGCCGTACGTCCGGCCTGACCGGTGAGAACCTCATCGAGCTCCTCGAGATGCGTCTTGACGCCCTCGTGCTGCGTGCAGGCTTCGCCCGCACGATCGCTCAGGCCCGTCAGCTTGTGGTGCACCGCCACATTCTCGTTGACGGCCAGCGCGTTGACCGCCCGTCCTTCCGCGTGGCCCCGGGCCAGCTTGTGCACGTTCACGAGCGCAGCGAGAAGTTCGAGCCGTTCCAGCTCGCGGCCACGGGCGCGCACCGCGATGTCCTCCCCGCCGTTCCGGGTTACCTCGACGTCACCCTCGAGAAGCTGCAGGCACGCCTTGTGCGCCGCCCGAAGCGCTCTGAGGTTCCCGTGACGTGCGAAGAGAACCTCGTCGTCGAGTACTACGCTCGCTGACACTCGTTCTCGCGCGAACGCGCATGGGGCGGCCCGCTGGTCTTCGGACCGGCGGGCCGTTCCGTTTCCGGGAGCGCCGCGTCCGTGCCGCGCCGGCACGGCGGCGCTGCAGAACCCGGGACGCGGGCTGGCTTGTACCGCTGCACCGGGACTCGTTGGTAGATTTGAGTACCTGCACTGACGGGCGTTGCCCAACGCCCACCGAAATGAAGGGAACCCGCGCCGCATGAAGACCGAGGAGATCACCAAACGGTGGCTCGACTTCTTCGAGAGCAAGGGCCACACGGTTGTCCCGTCTGCCTCGCTCGTCTCGAACGACCCCTCGATCATGTTCACGATCGCTGGCATGGTCCCCTTTATCCCGTACTTCCTCGGTGAGCAGAAGGCCCCGTACCGGCGGGCCACAAGCATCCAGAAGTGCATCCGCACGCTTGACATCGATGAGGTCGGCAAGACCGCCCGCCACGGCACGTTCTTCCAGATGGCCGGCAACTTCTCGTTCGGGGACTACTTCAAGGAGAAGGCCATCCCCTTCGCATGGGAGCTTCTGACGTCGCCTCTCGAGAAGGGCGGCTTCGGCCTCGATCCCGACCGCCTCTGGGTCACGATCTTCGAGACTGACGACGAGTCCTTCGAGATCTGGACCAAGACGGTCGGCTTCCCCGCCGAGCGCATCCAGCGCATGGGCATGAAGGACAACTACTGGTCTGCGGGCCAGCCCGGCGGCCCCGCTGGCCCCGACTCCGAGATCTTCTATGACCGCGGCCCTGAGTACGGAGCCGACGGCGGGCCTGCGGCGGACGACAACCGCTACATCGAGATCTGGAACCTCGTCTTCATGCAGTACGAGCGGGGCGAGGGCATCGGCAAGGATGACTTCGAGATCCGCGGAGAGCTGCCGACGAAGAACATCGACACGGGCCTCGGTGTCGAGCGCCTGGCGATGCTCCTCCAGGGCGTCGAGAACTTCTACGAGACGGATCAGGTCCGCGCAGTCCTTGACAAGGCTGCGGAGCTCTCCGGCAAGGAATACGGGGGCACTGAGGATCCTGCGGATCCCCGCAATGCCGACGACGTGCGCATGCGCGTGGTCTCGGACCACATTCGCTCCTCGGTCATGCTCATCGGGGACGGGGTCACCCCCTCCAACGAGGGCCGCGGCTACGTTCTGCGCCGCCTGCTGCGCCGCGCCATCCGCGCGATGCGCCTCCTCGGCGTCGAGCGCCCCGTCGTGGGCGAGCTCGTCGAGGTGTCCAAGGACGCCATGGGCGGCACCTACCCCAACATTGCCGAGGACTTCGAGCGCATCCGCCGCATCGCGGTGGCAGAGGAGAAGTCGTTCCTGCGCACCATCGCGTCCGGAACGGCCCGCCTTGAGGAGTCCGTCGTCGCGGCGAAGAGCCGCGGCGAGAGCCTGTCGGGCGCAGAGGCGTTCGCGCTCCACGACACGTACGGGTTCCCGATCGACCTGACTCTCGAAATGGCCGAGGAGGCCGGGGTCTCCGTCGACGAGAACGGCTTCCGAGCCCTCATGCAGGAGCAGCGCACGCGCGCGAAGGCGGATTCTCTCGCGAAGAAGCTGGGCGGCGTCGACGTCTCCGCATACGCCTCCCTCCGCGAGGCCGGCGAGACGTTCTTCACCGGCTATACGGAGCTCACCTCCGAGTCCTCGGTCCGCGGCATCCTCGCAGGCGGCCAGGCGACGCAGTCGGCCTCGGCCGGCAGCGAGATCGAGCTCGTCCTGGACGAGACGCCGTTCTACGCCGAAGCAGGCGGCCAGGCGGCCGACACGGGTGTCATCCGCGGCGACGGCTTCGTCCTCGAAGTCCTCGATGTCCAGCGCCCCGTCAAGGGCCTCTCGGTCCACAAGGCCATCGTCCGAGAGGGCGAGGTCTCCCAGGGTGCCCTTGCCCTCGCAGAGGTGGACGCCGTTCGCCGCCACGCGGGGGAGCAGGCCCACTCGGCGACGCACATCGTCCACGCGGCCCTGCACCAGCTCCTCGGCAAGGAGGCCACCCAGCGCGGCTCGTTCAACAAGGCCGGCTACCTCCGATTCGACTTCGCGTGGGCGCAGCAGCTGTCCCCGGAGACGCGCTCGGAGATCGAGGACGTCGCCAACCAGGCGATCCTCGGCCACCACGAGGTTCTGACCCGTGAGATGCCCATCGAGGAGGCCAAGGCTCTCGGTGCCATGGCCCTCTTCGGCGAGAACTACGGGGATGTCGTGCGCGTCGTCGAGATCAACGGCGACTGGTCCCGCGAGCTCTGCGGCGGCACGCACGTCGGCAACTCGGCACAGATCGGCTCGCTCACGCTCCTGGGCGAGCAGTCGGTGGGCTCGGGCAACCGTCGCGTCGAGGCCTTCGTGGGCTACGAGGCCTTCCGCCACCAGGCGGCCGAGCGCGCGCTCGTCCACTCCCTCTCCGAGCAGTTCAAGGCCCCGGCCAACCAGCTGCAGGACCGCATTACGGCCACTCTCGAGAAGCTCAAGGCCGCCGAGAAGGAGATCGCCCGCTACCGGGCCCAGGCCCTTTCGGCGCGGGTCCCCGAACTCGTCGCTGGAGCGCGGGACCTCGCCGGGCGTCGAGTCGTCCTGGCCAACCTCGGCGACGTGGACTCCGCTGACGACCTCAAGCAGCTTGCCACCGCCGTGCGTGACCGGCTGGGTGCGGACGCAGCCGTCGTCGTTCTCATCGGCACGTCCAACGGGCGGCCCATCGTCGTCGCCATGACCAACGAGGCCGCCCGCACGAGCGGGGCGAAGGCGGGCATGCTCGTCCGCGCCGCCACGAAGGTGCTCGGCGGCGGCGGCGGCGGCAAGGACGACGTCGCCCAGGGCGGAGGTCAGGACGCGTCGAAGATCGATCACGCCCTGGCGGCCCTGACGGCCGAGCTCGCGAAGTAGGCGGCCGAGTGAGCGTTGAACGGCCCGGCGTGAGCCTGGGAGTGGATGTGGGCAAGGCCCGCGTCGGACTCGCGGCGAGCGACCCCGACGGGATCATGGCCACACCCGTGGCCACTCTCAAACGGGACGCAGGCAAGCGCCGGGACGTTCACCGCATCGCCGCCATCGCGGCGGAACGGGACGCGCGGAGGGTCTTCGTCGGCCTTCCGCTCGCCCTGTCTGGCCGCGAGACGGCCTCGACGCAGGACGCGCGGGACTACGCTTCCCACCTCGCGGCGGCCCTCCAGGCTGGCGGGGTCGAGTGCGAGGTCCGGATGGTGGACGAGCGCCTGACCACCGTCACGGCGCAGCAGCAGCTCTCCGGCGTGGGGGTCGCCGCACGGGATCAGCGTAAGATCATTGACCAGGTGGCCGCCGTGGCCATTCTGGAGCATGCCCTCGAGACCTTCAAGCGGCATGGAGCAGCCGGCACCCCGTTGCCCGATGCCCCGCCGCACTCAACCGGAGAGGAAACACTGTGACCGACGAAACCTCTCCGAAGTCCGTGCCCAAACGAGCCCGCCGCGCGAGGAGCGCTGGGCGTGCCGCCGCAGCGGAGTCCGCCGCGAGCACGCTCCACGGCTCGCACCTCGGCGTCACAGACGACGACCTCTTCGAGGTTGACGATGAATGGCAGACGGACGGCCCCCGGACCGTCCGGCTGTCCGAAGCGGCCGAGGTTCCCTCCGCGGAGGAGCTGACACCGCGCGAGCGCCGCCTCATCGCGCGGCGCGCCCGGCAGCGGCGTCGCCGTCGTCGCCTCATTGTCCTTGCGTCCGTGGTCGTGACGTTCGCGGTCGTCGTCGGGCTCATCACCTTCGGCCTGCGCCAGCTGCTGGGCATGAACGAGCCCCAGTCCTACCCTGGCCCGGGAGAGACGGCCGTGACGCTAGAGGTGAAGCCGGGCATGGCCACGTCCTCCATCTACGCCAAGCTCAAGAGCCTTGACGTGATCGCGAGCGAGCAGGGTTTCGCGCGCTCGTTCGACCAGCTGAGCGACGGGGCGACGATCCAGCCCGGCACCTACGAGCTCAAGACGAAGATGAGCAACGAAGAGGCCGTCAAGGCCCTCGTGGCCAAGGACATGACCAAGGTCTACTACGTTCCGATCGCCGGAAACATGCGCATCGACGAGGTGACGAAGACCCTCTCCGAGAAGACCCGGATGCCGCTCACGGACTTCCAGAAGATCGTCGAGGACCCGAAGCGGTTCGGCCTCAGCTCGAAGGCCAAGAATCTCGAGGGCTACCTCGCCCCGGGCGAGTACCGCTTCGACATCAAGTCGACTCCCGAGCAGATGGTGCGCCAGATGGTGGACCGCCAGCTCTCCATCCTCAAGGCCGGGGGCGTGACGGACGCGGACAAGCAGTACATCATGCTGACCAAGGCCTCCATCGTCGAGGCCGAGGGCAACCCCACGAACTACGCGACCATCGCCGGCGCCCTGGAGAACCGTGTCGAGCGCCCCAACGAGGACACGGGCGGCTTCATCAACTCCGACGCCACCGTCACGTACGGCCTCGGCTCCCGCACGCTGCACATCAGCGAGGACCAGAAGCGGGACAAGTCGAACAAGTACAACACCTACGCGAACAAGGGCCTGCCGATCGGCCCCATCGGCTCGCCCGAGAAGAAGGCCATCGAGGCCACGATCAACCCTGAGAAGAACGACTACTACTACTGGGTGACCATCGACATCAAGACGGGCGAAACGCTGTACGCCAGGACGTACGCGGAGCACCAGAAGAACGAGGTCAAGTACCAGCAGTACTGCGCCGATCACCCCGGCGTGTGCGAGTGACAGGCTCAGCCGCGCTCAAGGCAGGCGTTGTGGGGGACCCGATCTCCCACTCGCAGTCGCCGACGATCCACCGGGCGGCGTACGCAGCCCTCGGGATTGAGGGCGCCTCGTACGAGGCCATCCGCGTTCCCGAAGGCGAGCTTGCGAGCCAGTGGCGCCGCGGGGCCTTCGAGGGGTTCGCGGGCCTGTCCGTGACGATGCCCCACAAGCACGCCGCGGCCGCCTTCGCCACCCGCCTCAGCCCGAGGGTCGAGCTCCTGGGCGCCGCGAACACGCTCGTCGTCGAGGACGGGGGAGTCTTCGCCGAGAACACGGACGTCGACGGGATCGTCGAGGCGCTCCGTGCCGGCCGCGACGCCATGGCGAGTCCGGCACGCGCCGGGCTTCCGCGCCCCGAGACGGGCGATGCCCTCGTTGTCGGCGGGGGAGGCACGGCTCTTGCCGCGCTTGCCGCCCTCGCTGAGCTCGGCACATCGAGCGTGACGCTCGCCTTGCGCTCTCCTGCCAAGGCCGACGACGGGGCCCCTTCGCTCCGAGCCGCCGCGGAGGCGCTCGGCCTCCGCGTGGACGTGGTGCCTCTCGCGGGTGCCGCGGCGGTCCTCGCCGGCGGCACCGGCGTCGCCATCTCCACCCTGCCGCCCAGGGCGGCCGACCCGTTCGCGGAGCAGTGGGCGCGCGCGGCCGCGGACCACCACACAATGCTTCTCGACGTGGCGTACGACCCGTGGCCGTCCCGCCTGGCCCAGGTGTGGCCCGGCCGCGTCATCCACGGCCTGGACATGCTCCTTCACCAGGCCGTCCGCCAGGTGGAGCTCTTCACGGGGCTCGCGGCCGACGCCCGCGTCGTGGCCTCCATGGCCGCCGCTTTGGGGTTGCCCGCATCTCATGAGGCCGACCGATCACGCGCCTGATCCCCGAGACGTGAGAGGCTGGGACCATGGTTCGTTGGTTAACAGCAGGTGAGTCGCATGGCCCTTCCCTCGTGGGCATTCTCGAGGGTTTCCCCGCGGGCATTCCCGTCACGTCCGAGAGGATTCGCGAGGCGCTGGCCCGCCGCCGGCTCGGGTACGGGCGCGGGGCCCGAATGTCCTTCGAGCAGGACGAGGTGACTGTCACCGGCGGCGTTCGCCACGGGCTGACGCAGGGCGGGCCCGTCGCCATTCTGGTCGGCAACACCGAATGGCCCAAGTGGACTGAGGTCATGAGCGCAGACCCCGTCCCCGAGGGATCGCTGGACGGCCGGGCCCGGAACGCGCCCCTGACGCGCCCCCGCCCGGGGCACGCTGACCTCGCCGGGATGCAGAAGTACGGCTTCGACGAGGCCCGGCCCGTCCTCGAGCGCGCCTCGGCCCGCGAGACGGCAGCGCGCGTGGCGCTGGGCGCCGTCGCCTCCGCTCTCCTCGAGGAGCTGGGGATCCGGCTCGTGAGCCACACGGTGGCCCTCGCTGAGGTCGCGGTGCCGGAGGACGCCCCCTTCCCGACGGCCGACGACGTGGCCGCTCTCGACGCCGACCCGCTGCGCTGCTTCGACTCAGCAACGAGCGAGGCCATGGTGGGTGTCGTGGACGAGGCTCACAAGGCGGGGGAGACCCTCGGCGGAGTCGTCGAGGTCCTCGCCTACGGTCTTCCGCCGGGACTCGGCTCCTACGTGCACTGGGACCGGAGGCTCGACGCGCGCCTGGCTGGCGCCCTCATGGGGATCCAGGCCATCAAGGGCGTCGAGTTCGGCGACGGGTTCGCCACGGCGCGCCGCCCCGGGTCGGCCGCACACGACGAGATCATTCCTGCCGACGCTCCCGCAGCCGCCACGCGCGCGGCGAACCGGGCCGGCGGGGTTGAGGGCGGCATGTCCACGGGGGATGTCCTCCGCGTCCGCGCGGCGATGAAGCCGATCGCCACGGTGCCGAAGGCGCTCGCCACGATCGACGTGGCCACGGGAGAGCCGTCCCGGGCCCACCACCAGCGCTCCGACGTCTGTGCGGTCCCGGCCGCGGGCGTCGTCGCCGAGGCCATGACGGCGCTCGTCCTTGCTGAGGCCGTTCTGGAGAAGTTCGGCGGCGACTCGCTCGCTGAGACGCGCCGCAACCTTGAGTCCTACCTCGAGTCGCTTCCCGCCTCCGTGCGGACGGCGCCGCGGGAGACGCGGTGACGCCAGCCGCGCGGACGCCCGAGCGGATCGTCCTCATCGGCCCCATGGCCGCGGGGAAGTCCACGGTCGGCTCCCGCCTGGCCCAGCGCCTGGGCCTCGAGTTCGTGGACACTGACCACGAGTTCGAGAAGAAGCACGGGCCCATCTCGCGAGTCTTCGAGTCTCTCGGGGAGCCGTTCTTCAGGGAGGCGGAGGCCCGTCTCGTCGCGAGCTCCCTCGCTCGACGGGACGTCGTCGTGTCCCTGGGCGGAGGCGCGGTCCTGGACGCTGGGACGGCGCAGCTGCTCACCCGCGAGTACGTCGTCTACCTCCAGACGGACGTGGAGACCGTGCGGCCCTTCATCACGCGGGACCGGCGCCGCCCGCTCCTCTCCGAGAATCCCGTGGAGGCGTGGGAGCGGGTCTATGACCGGCGCCGCTCGACCTACGAGCGCCTCGCGACGCGGACGATCGACGTCGCGAGCGTTGAGGTCCGCCGCCCCGAGGCCATTGTGGGCCTCATCCTCGATGGCTTAGCCGAGCCAGACACGACTGACCAGCACGAGTCCAAGGAGACACCTCGATGACCGATGCACAGCCCGCCCCCCAGCAGCCCGAGGCGGCGGCCGCCGAGCCGTGGCGCATCCGTGTCGGCGGCGAGGACCAGGGCGGCTACGACGTCGTCGTGGGCCGGGGGCTCCTCTCCCGCCTGCCCGAGCTCCTCGGGGAGCGCGTGGCCAAGGTCCTCGTCATTCACCCGCGCGCCCTGCGCGCGACCGGCGATGCGGTGCGGGAGGAGCTCACCGAGCGCGGCTACGAGGCCGTGACGGCCGAGATCCCCGACGCCGAGGAGGCCAAGCACCTCCAGGTTGCCGGGTTCTGCTGGCAGGTCCTGGGCCAGAACGACTTCACGCGCAGCGACGCGATTGTCTCGGTGGGCGGCGGCGCCGTGACTGACGTGGCGGGCTTCGTGGCCTCGACCTGGCTGCGCGGGGTGAAGGTCGTCCACATGCCGACGAGCCTGCTCGGGATGGTCGACGCGGCCGTGGGCGGCAAGACCGGCATCAACACGGCCGAGGGCAAGAACCTCGTCGGCACCTTCTACGCGCCGGCGGGCGTCCTCGCGGACCTGGACGCCTTGGCGACCCTGCCCCGCAACGAACTCATCAACGGGCTCGCCGAGGTGGTCAAGTGCGGATTCATCAGGGACCCGCGCATCCTCGAGCTCATCGAGGAGCACACGGACGAGGCCACGGACCCGGCATCGGTCGTCTTCCGGGAGCTGGTGCAGCGAGCCATCGCCGTCAAGGCGGAGATCGTCTCCGCTGACTTCCGCGAGAGCGGACAGCGTGAGTTCCTCAACTACGGTCACACGCTCGCCCACTCGATTGAGCTCGCCGAGCGCTACTCGTGGCGCCACGGAGCGGCGGTGTCTGTGGGCATGGCGTTCGTGGCGGAGCTCGCCCGGTCCATGGGCCGGCTCTCCGATGAGGACGCGGACCGTCACGTGAGGATCCTCACGAGCCTCGGACTGCCGACGACGTACCGCGGGGACCGGTGGCAGGCCCTCCTCGACGGCATGCGGCGCGACAAGAAGGCCCGCGGGTCCATGCTGCGCTTCGTCATCCTCACGGGGATCGGGCAGCCGACCGTGCTCGACGTCCCTGACCCCTCCGTTCTCTTCGCGGCGTATCAGGAGATCGCGGAGTAGCGAATTCGCGGTGGGGGACCGCGCGGCGGGGCGAGGGAATCGCGGCGGCCGCGTAGAATGGACCCCGGAAGGCCCCGCTGACGCGAGCGGCCATGGCCAATTGGGCGCCGCGCGCCCTTTGTCAACAGTGAAAAGAGAGATTTCGTGGCGACTACGAACGACATCAAGAACGGCACCGTTCTCAAGCTTGAAGGAAACCTCTGGAACGTCATCGAGTTCCAGCACGTGAAGCCGGGCAAGGGCGGTGCGTTCGTTCGGACCAAGCTGCGCAACGTTCTCTCCGGCAAGGTCGTGGACAAGACGTTCAACGCCGGCGCCAAGGTCGAGACGGCCACGGTTGACCGCCGCGACTACCAGTACCTCTACAAGGACGGCGAGGACTTCGTGTTCATGGACACGACGGACTACGACCAGATGACGGTCCCCGCCGCCGTCGTCGGCGACGCCGCCAACTTCATGCTCGAGAGCCAGATGGCCACGATCGCCATGCACGAGGGCTCCCCGCTCTACCTCGAGCTCCCGCCGTCGGTCGTCCTCGAGATCACCTACACCGAGCCGGGCCTCCAGGGGGACCGCTCCTCGGCTGGCACCAAGCCCGCCACGCTCGAGACCGGCTACGAGATCCAGGTGCCGCTCTTTGTCGAGCAGAATACCCGCGTCAAGGTCGACACCCGCACGGGCGACTACCTGGGGCGTGTCTCCGAGTGAGCTCGTTCGTCACCACTCGCGGCAAGGCGAGGCGGCGCGCGGTCGACATCCTCTTCGAGGCTGACCTCCGCGACATCGCGGTGGACGAGATCCTGCGCCTTCGGGAGACGGCGACGGACCAGGTGCTCAACCCCCTGACCCGCCGCCTCGTGTACGGCGTGGTCGAGCGCCGCGAGGAGATCGACGAAATCCTCGCCACCTACGCGCAGGGCTGGACGCTGGACCGGATGCCGAACGTGGACCGCGCGATTCTCCGTGTGGGCGCGTGGGAGATCCTCTTTGGGGATCCCGCGGACGTCCCGGCCACCGTGGCCGTCAAGGAGGCGACTGACATCGCGAGGGAGCTCTCCACGGATGACTCCCCCTCCTTCGTCAACGGCCTCTTGGGCCGGATCCAGAAGCTGTCCCCGAGTCTTGGGACGGACTCCTCTCGCTGAGCGTGAAGCGGCGGGCCCCGCGGCCCGCCGCTTCCTGCCATGAGGCGGCCGCCGTGCTAGATTCGAGCTGATGGACCGCTTCGGGGCGGCCTCGACAAGCGCATACTTCACACACCTTTAATGACCGTCCGGAGAGGCGGGGAAGGACGTGTCCGCATGACCGCAGACCAGCGCGCCCAAGACGGCGCCGGTACCGAAGGGGGCCGCCAGGTCCTCTCGGGTCCAGAGATTGAGCGCGCACTGACGCGCATGGCCTTCGAGATCCTCGAGGGCAACAAGGGGCCGGAGAACCTCGTTCTCCTCGGGATCGTCTCCCGGGGCTACCCGCTGGCCCAGCGGCTCGCCCGCCGCATCGCCGCCAATGCCGAGGGCGTCACGGCCGAAGACATCGTGGGCCGCCTCGACGTCACGATGTTCCGGGATGACTTGGGAGCCACCGCTTTCCGCGCCCCGAGCCCCACGGTCCTTCCCGAGGGCGGCATTGACGGCAAGACGGTCGTCCTCGTCGACGACGTCCTCTTCTCTGGCCGCACCATTCGCGCGGCCCTCGACGCGCTGGTCGAGCTCGGCCGCCCCTCGCGCGTTCGCCTCGCCGTCCTGGTGGACAGGGGCCACCGCGAGCTTCCCATCCGCGCGGACCACGTGGGCCGCAACCTCCCGTCCTCGTCCCGGGAGCGCGTCATGGTGCGCCTCTCTGAGGTCGACGACGCCGGGGACCAGGTCGTCATTGAGGACCGCGGGACGGGGGAGTCGGCATGAGGCACCTGCTGTCGGCGCGGGACCTGTCGACGGAGGAGATTGTCGCGCTCCTGGACACGGGCGAGTCCATGCGCGAGGTCTCCTCGCGCGAGGTCAAGAAGATTCCCGCCCTCCGGGGCCGAACGGTGGTCAACCTCTTCTTCGAGGACTCGACCCGCACGCGCGTGTCTTTCGAGGCCGCGGCCAAGCGGCTCTCCGCTGACGTGCTCAACTTCGCGGCCAAGGGCAGCTCCGTCTCGAAGGGGGAGTCGCTCAAGGACACCGTCCAGACGCTCGAGGCCATCGGCGCCGATGTGATCGTCATGCGCCACCCGAGCAGCGGCGCGGCCCGCCAGCTGGCCGACTCCGGCTGGACGCGGGCCCATGTCGTCAACGCGGGCGACGGCACGCACGAGCACCCCACCCAGGCTCTCCTCGACGCCATGACGATGCGCCGCTTCAAGGCCCAGCGGGACGGGGTCGGCGTCGTCGGCACGGACCTGGCCGGGCTCAACGTCGTCATTGTCGGCGACGTGCTTCACTCGCGCGTCGTCCGCTCCAACGTGTGGATGCTTCACTCGCTCGGGGCCAACGTGACGCTCGTGGCGCCGCCCACGCTCATGCCCCACGGGGTGGGCGCCTGGCCGTGCTCGGTGTCCTACGACCTTGACGAGGTCCTGGCCGCGCAGCCCGACGTCGTCATGATGCTCCGCATCCAGGCCGAGCGGATGAACTCCGCCTACTTCCCCTCGGCTGGCGAGTACGCGAGCCGCTGGGGTCTCAGCGCCGCGCGCTTCGAGCGCTTCATCGCCGGGCGGGAGGACGAGGTGATCGTCATGCACCCGGGCCCCATGAACCGCGGGCTCGAGATCAGCTCGCGCGCCGCCGACTCCCCGCAGTCGCGGATCCTCGACCAGGTGGCCAACGGCGTGTCCATGCGCATGGCCGCGCTCTATCATGTCGCCACGGACCCCGCCGCGGACACCCTCGACCCCGGAAAGGACGCCTCATGACCGGCTCCGCATCTTCGTCCACCTCCCAGTTCGGGCCCGCCGAGGGCCGCATCCTCGTCCGTGGCGCCAAGGTCCTCGGGGGCGAGGCGCAGGACATCCTCGTGGTCGACGGGCTCATCGCCGAGGTGGCGCCCGCCGGCTCGCTTGAGGCGGGGGAGGGGGCGCGGGTCATCGAGGCCGAGGGGCTCGTCGCGCTCCCCGGGTTCGTCGACCTCCACACCCATTTGCGGGAGCCCGGCAAGGAGGCCGCCGAGACGGTCCTCACGGGCACCCAGGCCGCGGCCAAGGGCGGATACACGGCCGTCTTCGCCATGGCCAACTCGACCCCCGTCGCCGACTCCGCCGGCGTCGTCGAGCAGGTCTTCACGGCCGCCAAGAACGCCGGCTGGGCCGAGGTCCGCCCGGTGGGGGCCGTGACCAAGGGCCTCGCGGGCGCCCAGCTCGCGGACCTCGGAGCCATGGCGGACTCCCGCGCCCAGGTGCGGATGTTCTCCGACGACGGCATGTGTGTGCACGACGCCGCGATCATGCGCCGCGCCCTCGAGTACGTCAAGGCATTCGATGGCTTCGTCGCCCAGCACGCCCAGGAGCCGCGCCTCACCGAGGGCGCCCAGATGAACGAGGGCGAGATGTCCGCGACCCTCGGCCTCCCGGGGTGGCCGGCCGTCGCCGAAGAGGCGATCATCGCTCGGGACGTGCTCCTCGCCGACCACGTCGGCTCCCGCCTGCACGTGTGCCACGTGTCGACGGCCGGCTCGGTGGAGATCATCCGCTGGGCCAAGGAGCGAGGCATCGCGGTCACGGCGGAGGTCACGCCGCACCACCTGCTCCTGACGGACGAGCTCGTGGAGAGCTTCAACCCGGTCTACAAGGTCAACCCGCCGCTGCGCACCTCAAAGGACGTCCACGCCCTCCGCCAGGCCGTGGCGGACGGCGTCATCGACGTCATCGGCACGGATCACGCCCCGCACACGGAGAGCTCCAAGTCCTGCGAGTGGTCGCAGGCGGCCATGGGCATGACGGGCCTGGAGACGGCGCTCAGCGTCGTCGTCGCCTCCCTCGTCGAGACCGGTCTGGCGGGCTGGGACCGCGTCGCCGAGATCATGTCGACGACGCCGGCGCGGATCGGCGGCCTGGCCGACCAGGGGCAGCCGCTCGAGGCGGGCTCCGCCGCGAACATCGTCCTCGTCGACCCGTCGGCCTCGCGCACGATCGACGCCGCCGCCATGGCGACGAAGGGCCGCAACTCGCCGTTCCACGGCATGACGCTGCCGGCCGCCGTCGTGGCGACGATCTTCCACGGACACCCCACCGTGCTGGACGGCGAGCTCGCGACGGCGCACCCCGCCTCAGGCGGGCGCGCCTGATGGGGACGGAGATCCTCGCGCTCCTCATCGGGCTCGTGGCCGTGGCAGCCGTGTGCGCGGCAATCACGGCGGGCTTCCTCCGCCGCCGCCGCGCGGCCTCCGCGCCGGGCCTGACGGATGTCCCCGCGGACGGACCCGGCGACACCTTCGCCGTCCTGGAGGGCGAGTACGTGTCCACGAGCGCCGAGGCCCGCCCGCTCGAGCGCATGCCCCAGGCGAACCTCGGCTTCAAGAGCGTGGGCAGCCTCGCCGCGTGCGAGCGGGGCATCGTGGTCTCCCGCCGTGGCGAGAGGGACGTGCTCATCCCGGCCGCAGACATCGAGGACGTGGGCCGCTCGGCCGGCGTGGTCGGCAAGTTCGTCGAGGCCGGCGGGCTCGTGACCATCGCCTGGACGCTCGGCGGCGAACGCGTCCTCACGGGCTTCCGCGCCCGCTACGCAGACCAGACTCAGCCGTTCGTCGAGACGGCCAGCGACTTCTACCAGACCACCCAGAGCCATGCGGGGACCGCCACCGGCTCCGCCCCTGCACGAGGAGAATCATGACCAACACCAGCCTGCACACCGCGGCTGCCGCGGGCCGCGAGGACGAGGCCGTCCTCGTCCTCGAAGACGGCACCGTCTACCGCGGCCGCGCCTACGGCGCCCGCGGCGAGACCCTCGGCGAGATCGTCTTCTCCACCGGCATGACCGGGTA
This sequence comes from Falsarthrobacter nasiphocae, assembly GCF_031456275.1. Lineage (NCBI taxonomy): Bacteria > Bacillati > Actinomycetota > Actinomycetes > Micrococcales > Micrococcaceae > Falsarthrobacter > Falsarthrobacter nasiphocae. The sequence continues at coordinate 2,173,399 of NZ_JAVDUI010000001.1, forward strand.
CCAGGAGACGCTCACGGACCCCTCCTACGCCCAGCAGATCATCGTCCAGACGGCCCCGCACATCGGCAACACGGGAGTCAATGACGACGACGCCGAGTCCCGCCGCATGTGGGCCGCCGGCTACGTCGTCCGCGACCCAGCGCGCCGTCCCTCGAACTGGCGGTCGCAGCGCACCCTCGACGAGGACCTCGTGCGCGACGGCATCGTCGGGATCTCCGGCGTGGACACTCGCGCCATCACCCGCCACCTGCGGGAGCACGCGACGATGCGCGCCGGCGTCTTCTCCGGCGAGGCGCTCACGGGCGACGTCGCGGGCCTCATCGAGCGCGTCCGCCAGGCCCCCGAGATGAGCGGGGCCCGCCTCGCCGACACGGTGACGGCCGAGAGCGCGTACGTCGTCGAGCCCGCCGACCACGGCTGGGAGGGGGAGCCTCGCTTCACCGTCGCCGCCATCGACCTCGGCATCAAGGCCATGACGCCCGCGCGCATGGCCGAGCGCGGCATCCGCGTTCACGTCCTCCCGGCGTCCTCGACGCTTGAGGACGTCCTCGCCGTCCGCCCGGACGGGTTCTTCATGTCCAACGGCCCGGGCGACCCCGAGACGGCGACCGAGCAGGTGGCCCTCCTGCGCGAGGTCCTCGCGCAGGGCATCCCGTACTTCGGCATCTGCTTCGGCAACCAGATCCTGGGCCGCGCGCTCGGCTTCGGCACCTACAAGCTCCCGTATGGCCACCGGGGCATCAACCAGCCCGTCAAGGACCTGCGCACGGGGCGCGTGGAGATCACGTCCCAGAACCACGGGTTCGCCGTGGACGCGCCCGTCGGCGAGGCCGTCCAGGCGCCTCACGGCGATTTCGGGGCGGTCCGCGTCTCCCACGTGAGCCTCAACGACGACGTCGTCGAGGGGCTCGAGTGCCTCGACATCCCCGCCTTCTCCGTCCAGTACCACCCGGAGGCCGCCGCCGGTCCGCACGACGCGGCGTACCTCTTCGACCGTTTCGCTGAGCTCATGGGCTCGGCCTCGACCCGCGAACAGGGGAAGTAATGCCGAAGCGCCAGGATCTCACCTCCGTCCTCGTCATCGGCTCTGGGCCGATCGTCATCGGACAGGCCGCAGAGTTCGACTACTCGGGCACGCAGGCCCTCCGCGTCCTCAAGGAGGAGGGCCTCAGGGTCATCCTCGTCAACTCCAACCCGGCCACGATCATGACGGACCCGGAGCTCGCCGACGCCACGTACCTCGAGCCCATCACCCCAGAGGTCGTCGCGAAGATCGTCGAGAAGGAGCGCCCCGACGCGATCCTCCCGACCCTCGGCGGCCAGACCGCGCTCAACACGGCCATCGCCCTGGACAAGGACGGCACCCTCGAGAAGTTCGGCGTTGAGCTCATCGGCGCCAACATCGCCGCGATCGAGCTCGGCGAGGACCGCGAGAAGTTCAAGGGCGTCGTCGAGCGCTCGGGCGCGGAGTCCGCCCGCAGCGAGATCGTCCACACACTCGAGGAAGCGTATGCCGCGGCGGAGCGCCTCAACTACCCCGTCGTCGTGCGCCCCTCCTTCACCATGGGCGGACTCGGCTCCGGCATGGCGTACAACCGCGACGACCTGACCCGCATTGCGGGCGCAGGCATCCAGTACAGCCCCACGAGCGAGGTCCTTCTTGAGGAGTCCATCCTCGGCTGGAAGGAATACGAGCTCGAGATGATGCGGGACAAGAACGACAACGTCGTTGTCGTCTGCTCCATCGAGAACGTGGACCCCGTGGGCGTCCACACGGGCGACTCGATCACCGTGGCGCCGGCCCTCACCCTCACGGACCGCGAGTACCAGCGGCTCCGCGACATCGCCATCAAGGTCATCCGCGAGGTCGGTGTCGACACGGGCGGCTGCAACATCCAGTTCGCGATCGACCCCGCCACCGGCCGCGTCGTCGTCATTGAGATGAACCCGCGCGTGTCGCGGTCCTCGGCGCTCGCCTCGAAGGCCACGGGTTTCGCCATCGCGAAGATCGCGACGAAGCTCTCCCTCGGGTACACGCTTGACGAGATCCCCAACGACATCACGCAGAAGACGCCCGCGAGCTTCGAGCCGACGCTCGACTACGTCGTCGTCAAGGTCCCGCGCTTCGCGTTCGAGAAGTTCCCGGCCGCCGACGACACGCTGACGACGACGATGAAGTCCGTGGGCGAGGCGATGGCGATCGGCCGCAACTTCACCGAGGCCCTGCAGAAGGCCCTGCGCTCGCTCGAGCAGAAAGGCGCGGAGCTCAGCTTCGAGAAGGTCGGCCAGGACGAGGCGCGCCAGCTCGCGCAGGACGCGAGCCGCCCCACGACCGGGCGCCTCCAGCAGGTCGTCACGGCGCTCGCCTCGGGCCTCAGCCTGGAGGAGCTCTTCGAGACGACGAAGATCGACCCGTGGTTCCTCGATCAGTTCATCCTCCTCACGGAGATCGCCGACGAGCTGCGCGGCGCGAGCGAGCTGTCCGAGGATCTGCTGCGCCGCGCCAAGCGCCACGGCTTCTCCGACGCGCAGATCGGCAGCCTGACGAACACGCCGGAGGCCGTGGTGCGAGGCGTCCGCCAGGCGCTGGGCGTCCGCCCCGTCTTCAAGACCGTCGACACATGCGCCGCCGAGTTCCCGGCCTTCACGCCGTACCACTACAGCGCCTACGACGCCGAGGACGAGATCGCCGAGCACCAGGGCGAGTCGATCATCATCCTCGGCTCCGGGCCCAACCGGATCGGCCAGGGCATCGAGTTCGACTACTCCTGCGTCCACGCCACCATGGCGCTGCGCGACGCCGGGTACGAGACGGTCATGGTCAACTGCAACCCCGAGACGGTCTCCACGGACTACGACATCTCCACCCGCCTGTACTTCGAGCCCCTGACCCTCGAGGATGTCCTCGAGGTCATCGAGGCCGAGCGGCGCACGGGCGGCGTCAAGGGCGTGTATGTCCAGCTCGGCGGGCAGACCCCGCTCAAGCTCGCGAGCGAGCTCCAGGCCGCGGGCGTGCCGATCCTCGGCACGAGCCCAGACGCCATCGACCTCGCCGAGCACCGCGGCGCCTTTGCCCGCGTCCTCGACGAGGGCGGTCTCATCGCCCCGAAGAACGGCACGGCGTTCTCCTTCGAGGAGGCCAAGAAGATCGCGGACGAGATCGGCTACCCGGTCCTCGTGCGCCCCTCGTACGTCCTCGGCGGCCGCGGCATGGAGATCGTCTACGACGAGCCGAACCTGGCCCGCTACATCGAGAACGCCACGGAGATCACCCCGGATCACCCGGTGCTCATCGACCGCTTCCTCGAGGATGCGGTGGAGATCGACGTCGACGCGATCTTCGACGGCGAGGAGCTGTACATCGGCGGCATCATGGAGCACATCGAGGAGGCCGGCATCCACTCCGGCGACTCCTCCTGCGTTCTGCCCCCGATCACCCTCGGGTCCGACGTCGTGGCCCGCGTGGCCGAGGCGACGGAGAAGATCGCCCGCGGCGTCGGCGTGCGCGGCCTGATCAACATCCAGTTCGCGCTCGCCTCGGACGTCCTCTACGTGCTGGAGGCCAACCCGCGCGCGTCCCGCACGGTCCCGTTCGTCTCCAAGGCCACGGGCGTGCAGCTCGCCAAGGCCGCCGCGCTCATCGGCGTGGGGGAGACCGTGGCCTCGCTGCGCGAGAAGGGCTTCCTCCTCAAGCACACGGACGGCGCCGCGCTGCCCGCCGGCGCGCCCGTCTCCGTCAAGGAGGCCGTCATGCCGTTCAGCCGCTTCCGCACCCCCGAGGGCACGGTCGTGGACTCGCTCCTCGGCCCGGAGATGCGCTCCACCGGCGAGGTCATGGGCATCGACAAGTTCTTCGACACGGCGTTCGCGAAGTCCCAGGCCGCCGCGAGCAACGCGCTGCCGAAGAGCGGCCGGATCTTCGTCTCCGTGGCGAACCGGGACAAGCGGTCCGTCATCATGCCGGTGCGCCGCCTGGTGGACCTCGGCTTCGAGATCGTGTCCACGGGCGGCACGGCGGATGTTCTGCGCCGCAACGGCGTTGAGACCACCGTCGTCGCGAAGGTCGCCGACCACGGCGGCACGAGCGTCGTCGACCTCATCAACGACGGCCAGGTCGGGATGGTCGTCAACACGCCGTCCGGCGGCGCGGCCCGCACGGACGGCTACAACATCCGCGCCGCCGCCACGTCCTACGGCGTGCCGGTGATCACGACGACGGCCGAGCTCGGCGCCGCCGTCCAGGCCATCGAGGCGCAGCGCACGTTCGAGTGGAGCGTCAAGAGCCTTCAGGAGCACGCGGCGACCCTCGCCGCGGCCACGGAGAAGGCGCGCCAGGCCGCGGGCGAGGGGGTTCAGGCGTGAGCTACCGGGATCGGCTTGAGGCCGCCATCGCTGCGCGCGGGCGCCTGTGCGTCGGGATCGATCCGAGCGCCTCGCTCCTTGAGGCCTGGGGATTGAACGACGACGTCGACGGTCTGCGCTCGTTCTCGCGCCGCGTGGTGGACGAGCTCGGGGGAGAGGCTGCGGTGTTCAAGCCGCAGGTCTCCTTCTTCGAGCGGTTCGGCTCCGCCGGGTTCGCGGTCCTCGAGGAGACGATCGCTGCGCTCCGCTCGGCGGGGGCGCTCGTCCTCGCTGACGCCAAGCGCGGTGACATCGGCTCCACCATGGCCGGGTACGCCGAGGCGTGGTTCGGCGAGGGCTCGCCGCTCGAGGTGGACGCGCTCACCGTGTCCCCGTACCTCGGCTTCGAGTCCCTGAGGCCCGCGCTCGACATGGCGCGGGAGCGCGGGAAGGGCCTGTATGTCCTGGGCCTGACCTCCAACCCCGAGGGCGCGAGTGTCCAGCACGTCGGCGGGGACGCCTCCGTGGCCAAGTCGATCATCGACGCGGCCGCTGCGGAAAGCCTCACCGGCGGACACGTCGGCCTCGTCATCGGGGCGACGACGGCGGCCGCGGCGGCTGAGCTCGGCATCGATCTCTCGGCCGTGAAGGGCTCGTTCCTCACGCCGGGGCTCGGCGCCCAGGGCGCCACGGTGGCCGACATCAAGCGGTCCTTCGGCCAGGACTACTCGAAGGTCCTGGCGCCGAGCAGCCGGGACATCCTCAAGCACGGCGACCGCCCCGGCGGCATGCTGGAACGCTACAAGGAGGTCTCAGCAGAGCTCGCCGAGTAGCCACGAGGGTACGAGAGCACCCAACTCGTGCAATGATGTACGCTTGTTCTCACAACTGGACACGGGGCCTCACGGTCCCACATGCGGGGTCGGCCACCTTCGGGCGGGCCGGCCCCGCGCCTCGTCAACCAGTCGCTTGGCGGCCCACTAGAATCGGGGGACAGCTCGTTGACACCGATTGAGGAGATCATGGCGGACCACAGCGCCGAGGCAGGCAGCATCACCGTACTCGCGGGACCCACGGCCGTGGGCAAGGGGACGGTGTCCACGTTTGTGCGGGAGAACTACCCCGAGGTCTCGCTCTCTGTGTCGGCCACGACGCGCGCGCCCCGCCCGGGCGAGGAGGACGGCGTCCACTACCACTTCCTCTCCCACGAGCAGTTCGACTCGTACATCGAGGAGGGCGCCTTCCTCGAGTGGGCCACGGTCCACGGCCTCAACAAGTACGGCACCCTGAAGCACACGGTGGAGGCGGCGGCCCGGGCCGGGCAGAAGGTCCTGTTGGAGATCGACCTCCAGGGCGCCCGCCAGGTTCGCGAGGCTCTCCCCGGGGCACACTTCGTCTTTCTGGCACCGCCCTCGTGGGACGAACTCGTCCGCCGCCTTGTGGGGCGCGGCACGGAATCGCCGGAAGAGCAGCAGCGCCGCCTCGAAACGGCTAGACTGGAACTCGCTGCCGAGTCCGAGTTCGATCAGACGATCGTCAACGAGCACGTCGAGACCGCAGCCGCTGAACTTGTCCAGAGCATGGGGATCACACCGCGCACCGCGTAGGCTTGACCCAGACTCCCTTCGTGATTCAACCGAGAAATGAGTGATTGCGTGAGCACTCCCGCAGACGGCATCATCTACCCGCCGATCGATGACCTCCTGGACATCGCCGACAGCAAGTACGGCCTCGTCATCCAGGGTGCCCGCCGCGCACGCCAGATCAACGCGTACTACGCTCAGCTCCACGAGGGCCTCTTCGAGTACGTCGGCCCGCTCGTTGAGACCCAGCTCAACGAGAAGCCCCTCTCGATCGCCTTCCGCGAGCTCAACGAGGGCATGCTCGACGTCAAGCCGCTTGGCGCCGAGCAGGAGTAGCACCGGCTTTCATCCTGCGAGACCGTCGCCGCACTGGCACCCAGTGCGCCGGCGGTCTTCGTCGTCTACCAGGAGTCACCCATGAAGATTGTCCTCGGCGTCGGGGCCGGCATCGCCGCCTACAAGTCTGCTCTTCTCCTCCGCCTCTTCACGGAGGCCGGCCACACGGTGCGGGTCATCCCCACGGCCGCGTCCCTCAACTTCGTCGGGGCGGCCACGTGGGAGGCCCTGAGCGGCCAGCCTGCCACGAGCGAGATCTTCGACGCCGTGGACGAGGTGCAGCACGTCCGGGTCGGCCAGGAGGCGGACCTCGTCGTCATCGCACCTGCCACGGCGGATCTCCTCGCGCGAATCGCGAGCGGGCGCGCGGACGACCTTCTGACGACGACGATCCTCGCCACCCGGGCCCCCGTCCTCCTGGCTCCGGCCATGCACACGGAGATGTGGGAGAACGCGGCCACGCGCGCCAACGTCGCCACGCTCCGCAGCCGCGGCATCACTGTCCTCGACCCGGCCGTCGGCCGCCTGACCGGCGTTGACACCGGCCCCGGCCGCCTCCCCGAGCCAGCGGTCATCCGGGACGCGGCGCTCGCCGCCGCGGGCGCTGCTGCTGGAGAGGGCGACGACGGGGCCGCGGGGGGCGAGTGGGCCGGCAGGCGCGTCGTCGTGACCCTGGGCGGAACCCGCGAGCCGCTGGACCCCGTCCGCTACCTGGGCAACCGCTCCTCCGGGAAGCAGGGACTCGCGTTTGCGCGGGCGCTCACAGCGCTGGGCGCGGACGTCAGGGTCATCGCGGGGAGCGTCGAGGTGGAGCTGGACCAGGCCATCCCGACCCGGCGGATCGCGACCGCCCTGGAGCTCGAGGCTGCCCTGGCCGAGGAGGCGCCCCACGCGGACGCGGTCATCATGGCCGCCGCCGTCGCCGACTTCCGCCCCGCGCGCGTCGAGGGCACCAAGATCAAGAAGCGCGGCGAGACGGGTGCGCCGGTCATCGAGCTCGTGCGGAACCCGGACATCATCGCGGGGCTCGCCGAGCGCTTCCCGCGCGGCACGGGCCCCAAGCTCGTCGCGTTCGCGGCCGAGACGGGGGACAGCCAGGGAAGCCCCGAGGACTACGCGGCCGCGAAGCTCGAGCGCAAGGGCGTGGACGCGATCTGCCTCAACGACGTCGCCGAGGGCCGCGCGTTCGGCCAGGACGAGAACCGGATTGTCGTGCTCACCGCGGACGGCGGGCGATTCGAGGCGCAGGGCAGCAAGGACGAGGTCGCGCGGCGTGTGCTCGAGGCGCTCGGGGAGGCCCTCATGGCCGGATCGCCCGAGGGTGAGGCAGTCGGACTAGACTGGCCTGTGTGACCCCTACTTCAAACCCCACTGTCTCCGGCGCGCAGCCTCTGCGGCTCTTCACCTCCGAGTCCGTCACGGCCGGGCATCCTGACAAGATCTGTGACCAGATCAGCGATGCCATCCTCGACGCACTCCTCGAGAAGGACCCCAACTCGCGGGTCGCCGTCGAGACGATGGCCACGACGGGCCTCGTGCACGTGGCCGGAGAGGTCACGACCGAGGCCTACGTGGAGATCCCGCAGATCGTCCGCGACACGATCCTCTCCATCGGCTACGACTCCTCCGCCAACGGTTTCGACGGCGCCCGCTGCGGCGTCTCGGTCTCGATCGGGCAGCAGTCCCCGCAGATCTTCGAGGGCGTCTTCAACTCGCGCGAGTCCCGCCTGGGCCAGGCTCTCGACCCGCGAGACGCGCAGGGCGCGGGGGACCAGGGCATCATGTTCGGCTACGCCGTCGACGAGACGGACGTGCTCATGCCCGCCCCCATCCACCTGGCGCACCTGCTCAGCGAGCAGCTGACCCGCGTCCGCGAGAACGGCACCCTCGGGTACCTCCGCCCAGACGGCAAGACCCAGGTGACCATCGGCTACGACGGGGACCGTCCCGTCTCCGTCGAGACCGTCGTCGTCTCGACCCAGCACGCGCAGGACGGGGACCTTGCCCGCCTTGAGGGGGACATTCGCGAGGCCGTCATCAACCCTGTGCTTCAGCGAGCGGCGGAGGCCCAGGGCCTCGACGTCTCGGACGTCAAGCACATCGTCAACCCCGGCGGGCCGTTCGTCATCGGCGGGCCCGTGGGAGACGCCGGTCTGACCGGCCGCAAGATCATCGTCGACACGTACGGCGGCATGGCCCGCCACGGCGGCGGCGCGTTCTCCGGCAAGGACCCGAGCAAGGTGGACCGCTCGGCCGCGTACGCGATGCGCTGGGTGGCGAAGAACATCGTCGCCGCGGGCCTCGCGCGCCGGGCCGAGCTCCAGGTCGCCTACGCCATCGGCCAGGCCGCCCCCGTGGGCATCTACGTCGAGACGTTCGGCACGGAGACCGTGGACCCGACCCGGATCGAGCGCGCCGTGCGCGAGGTGTTCGACCTCCGCCCCCTCGGCATCATCGAGGACCTCGACCTCAAGCGCCCCATCTACCGTCAGACGGCGGCCCACGGCCACTTCGGCCGCCAGGGCGCGGACTTCACGTGGGAGCAGACCAACCGCGTGGACGAGCTGCGCCGTGCCGTAGGGGCCTGACCCGCAGGTGGAGCGCGAGCCGGCCCTGTTCGACGCCGCCCGCGAGCCCGAGCCGCGGACGCGGCGGCTGGCGGCCGACGCGGCCGAGACGGACCCGGTGGCCCGCGTCTGGGTCGAGGCCCAGGTCCCGCAGCTGGACCGGGTGTTCGAGTACATCGTCCCCGAGACGCTGAGCTCCGACGCGATTCCCGGCGCCAAGGTCCGCGTCGTCCTCGGCGGCCAGCAGGTCAACGGGTGGATCGTCTCCCGCGAGGCCGAGCCGGAGACGGAGCACGCCCTGCGGCCTCTCAAGCGCGTCCTCTCTCCGCACCCCATCATGACGCCCGAGCTCCTTGGGTTCCTGACCACCGTGGCGCACCGCCAGATGGGACTCGTCTCCGACCTCATGCGCCTCGCCGTCCCGCCGCGCGTCGCGGGGGTGGACTCGGCGTTTCAGCCCCAGACGGCCCGTCTGCCGCTGGGCCGCGTCCGGCCGGAGCCGTGGGCCCTGCCCGAGCCGGGGGCACTGGAGTCCACGGACCTGCGCTCCTTCCCGGACGGGCAGGCGTTCCTCGCGAGCCTCGCCTCCGGGGGCAGCCCCCGGGCCGTCGCCGTCCTGCCCCGCGCCCAGGCCACGTGCCTCATCGGCGCGGTCGAGGCGTGCGTGCGCTCGGGTCGGCGGGCCGTCGTCGTCGTCCCCGACCACCGGCGCCTGCAGGAGCTCGACGCCGCGCTCTCCGAGGCGCTGGGCACCCACGCCGCGTCGGGGAGCGAGGACGCGCTGTTCGCGCGGCTCAGCGCGGACGACCCGCCCACGTTGCGCTACCGCAGCTACCTGCGCGCCGTGTACCAGGACGTGGACGTCGTCATCGGGACGCGGGCAGCCGCCTACGCGCCGCTGCGCGGTGTAGGCCTCGTGGCCCTGTGGGACGACGGGGACGCCTCCCTCCTCGAGCGGCGGGCGCCGTATGCGCACGTGCGGGATGTCCTCGTGGCGAAGGCCGTCGAGGCCGGGGCCGCGTTCCTCTGCGCGGGGCAGACCCCCACGAGCGAGGGCCTGCGCCTGACGGAGATCGGCTGGGCCCGCCTCCTCGAGCACCGGCCCGGGCCGGGCGGACGGCCCCGCGTCGTCGCGAGCGGCTCGGAGTTCGAGGCCGCGAGGGACCGCCTCGCCCAGGCCGCGCGCATCCCCTCCGTGGCCTTCCAGGCCGCGCGCCGCTCTCTGGAGCGCGGGCCGGTCCTTGTCCACGTGGCCCGGGCGGGGTACTCGCCCGTGGTCAAGTGCTCATCGTGCTTCGAGCGGGCATTGTGCCCCACGTGCCAAGGGCCCCTCGTCGTGACGGCGAGCGCAGGGGAGAAGCGGTTCGAGTGCTCCTGGTGCGCCCGCCGCCCGGAGGGCCTCGAGTGCTCGCACTGCGGCGGGACGCGCTTCTATCAGCCGGTGGCCGGCGCCCTGCGCACGGCGGAGGAGCTCGGGCGAGCGTTCCCCGGGGTGCGGGTCGTCTCGAGCTCCGGGTCCTCGATCCGCGAGGAGGTGCCGGACGAGTCGGCCCTCGTCGTCGCGACGCCGGGGGCGGAGCCGCGCGTTCTCGCTGCGGGAGGAGCGGAGGCAGGGTACGCGGGCGCGCTCATCCTCGACGCCGAGGCGTCCCTCGCGAGGGACTCGCTCCACGCCCTCGAGGAGGCGCTGCGGCGCTGGTTCCGTGTCATGGCTCTCGTCCGACCGGACGGGGACGTGGTGGCCACCGTCCAGGAGACGGCCGCCCTCAACGCCCTCGTGTCCTACGACCCCACACCGGCGATCCTCAGGGACGTGCGCCAGCGCGCCGAGCTCGGGCTCCCGCCGTCGGTCCGCGCCGTGACGCTGACGGGCTCCGAGGCGGGGGTCGCCGAGTTCTGGGGCCGCGTCCGTCGGGAGCTCGACGCAGACGGCCCCCTGGCCCGCGAGCCCCGCGTCATCGGTCCCGCGCCCGCGCCCGTCGAGCCCGCGGATGACCCGGGCGAGGACGCGCTCTGGCGTCTGCTCGTCCTCTTCGGCTACCAGGACGCGCCGAGGGTGAGCGCGGCGGTCCGTGCCCGGCGGCTCCTCGACGCGACGGCGCACAAGCGCGAGCGCATTCGGGTCCGCTGCGACCCGCCCGAGATCCTCTAGCGCGCTGAGCGGAGCGTGGCGGGTGGCATCGCGCGGCGGTCCCGCGTCCGTGGCCTTGCCTGCCTCGCCTCAGCGGCCTGAGCGTGTCCCCGCGCGCTCGATGGCCAGCCGACACGCCTCGACGAGCGCGGCGGCCGAGGTGTCCCAGGAGAAGCGCGCCGCTTGCGGCCGGGCGAGGCGCGCGAGGTCCTCGCCCTCTGTCCGGAGCCGCACGAGCCCGGCCGCCACCGCAGCAGGGTCGGTCGGGTCGAAGTAGACGGCCGCCTCGCCCGCCACCTCGCGGAAGATCGGGATGTCGCTCACGGCGATCGGCACGCCGACGCTCATGGCCTCCACGAGCGAGAGACCGAACCCCTCGGCCCGGGACGCCGTGACGAGCCCCGTGCTCGCCTCGAGCAGCGCCCGGTAGGCGGAATCGCTCAGCCCGTCGTGGAAGACGACGTCCGCGCCGAGCCGGGACGCGAGGCTCTTCAGGCGCCGCCGGGTCCGCGGGTCGAACCGGCTCACGAGGTGCAGCCGGGCGCTGTCCACCCGGCTCACGGCGTCGATGAGCGTCTCCACGCCCTTGTACGGCATCGCCGAGCCCATGTAGACAAAGTCCCCGCCTTGTTGCGCGGGCGTCAGCCGGAACGCGGGGTCAGGCGCGGGGAGTGCCTCGGCGGCGTTGGAGACGACGACGACGGGGGCCGCGGCCAGGCGGTGCCGCCGGATCCGCTCGGCCGTGTCGTGCGAGACGGCCGCCACGGCATCAGCCCGACCGAGGAGCCAGCGCTGAGGCGCGTAGGAGAGGTGGTAGACCCGCCACAGCGCGCGGACGGCGGCCGGCAGGTTCCGGGGCGGGGTCCGGTGCTCGTAGTAGATGAGGTCGTGGATCGTCAGGACCAGGGGGTGGCGCTTGAAGAACGAGCCGATCGTCTGCATGGGGGAGAAGACCACGTCCACCTCGAGGTCCCGCAGCGAGTGCATCGTGGCGGGCTCGCGCCAGGAGGTCGGCGGGGTCGCGAGGACGTGCGGCAGGTCCGGGAGCATGTCGAGCTGCCGCGGGTCGGAGACGATGAGCGTCACGTCCGCGAGCCGGGACGCGGCGGCGGCGAGGTTCGCGCCGAACCGGGAGATGCCGTCGTGCCGCTCGAGGCGCGTGTACCGGGCGTCGAACCCGATCCTCAGCCTCTGTTCGGGCGCCTTGCTCATGCCGAGCCCCTCCCAGTCTCTCCGGCAGACTCGCCGACGACCTCGCGGACGAACGCGGCGATGGCCTCCGCCGCCTCTCCCGCGCGCTCGTAGTGGATGAGGTGCCCCACGCCCGCGATCTCGTGGACCCGCGCCTGCGGCATGAGGGCCGCAAGCCGGGCCTGGGTCTCGGGGGTCCCGAACGCGTCCCGCGAGCCCGTGACGAGCAGCGTGGGCAGCGTAAAGGCCCCCGCGCACTCGCGGACCGAGTCCCGGATGGAGGACGCGTACGCCTCCGCGAGGACGTCCCGGCTCGCGAACCCGGCGAAGTAGGCCCGGTGCTGCTCGTCGATGTACCGGCGCATCTCGCGGTCCGTGGACGTGCGCATCATGACGGACATGGAGTCCGTGATGAGCCGGGACCGCACGAGGGGCTTCCCCAGCCACCCGGGCAGGCGCGTCGCGGCGGCGTAGTACGCCTCGGCGGCGAGAGTCGCGGCGCGCGGGGTTCCCTCGAGCGCGGGCACGGAGATCGGGTTGACGAGGACGGCGGCCTTGACCGCCGCCAGGCCGGCGTCGTCGGCCCCATCCTGCCGCGCGCCCGGGGAGAGGAGGCGGGAGACGACGACGGAGCCGAACGAATGCCCCACGAGGACCACCGGACGGCCCGGAAAGCGGCGGGCAGTGTCCGCGAGGACCTTGGCGTAGGCGGACGCGTAGCCCTCGGCCGAGTGCTCCGTCCCGTCCGACATGGGAGTCGAGGCCCCGAAGCCCGGGGCGTCCGGCACGAGCCACGTGCCGCCCGTGCGGAGGACGATCTGCTCGAACCCGTGGTGGTCGCCGCGGAAGCCGTGCACGCCGAGGAAGACCGGCGCGCCGGACGCCGACTCCCGTGGCGGGAGCTCGTACTCGAAGACCCTCACCGTGGCCCCGTGGGCGGCGACGTCGCGGATGACGGGGGTGGCCTCGGGGCGGGAGGCGTCGAGCAGGGCAGTCATGATTCTCAGCGTAGCGCGGGGATCGGGGCAGAGCCTTGGGGCGAGGACGCAGGTGAGGCCCGGGCGTCGGGGTGGAGTCCCGGGATCCGGCTCGAGGTGGGCGAAGAGACGACGACGAGGCTCAGGGCCGGGCGGCGGGGCCGTCCTCCGCGAGCAGGCGCCGGGCGGCCTTGTCGTCGAGGACGACGTCCGTGATGTACCCGCCCGCGAGCGCCGCCCGCAGGCCAGGGACCTTCGCGGCGGAGGACAGGACGCAGATGCGCTTCGGCGCGCGCAGGAGAACGTCGAACTCAGGCGCAGAGGACCGGGCGTTGACGGGGATGCCCTCGTCGCTGCCGTCGGCGAGGAAGAAGCGCGTGGCGATGTCTCCCGCGACGCCCAGGCGCTCCAGCTCCCGCAGGTCCGCGGGCTCGAGGTACCCGCCGACATACACGTGGGACGGGCTCTCCGGGTCCAGGGCGCCGATGCCGAAGACCGCCATGGACATGCGCGCCTGGAGCGCGGTGATGCGGGCCACCGAGCGCTCCTTCCACATGAGCTCGCGGGTGAGCGGTGAGTCGAAGAGCGCGGGGACGGGAAACTGCTCGATCGAGGCGCCGAAGGCCTGGCCGAACCGGCGCAGGATCTCGCTCGTGTAGTGGATGCCGCTCGTGAAGGTGTTGCCGGCGCCGTTGAGCTGGACGATGGTCGTCTCGTTGGTCTTCTTGGGCGGCAGGTGGCGGGCGACGGCGGAGATCGTCGAGCCCCAGGCGACGCCGATGACCGATCCCGGGACCACCTCAGAGGCGATCAGTCTCGCCGCGAACGCTGCCGTGGACTCGAGGACCTCGGACGAGCGTGCGCGGGGCGAACAGGGGACGACGACGGCGCCGATCCCGTACCGCTCGGCGATGCGGCGCTCGAGCTGGGCGGGGGTGTCGAGCGAGGGGTGGACATGGATCTCGACGTGGCCCAGGTCCCGGGCGCGGGCGATCCACCGTGAGACTGTGGAACGGCTCGTCTTGAACTCGTGGGCGATGGACTCCATGGTCCGGCCCTCGAGATAGTGCATTCGTGCAGCGATGACGGCCTGATCGGGGGTGGGTTTGCCCATGTTTCCCGGACTCCTCGGGGTTGCGAGCGGGACGCGTGCACGTTCGTGCATCGCCGTTGAGTCTACCCCGGCAGGGGCGTAGATGTTAGGTGAAACACACGTCACACTCCGGGCTCACCGCCCGGACGAAGGAGGAGTCTTGTCCGTCACGTCGCAGATCCGAGCCCGCGTCGCCAGCCTGCGGGAGCGCCCCAACGCCACCGTCCTCATCATCGGCGGCGGAATCAACGGCGTCGGAACCTTCCGCGACCTTGCGCTTCAGGGGATCGACGTCGCCCTGATTGAGCGCGAGGACTACTGCTCCGGGGCCTCCGGCGCATCCAGCCACATGATCCACGGCGGCATTCGCTACCTTGAGAACGGCGAGTTCCGGCTGGTCAAGGAGTCCGTGGTCGAGCGCAACAACCTCCTCAAGATCGCTCCGCACTACGTCAAGCCGCTCCAGACGACGATCCCGATCTTCTCCACGTTCTCCGGCATCCTCAACGCGCCGCTGCGCTTCCTCACGCACAAGTCGGGCGCCCCGCAGGAGCGTGGGGCCGCGCTCATCAAGGCCGGCCTGTCCATCTACGACTCCTTCTCCCGGATCGGCGGCTCCGTGCCCAAGCACGAGTTCCTCGGAGCCGAGAAGTCCCGCGAGCTCTTCCCGCAGATGCGCGACGACGTCCGATACACGGCGACCTACTTCGACGCCTCCGTCCACAATCCGGAGCGCCTCACCCTCGACGTCCTCAACGACGGTCTCGCGACGGGAGACAAGGCCCGGGCGAGCAACTACGTGACCGCCGTCGGCTTCTCCGACGCGGGGGTGCGCCTCAAGGACGAGATCTCCGGCGAGGAGTTCGACTTCAAGGCGGACGTGGTCCTCAACGTCTCCGGCGCCTGGACAGATCAGACCAACGAGGCCATGGACGACGAGACGCGCTACATGGGCGGAACCAAGGGCTCGCACATCGTCCTCGACCACCCGGAGCTTCTCGCCGCGACGCGCGGACGCGAGATCTTCTTCGAGCACACCGACGGCCGGATTGTCCTCATCTACCCGATGGGGGACCGCGTGCTCGTGGGCACGACCGACCTTGACGACGACATGCGGGAGCAGGCCGTCTGCACGGACGAGGAGATCGAGTACTTCTTCGAACTCGTCAAGCACGTCTTCCCCTCGATCCCCGTCACTCGGGATCAGATCGTCTACACGTTCTCCGGTGTGCGCCCCCTCCCGCGCCACGACGACACGGCCCCCGGGTTCGTCTCTCGCGACTACCGGTTCGAGAAGCGCGACCAGCACGGGGCGAAGGTCATCTCTGTGGTCGGCGGCAAGTGGACCACCTTCCGGGCGCTCTCCGAGCACCTGACCAACGACGTCCTCGAGCTCCTGGGCAAGGAGCGCGAGGTGAGCACGCTCGGCATGTACATCGGCGGCGGCGAGGGCTTCCCCGCGAACGAGCAGGCCGTCCGTGCGTGGATCGCGGCGCGTGCCGACGACACGATCGGCGCTGACCGGTACGCGGTGCTCCTCGAGCGCTACGGCCTGCGCGCCGACACGGTGGCGGACTACCTCCGCGCCGAGAAGGACGAGCTCATCGCAGGCAGCCCCGAGCTGTCGGTGCGCGAGCTCGACTTCCTCCTTGAGCATGAGCAGGTCGAGCATGTCGCAGACATCCTCATCCGTCGCACATCGCTCGCCTTCCGGGGCCTAGCCACCGGAGACATGCTCGAGGCCATCCTCGACGCCTTCGCCGCGGCGAAGGGCCTGAGCGAGGCCGAGAAGGACGCAGAGCGCGCGCACGTGCTCGACGTCTTCAGCGAGCGCCACCGGATTGACCTTGAGACGGGCGCCCTCGCCTAGTCACAGGTCACTCCGCCTGCCGCAGGGTACGCTCCGCGGCATCCCCACAAGAACTTCTACTGATTCAAAGAGGTATCAGCATGAACGGAACACAGTTCATCGCGGAGCTCCTGGGCACGGCCGTGCTCCTGCTCCTCGGTGGCGGCGTCGTCGCCAACAACATCCTCGTGAAGACCAAGGGCTACGGCACCGGCTTCCTCATGGTCAACTTCGGCTGGGGCTTCGCGGTCCTCGCGGGCATCCTCGTGGCGGCGGCCTCCGGCGCCCACCTGAACCCGGCCGTGACGGTCGCCTTCATGGCGGACCCGCACGTGGCCGAGCTCGCGCCCGGCATCGCGAAGACGGCCGGCAACCTGGGCCTCTACATCGTGGCCCAGATGATCGGCGCCTTCCTCGGCGCCGTCCTCTGCTGGCTCGCCTACAAGGACCACTTCGACCAGGAGGAGAACCCGGCCATGAAGCTGGGCGTCTTCTCGACGGGCCCGGAGATCCGCAGCTACGGCATGAACCTCGTCACCGAGATCCTGGCCACGGCAGCCCTCGTCCTCTTCATCCTCATGGTCCCGGCAAAGGCCCCTGCAGGCCTCGGCGGCATCCTCGTCGCCTTCGCGGTCGTCGGCGTCGGCGCGTCCCTCGGTGGACCGACGGGCTACGCCATCAACCCCGCGCGTGACCTCGGACCGCGCATCGCCCACGCCATCCTCCCGATCAAGGGCAAGGGCGGCTCCGACTGGGCCTACTCCTGGGTCCCCGTGGTGGGCCCGATCCTGGGTGGCCTCCTGGCCGTCCTCGTCCACGGCCTCATCGCCTGAACCTCTTCGACAACGACGTTAGGAGAAACACCATGACGAAGAACGACAAGTCGTACGTCATCGCCATCGACCAGGGCACGACGTCCTCGCGAGCGATCATCTTCGACCACGACGGAAAGATCGTCTCTGTCGGGCAGAAGGAACACGAGCAGATCTTCCCGAAGGCCGGCTGGGTTGAGCACGACGCCACCGAGATCTGGGACAACATCCGCGAGGTCATCGGAAACGCCCTGTCCAAGGCCAACCTGACCCGCCACCACATCGAGGCCGTCGGCATCACCAACCAGCGAGAGACCGCGGTGGTCTGGGACAAGAACACGGGCAAGCCCGTGTACAACGCCATCGTGTGGCAGGACACGCGCACGCAGCCGATCGTCGATGAGCTTGCGGGCCCCGAGAAGGACCTCGACCGCTTCAAGGACATCTGCGGCCTGCCGCTCGCCACCTACTTCTCCGGCACGAAGGTGAAGTGGATCCTCGACAACGTCGAGGGCGCCCGCGAGAAGGCCGAGGCCGGGGACCTCCTCTTCGGCACGACTGACACGTGGGTCCTCTGGAACCTCACGGGCGGCACCGACGGCGGCGTGCACGTCACCGACGTCACGAACGCGTCCCGCACGATGTTCATGGACCTCAAGAGCCTCTCGTGGGACGAGAGCATCCTCAAGGAGTTCGGCGTCCCCGCCTCCATGCTCCCGGAGATCCGCTCGTCCTCCGAGGTCTACGGCACGGTCCACAGCGACCAGCTCCTGCGCGAGGTGCCCATCGCGGGCATCCTCGGCGACCAGCAGGCCGCGACCTTCGGCCAGGCCGCCTTCGAGGCCGGCGAGGCCAAGAACACGTACGGCACCGGCTGCTTCCTCATCTTCAACACGGGCGAGGAGATCGTCCACTCGAAGAACGGCCTCCTGACGACGGTCGGCTACAAGATCGGCGACCAGCCGGCCCACTACGCCCTCGAGGGGTCGATCGCCGTCGCCGGCTCGCTCATCCAGTGGCTGCGCGACAACCTCAAGCTGATCTCCTCGGCACCCGAGGTCGAGCGCCTCGCCGCGTCGGTGGAGGACAACGGCGGCGTCTACATCGTCCCGGCCTTCTCCGGCCTCTTCGCGCCCTACTGGCGGTCCGAGGCTCGCGGTGCCATCGTCGGACTCACCCGGTTCGCCAACCGCGGGCACATCGCCCGCGCGGCTCTCGAGGCGACGGCGTTCCAGACCCGCGAGGTCCTGGACGCCGTCAACGCCGACGCCGAGGTCCCGTTCGAGGAGCTGAAGGTGGACGGCGGCATGACCGCGAACGACGCGCTCATGCAGTTCCAGGCCGACATCCTCGGCGTGCCGGTCATCCGCCCCGAGATCACGGAGACCACGGCCCTCGGCGCTGCGTACGCCGCAGGCCTCGCCGTCGGCTTCTGGCGGGACATGGACGAGCTCCGCGCGCAGTGGGCCGAGGACACCCGCTGGGTGCCCGCCATGGCTGACGAGGAGCGCGATCGCCAGATGCGCCTCTGGAAGAAGGCCGTCACGAAGACCTTCGACTGGGTTGACGAGGACGTTCAGTAGCGTCCGCCTCGACTGACACGAGGGCCGCGCCTGCCGCCGGGACACCGGGGGAGGGCGCGGCCCTTGTCTGTGCCTCCCGGGCTCGGGTGCGGCGACCGGCCCCCTCGGCCCCGTCGTCGTCCGCTCCGCAGCGCGCCGTGAGGCGGGCCCGGGCACTGGGCTAAAGTTGGTGTGGCCCGGATTGGGCCCACGCACCCACGCCCCGGAGGAGAAACGTGAACGACGAGCGTTCGACCGAGACCGACTACGACGTCCATGCCGTCGAGGCCAAGTGGGAGGGCAGCTGGGAGAAGGCCAAGGTCTTCGAGCCACAGCCCGGCGACACGCGGGAGCGCCGCTACGTGGCGGACATGTTCTCCTACCCCTCCGGCGACCTCCACATGGGTCACGCGGAGGCGTACGCGATCGGCGACGTCGCCGCCCGCTGGTGGCGCTTCAAGGGCTACAACGTCCTGCACCCCGTCGGCTGGGACTCGTTCGGCCTGCCCGCCGAGAACGCGGCCATCAAGAACAACAGCCACCCCGCCGAGTGGACGTACAAGAACATCGAGGTCCAGGCGTCCTCCTTCCGCCGCTATGGCCTCAGCCTCGACTGGTCCCGCCGTCTGCACACGTCCGACCCCGAGTTCTACCGCTGGACCCAGTGGATCTTCCTCGAGTTCTACAAGCGCGGGCTCGCCTACCGCAAGGACTCGCCCGTCAACTGGTGCCCCAAGGACCAGACGGTGCTCGCCAACGAGCAGGTTGTCGACGGCGCCTGCGAGCGCTGCGGGACCCTCGTGACGAAGAAGAAGCTCAACCAGTGGTACTTCAAGATCACGGACTACGCGGACCGCCTCGTCGACGACATGGCGCAGCTTGAGGGCCACTGGCCCGACCGCGTGCTCCTCATGCAGAAGAACTGGATCGGCCGCTCCAAGGGCGCCAATGTGCGGTTCGCCCTGTTGGCCAACGAGGTCGCCCCGGCCCGGCAGATCGAGGTCTTCACGACGCGCCCCGACACCCTCTTCGGCGCGACGTTCATGGTCGTCGCCGTGGACTCGGCCCTCGCCGACGAGATCGTCGTCGGCGAGCAGCGCGAGGCCTTCGAGGCCTACCGCGAGTCCGTCAAGGCCGCCTCGGAGATCGAGCGCCAGGCTACAGACCGCGAGAAGACCGGCGTCTTCTCCGGCCGCTACGCCGTCAACCCCGTCACGGGCGAGAACATCCCCGTGTGGATCTCCGACTACGTCCTCGCCGACTACGGGACGGGCGCCATCATGGCCGTCCCCGCGCACGATGCCCGCGACATCGAGTTCGCGAAGGCGATGAACCTGCCCATCCGCGCTGTCGTGGAGAACGACGACGAGGACCCCGCCGTCTCCGGGGAGGCGAGCCTGACCCCGGGCGTCGCCAAGAACTCAGGCGAGCTTGACGGCCTGGCCAAGGACGAGGCCATCGAGGCCGCCATCCGGCTCCTCGGCTCGCGCGGCACGGGCGAGGCGTCCATCAACTACCGCCTGCGGGACTGGCTCATCTCCCGCCAGCGCTTCTGGGGCACCCCCATTCCGATCATCCACTGCGAGGCGTGCGGCGAGGTGCCGGTCCCCGAGGACCAACTGCCGGTGCGCCTGCCGGAGGATCTCAAGGGCGAGCAGCTCGCGCCGAAGGGCGAGAGCCCCCTCGCCGCGGCCGAGGCCTGGCGGACGGTCGAGTGCCCCTCCTGCGGCGGCACGGCTCAGCGGGACTCGGACACGATGGACACCTTCGTCGACTCCTCTTGGTACTTCCTGCGCTACACCTCGCCGGGGTGCGAGGACGCGCCGTTCGAGCGCGAGAAAGTCAACGAGTGGATGCCCGTCGGCCGGTACGTCGGCGGCGTCGAGCACGCGATCCTCCACCTGCTCTACGCACGCTTCGTGACGAAGGTCCTCCACGACATGGGCCTCGTGGACTTCGTGGAGCCCTTCACAGCCCTCCTCAACCAGGGTCAGGTCATCAACAATGGCAAGGCCATGAGCAAGTCGCTCGGCAACGGCGTCAACCTGGGGGAGCAGCTGGAGCTCTTCGGCGTGGATGCTGTCCGGCTCACCATGCTCTTTGCCTCGCCTCCGGAGGACGACGTCGACTGGGCCGATGTGTCGCCGGGCGCGTCCTCGAAGTTCCTGGCCCGCGCGTGGCGCGTGGCGCGGGACGTGCGGGACGCTGGCACGAGCGGCGAGCTCGCCTCCACTCAGGAGCCGGGCCTGCGGCGGGTCACGCACCAGACGCTCGCGCAGTCTGCGGAGCTGCTGGAGCAGGCCAAGTACAACGTCGTCGTCGCCAAGCTCATGGAGCTGACGAACGCGGCACGCAAGGCCATCGACACGGGCGCCGGAGCCGCCGACCCCGCGGTCCGCGAGGCCGCGCAGGTGCTGGCGCAGCTGCTCTCCCTCATCGCGCCCTACACGGCCGAGGACATGTGGGAGCTGCTGGGCGGCGAGGGCTTCGTGGCCAATTCGGCGCTGCCCGAGGTGGACCCGTCCCTGCTCGTGGCGGAGACGGTCACGGCCGTCGTCCAGGTCCAGGGCAAGGTCCGGGCCAAGCTCGAGGTCGCCCCGGACATCGCTCCGGAGGAGCTCGAGCGCCAGGCGCTGGCCGCCGAACCCGTCGTGCGCCTGCTCGAGGGCCGCGAGGTGCTCAAGGTCATTGTGCGCGCCCCGAAGCTCGTGAGCATCGTCCCGAAGCCGTAGCGATGGCCGTCATCGCGGACTCGACGGCCGAGGTCGAGCTGCTCGGCGGCCCGGCGGCGGGCCCTACCTCGGGCCCGGCCTCGGCGGAGCCGCGCCTGGCGCGAGCCGACGCGTACGTGAGCGTGCCCGTCCTCATCGACGGGGAGCCCCTCCGGGCCAGCGGCGCCAAGGCCGCGGCGGAGATGGCGATGGCCCACGCGACGGGCCGGGCCGTCACCACGGCCAGGCCGGCGCCTCAGGCGTTCGCCGACGCGATCGCGCGGTGCGTCGAGGCGGGGGCGGCATCCGTCGTCGTCGTGACCATGTCCGCGAGGCTGTCTGGGACGTGGGAGTCAGCGCGGCTGGGTGCCGAGGGCGCGGCCGTCCCGGTGACGGTCGTGGACTCGGGCAGCATTGGGTGGCAGACGGCCGAGCTCGTCGATACCCTGGTGCGGTGCCGCCCCGCGGAGGGCGGGCCCTCAGGGGCCGAGGACGTTCGCGCCGTGGCGGGGGTTCACGCTGAGACCGCGCGGCCCCGTCTGCCGCTGTTCGCAACGATGCCGAGCGTGAAGACCCTGCTCGCTGGGGGCCGAGGGGCCGGACACGCCGCGGCAGGGGGAGCCGCACAGGAGACGGCCGCGGGCCCCGCACCCGAGCCGAGCCCTCTGGCGGCGGCCGGGCCTTGGCCCGTCGTGACGTTCGATGACGGGCGTCTCACCGGCGTCCTGCCCGTGGGAACGCGGGATGCAGCGGTCGAGGAGTGCGTCCGTCTGGCCGCGGCCTCCGCACAGGGCAGCGTGCGACTCTGCGTGGAGACCAACGACCCGACCCGGGCTGCCCTCGTCGAGGAAGCCTGCGCGTCCGCCGGTGTCGCCCCGCCCCTGCTCTGCCACCTGTCGCCGGTCCTCTCCGCG